>JBKBXX010000018.1:0-36952 GCA_046313915.1 Burkholderiales bacterium | reverse complement strand
CCGCGGAACACGACCAGGCATTCACCCGCTTCGCTCAGCTCCTGCCGCTGCGGATTGCCTCGCGACAAATGCGCACGCAGTGTGCCGAGCTTGCCTTCCTCCGGATACACGAGAAAAGGCAGCAGATTGGCCATCAGGCCGCCGGTGCCGGCGGTGATCAAAGTGCCCAAAGGATGGGCACGAATCAGGGCGTGCTGCGCTTCGAGGCGGTCTTCGCGAAAATGGGATGGCAGATACATCGGCGCACTCCGGCGGGTCGAAAACTGCAAGCATACCCCGGCCACGGCGCTCCCCGCGCCGGCAGCCGGCTATTTTTCCGCAAGCGCGGCGAAAGCCCGTTCGAGCACCGCGTCGGCTTGCGCCAGCCGGCCGCTGCGTTCCTCGAGCCAGGCGAAATCGGCGCCGATGCCGTCGCGTTCTTCCGCCAGCATGCGGTTCATCTCGGCGGGCTGCGGCCCGCCGCGGCCTTTACGGCCGAACACCATGTATTCGGCGCTGATGATCTTGCGGAAATCGGCTTCGCCGAGCGGGAAAGCCTGTGCGGTATCCTCCTCGTAGAGACGCGCGACTTCCGCATACGGGATTTCGCGCAGCTCGAGCTTTTTGCCGCGGCCGTAGTCGGCGAGCCGCGATGCAAAATGGTGGCCCACGCGAAAAGGCACATCGGCTTTCTGCAGCAGCGCGTCGGCGATTTCGGTCGTGGTCGAATAATCCGCATCGACTTCGGCCAGCGCGCGCTGCGGGTCGACCACGATGCCCTCGATGACCTGCTGCAGCAGTTTGAACACCTGCAAGGGCCTGCCGCACGGCACGGGATCGTACATGCGATAGTCGAACGTGCCGGTGCGGTTGTTGTGGGCGAGCAGGAACACCGTTTGCATCTCGCCGAGCATCAGACTCGCCTGCGCCCGCAGCTGTTCCAGCGCGGCGGGATTGCGCTTCTGCGGCATGATGCTGCTCACCCCCGTGAGTTCACCCGCCGCCAGCATCAGCCATGGCGCGGGTTCGGCGTATTGCGCATGGATGTCCTGCGCAAACTGGCCGATCTGCACCGCGGCAATCGCCAGCGCGCCGGCAGCGTCGAGCGCGCTGTCCACCGGCGCAAGATGGTTCGCATCGTACGCGTTCTCGATGAGCCCCTCGAAACCCAGCAGCGCGGCGAGACGCTCGCGGTCGAGCGCAAAGCTCGACGTGGCGAGCACGGCAGCGCCCAGCGGACTGCGGTTGACGCGTTGATACGCGTGCCTGAGCCGCTCGCTTTCGCGGCCCAGCGCCGCCGCCAGCGCGTGCAGATAATGTGCGAAAGTCGTGGGCTGCGCCTGCACGCCGTGGGTGTAGGCCGGAACGATGGTCTCCACGTGCCGGCCCGCGACGGTAACGAGCTTCTCGCGCGCAATGGCTAGCGCTTCGAATGTCCTGAGCAGTCCGTCGCGCAGATTCATGCGCGCGATCGCCGCCGCGATGTCCTGGCGGCTTCTGCCGCTATGCAGCCGCGAGGCGTCGGCGCCGACGATGGCGGTGAGCCGCGGTTCGTAGTCGAGGTAATCGGCGCCGGAGCGCGGCGGTATGCCGCCCGTGCGTTCCTGCTCGATCAGTTGCGCGATGCCGGCCGCGATTCGCGCGGCAAGCGGACGCGGCACGATCCCCGTTTCCTCCAGCATCACGAGCGACGCCTTGTTGATCCGGTCGAGAAATTCGATCGAGCGCCCGCCGCCGCGAAAAACCGCGTTGAGGTCCGGGGCAGCGGGTGCAGAACCGCTCATCGCTATCCCGCCCTGATATTGCCGGCTTGGGCCAGCCGGGTCCGGCTCGCGATTTCCGTGGCAAGGAACTTGGTGAAATCGGTGGTTCCGCCAGCGGCGTAAGCCACCACCGTGCGTAGGGGGCGGCTCGGGTAGTCCGCGGCCCCGACGCCAAACAGGCAAAATAATTCTATTATAAACAACGAGTTACGCATAACCCCGCTTCGGCATGGCGGACGCCCCGCGGCTCGCCGGGCGCAGCCGGCGGCTGGGAGCTTGCCCCCAGCCGCGCCGGCCGGTTCCTCGTCCCGCTCAATCGACCTTCGCGCCGGTCAGCTTTACCAGCTTGGCGTGTTTCTCGAAATCCGATCGCAGGCGGGCCGCGAACTGCTCGGGCGTCATGTAGAGCGGATCGAGCGTCTGATCGCTCAGTTTTTTCACGACATCCGGATGCTCGAGCGCTTTCTTGAACTCGGCGTTGAGCCGGTCCACGATCGGACGCGGCGTGTTGGCGGGAACGAACGCGCCCACCCACGACGTGAACTCGTAGCCGGGCACGCCCGCTTCGGCGATGGTGGGAACGTCGGGCAGGACCTTGACGCGAGTGTCCGAAGTCACCGCCAGCGGCCGCACGCGTTTGGCCTGGACCTGCGTCAGCACCGAACCAATGGTGGGGATCATGGCCTGGATTTCGCCGGAAGCGATGGCAATGCTGGCGGGGCCGCCGCCCTTGTACGGCACGTGCACCATCTTGGTGTTGCTCATCGATGTGAGCAGCGCCATCGCCATGTGCACGAAACTGCCGTTGCCCGAGGAGCCGTAGATCACCTGGTCGGGACGTGCTTTGGCGATCGCCAGCAGTTCCTTGACCGATTTGGCCGGCATCGAAGGATGCACCACCAGCACCCCCACCATCTTGGCGAGCGCGGTCACGCCGATGAAATCCTTGAGCGTGTCGTACGGCAGCTTCTTGTAAAGATGCGCATTGGTGATGTGCGTCGTGGAATGCACCATGACGACATAGCCGTCGGGCGGACTCTTGGCCACCATATCCGCGCCTATGGTTCCCGCCGCGCCACCGCGATTATCGATGACGAACTGCTGGCCCACATTTTCGGCGACTTTTTGCAAAACGATGCGGCCGGTGATGTCGTTGGAACCGCCTGGCGGCCACGGGATGATAACGCGCACCGCTTTGGCCGGATAGTTCTGCGCGATCACGGCGGGCGATGCCGCCATCAAAGCAACCAGGCTTACCGTCATGGCAAAAAAACCACGTTTCATGGGGTGTATCTCCATCGTCGAAAAAGGAATTATGCCATCCCTGGCGCACCGGCGCCGGCCCGCTGTGATCCGCCCGGGGCGGCGCCTCGTAGCCGGCAAACCGCGAAAAGCCGCTGCCGGCGGCTTTTCAATCGCCAGCGGCCTGCCGCGCGGCGGGTGTTCGCGTGCGGCGCGCCGCCGGCTTGGCGGGCAGCGCGGGCACCGGCCGGCGGCCGTCGAGCTTGTGCAGGATGCCGAGAACGGGATGCCGCAGCAGCATGCGCGGCCCCGCCCAGCGCATCACGACCCTCACCCGCTCGCGCATCTCGGCGTTGTAGCAGTGAACGGCGCAGTTCGCGCATGTGGGCTTGGCGTCGCCGAACACGCAGCGCTCGAGGCGGCGCGTCGCATAGTCGAACAACGCGCCGCATTCGGCACACAGCTGCGCATCGTGGGCGTGACCGTGCCCGCGGCAGTACATCCGCACCATCGCGGCAATGGTCTTCAGCTCGCGCGCGCGGCGCACGAATTTCCTGTCCGTGGTGAATTCAACGACCGGTCGCGGCATTTGTTCAAGATAAGCGAAGCCAGGCTTCGCTGCCTTGAGCCAGATCAAGATCGGAGCCGGAGGCCAACCGCCTGCCGTGCACGGCCGCGCCCTGACAGCGAATGCTATCATTTCGCGCCATGTCCTTGCTTCCTCCACCCCTGCGCTTTCCACCGCGGCCATGAACCGGCGCCCCGCCAGCGGCGACGAGGAGTCGCGACGCCATCCTTACTGGCGCCGCAACCTGCGGGTGATCCCGGCCGCCAATCTGCTGTGCGGTTTCGGTTTCAACCTGTCGTGGCCTTTCGTGCCGCTGATGGTGCGCGGCCTCGGCGTACACGAGAATCTCGAAACGTGGGTCGGCAACATGCTGCTGGTATTCTACCTGATCAGCTTCGCCGTCAGCCCCGTCTGGGGCGGCATCGCCGACCACTACGGCCGCAAGCCGATGGTGCTGCGGGCGATGCTCGGCATGGGCTGCGCGATGCTGCTGGTGCCGTTCGCGACCACGCCGTGGGGATTCGCAGCGCTGTTCATGCTGGTGAGCGTGTTCAACGGCTTCACTCCCGCGGGCGTCGCGCTGCTGGTGGCCAACACGCCGCCCACGCGCATCGGCCGTGCGGTTTCGCTCGCGCAAACCGGCGGACTGGTGGGCCAGGCGCTGGGCCCCGCCGCGGGCGCCGCGCTCGCCGCGCTCGCCGCATTCGTCGACCGCCAGCACTGGCTGTTCTGGATCAGCGCCGCTTTCATGCTGGGCGGCGGGGTGCTGGTGGCCGTGTTCGTGCGCGAGATAAAGCAGCTCGCGCCCGGCCCGTGGCGCCCGCAATGGGTGGGCAGCCTGCGCGAGCTTCTGGCGGTGCCGCGCCTCGGGCCGCTTTACCTGCTCGCCTTCTTGTTCTCGGTCATGTGGTACGGCAGCGTCACCAACATCACGGTTTTCGTGCTGCAACTGCTGGCGACGCAGCCCGCGGCCGCCGGTTCGGAAGCATTCTGGGTCGGCGCAGCGGCGATGGCGCTGGCGCTTTCCATGCTGGTCGCGATGCCGTTGTGGGGATACGCACTCGACCGCCTCGGACCGGCGCGCGTGCTGGCATGGTGCGCCGCTGCCACCGTCGTCACCCATCTGCCGCTGCTGGTGCTGGAAACGCCGTTGCAGCTCGTGCTGACGCGTGTCGCTTTCGGTCTGACCGCGGCGGGATTGCCGCCCGCCGTCTTCCAGCTGCTGCGGATCCATGCACCGTCGGGCATGGACGCCCGCGCCATTTCCTATGCGACCGCTTTCCAGTTCTTCGCGATGGGACTCGCGCCCTTTTGCGCGGGGCTGATCGGCCCGCTGCTCGGCCTGCGCGCCTATTTCGCGCTCACCATCGCACTCATGCTCGGCGGCGTGGTGCTGTGGCGGCGCACGCAGAAACGGGCGGACTGAAAAAACGGCACACCGCCACCGGCGGCGGGATTCAGCCCCGCGCCTCCTGTTCGAGACCCTCCAGCAGGGCGAGATACTTCCCGTGCACACCGGCGCCTGTCTCCTCGCGCCCCACCCGCTCGAAAGCCGCGGTCAATTGATCTCGGGCCGCGCCCTCGATGAACTGTTCCGCCATCCGGAACAGAATCGTGTCTTCCTTCCGGATATGCTGTCGCAACAGCGCCGCGTAGCCGCGCGCGTTTGCCGTAATCGCGGATTTTGCCGCGGCATCCCCGTCCTGCAGTCGGCCGGCCGCCTCGCGCATGGCTTTCGTGAACGCCCTGCCCGCGTCGTGCTCGTGGAGCATGACGCCTATCGGTCCGCTTTCGCGCGGCATGCCCGCGGCTTCCAGCGCCGGGAACAGCAAACCCTCTTCCTTCCGATGATGGCAGCCGTCGGCAAAGTCCCTGATGAACTCTGCGGCCTCGAGGAAAAAACCGGGCCGCACGGATTCGCCGGCGTCGAGACGATCGGCAGCAAGTTCAAGACTGTCGAGCAGACGCTCGATGGCGCGATGCTCGTCCATGAGTGTTTCAGTGGCTTCCATTCCATGGCTCCCGTATCCGACGAGGCAATGCACTCGCCCCGCAAGGCGCGATGCTCACCCGCTTACCGCGGAACGAGCCATGATATGAATCAAGAAAAACCGGACGATCGGATCGCAGCGCCGAAACCGGCCAGCCAGCCTGTGTTTTTCTCCGGCAAACGGTCGCGATGTCACCCCTGACCGTTCTTTACCGGCAGCGGCAAAGGCACGCCTTCAGGCAACGGCGTGCGATCCACGTTCAGGCACATCGACACCAGCGTGTAGAAGCCGTTGACCGCGATGAGATCCACGACGCCGCGCTCGCCGAAACGCGCGAGGGCGGCATGATAGGTGGCATCGCTCACGCCGTGGGTTTCGTGCAGCTCGCGCGAGAATTCGTAGACGACGGCCTCGTCGACGCCCATCTTTTCCGGACGTCGGCCTCGCGCAATCGCCTCCGCAATCTCCGGCGCGAGACCGCTTTCCAGCGCGAGCCTGTGATGCGCATGCCACTCGTATTGCGAAGTCCAGTGGCGCGCCGTGATCAATATCGCCAGCTCGTTGAGCCTGGCCGGCAGCGAACTGCGGAAACGGATTTCCTCGCCGAGCTTTTGCACCAGATCGCCGATGGCCGGGCTGCGCAGCCAGACGTTGAACGGCCCGCCGAGCGGACCCGGTTTGGAGGCGCCCGAGCTCTGGAGCGCCGCGCGCGGCCCGGAGCGAATCGCTTCGGACAGCGCAAATTGCTCGGCGGTGAGCCGGTCGAGCGGGATCAGCTTGAAACGGCGGCCATCCGCCGTGCCCGTTTCGCCCTGCGGATCATTCATCGTCACTCCTCGTTGCAGGCCGCCGGCAATGCGGAATCCTGCGGCAGTCGCACGACCGCTCGCCCCCGGCCGCCAGCGTGATGGAAAACGGAAAATGCGAAATCAGGAACCCGCTCTTTTGCCGTTGTCGCTTGGCGGGGCAGGCGGGGCGGGGCTTCGCGGTGCCACCGGCACGTCGATACGCTCGATGATCTTGTGGTTGTTGGCCGCCCAGAAGCGGGCGGTATCCTCGGTCATGGGTGATTTGATGATGCGCCAGCGCAGGCGGCCGCGCCTGTCTTTTTCCTGAACGCGCCATTTGTACAAGGTTTCCATGCGGCCTCCACTCTCGTGCCGGGCCGCCGAGGCCCGGGCCGTTCCCCTATCCTAGCGCGCCTCGTCGTCTGCGGCTACCGCCGCGGGCGGGGCGCTCGCGTCACTGCCGCACGCCGAGCGCAGTGGCAAGCCTGTAGTAAAGCTCGTACTGCTCGCGCACGAATTTTTCGGTCTCGGCGGGCGGACGGATGGCGGCAATGCCGCCGAGGCGCGCATTGCCGGCCTGCCACTCGGGGTCCTGGGCAAGACGCGCGAAAACCCCGGTCCATTTGTCGACGACGGCCCGGGGCAAGCCGCCCGGCCCCATCAGCGCGGTCCAGCCGACGATTTTTTCCATGTCGGGATAGCCCGCTTCGCGCGCGCTCGGCACGCCGGGCAGGTCGTCGAGGCGTTGCGGCATGACGAACAGCGCGCGCAGCCGGTTGGCTTTCACCTGCGGCACGACGGTGGGCGCGTTGTTGCACGCGAAATCGACCTGGCCGCCCAGCACCGCGACCGTGACTTCGCCGCCGCCCTTGTAGTGGATGCCGACCGCGTGGTCCTTGGTGAGTCCGGCCACCGTCATGAAATACTGCGCCGCCATGTTCTGGCTGGTGGAAACGCCGGCGGTCGAAAAGTTGAGCTTGCCGGGCTGCCTGCGCATGGCATTGACGAGATCCTGCGCGCTGCGATACGGCGACTCGGTGCGCACGAAGCAGACATAGGGATTCAATTCGATCAGCGAGATCATGCTGAACTCATCCCACTTGTAGCCCAGCTTGGAATCCATCGCCGGCAGGATCGCATGGGTGGCGATGCGTGCAACGAGCAACGTGTAGCCGTCGGGCGCGGCGTTTTTCACCGCCATGGCGCCGATCGCGCCCGAGGCGCCGACGCGGTTCACCGAGACGATGGGCACGTTGTTGAGGTATTTCGACGCCGTCTGCGCAACATTGCGCCCGGAAAGATCGGAGTCGCCGCCAGCGGCGAACGGGATCACGAACTGGATGGGTCTGACCGGATACGGCGTGGCGCTCTGCGCATGGGCGCCGCAGGCTGCCATCAGTACCAGGCCAGCGAGAACCGCGAACAATTCAGATCCTGCGTGGCGCATCGCTCCCTCCTCCGGTTTTTCGCCGCGCCGGCAAAAGCACGGCCGCCTCGCGGCGGTTGCGCGCTTTTGCAAAGGCGGACCAGCGCTTTCCTGTTTTCTTTACAGCGGCCTCACCGCGACCTTGCGCCACTTGATGGGACCGCCGGGTGCGCCTTTGGCGCCGGCGCCGAACTGGAGCGCGAAAGGCCCGGTGGCATGTTTGCTGTCCTGGATGCTGGCGGTCACGACGCCGTTGAATTTGACGGTCAATTCGGGGCCTTTCGCGTAAATTTCCAGGGTATTCCACTTGCCGCCGGCCTTGTACACGGTAGGCACCGGCACCGAAGCATGATAGACGATGGCCGCCGTGGCGTAGGTGGGATCGGGACGCGTATCCCAGATGTTCACTTCGTATGCATTAGCGGCGCCGATTTTCTGGGGATCGGCGGCGCGGACGAAAATGCCGCTGTTGGTATTGGATTCGGCGTAAAACTCGGCATAGATCTCGAAATCCTTGTAAGCATTTTTCGAAACCAGGAATCCGCCCTTGCCTTTGTCGGCGACGATGGCGCCGCCTTCCGCGCGCCAATTGGCATCCCCGATGCGGTTCCAGTTTTCGAGGCCTTTGTCGCCGTCGATCAGCGTCACCCAGCCCTCGTTGGGCGAATGGCTGGCACAGCCGGCGACGGTGAATGCGACGACGAGCAGCGCCAGAATGGCGGCCGGTACTCTTTTCATTGTGCTCCCCCCAGGTTGAACGCGATCGAGCGATCGCCGGAGTGCAGATTCTGCGCCGCTTTATGCCGCTGTCAATAGGCAGCGCGCAGGAAAATCTGTGGTCGTCCAGAAAACCGGGCGCGCCGCTTCCCTCGTGGCGTCCCCTCTTGCCGCATCGCGGCACAGCGGCAGGAACGTCGCCGCGCCAACCTCGAAGCAATATCATAACTTATTGTTTTTATTAAGTTTTTATACCAGAGCAAACACGGCAGAACGCGGCCGCGGCGAAGGCCGCAAAGCGAAATCGCAGCGGGAAAGCGGAAATTGCTGTACCATAGCTCCCCCTGCTGCGGCCCGCCGGCTGTCGGAGCCGAGGCGTATATTTCTGCCACGAGAGTCTCATTCCCATGCAAGCAATCCTGGATTACCTGAAACAAAGCGGCGAGCGGCTCGATTCGGAGATCGCGGCGGCAACCGGCCTTTCGCTCGCCAGCGTGCGCCAGCGTGTGGCCGACCTGCACGCGCAGGGCGCCGTCATGGTGTGCCGCTCGATCCGCTACAAGGACGGCAAGGAAATCGACTCCATCGTCTGTCGCATTTCCGGTTATGTGCCGCCGGCCTCTCCCGGCAGAAAGCCCAAGGCCTCCTAGCGGGGCGCGCCGGTCACTCGCTGCAACGGCGATCCTCCCGTAAACTCGCGATTCGATTCCAGCGGCGAGGACGACATGCTTCGCATTTACGGCTCTGCCAGATCCCGCGCGTTGCGCGTGCTGTGGATGGCGGGCGAGCTCGGCATACCCTACGAGCACATGGACTGGCTGCCGCGCGCGCCGGAAACCCGCACGCCGCAATTTCGCGCGCTCAATCCCAACTGCCGCGTGCCGGTGATCGACGACGACGGCTTCATCCTGTCGGAATCGATGGCGATCAATTTCTATCTCGCGAAAAAGCACAAAAGCCCGCTCTGCCCCGCCGATCCCGGGCACGAAGCGCTCGCGCTGCAGTGGAGCCTGTGGGAAACCGACCGCCTCGACCGTCAGATCGTCAATTATTGCCGCCATATCGGCGACCTGCCCGAGGCCGAGCGCAAGGCCGACATCGCCGCAGCGGCGTGGCAGGAAATGGTGCCCGCTTTCGACGTGCTCGAAACCGCGCTCGCCAAATCCGAATGGCTCGCGGGCTCGGCGTTCTCGGTCGCCGATCTCAACGTCGCCGCCGCGCTCTACCGCGCATTGACGCTCGATCTTTCCCGTTGGCCGCATTTCGAAGCGTGGTTCAAGCGCTGCTGGGAGCGCCCTGCGGCAAAAAACGTGCGCGCGATGCGGGAAAAGTAAGAGCCGGCAGCGCCGGCCACGCACGGATAGCTTGAGCGGGTGCTTTCGCCAGCTGGAAAAAGCGCCCGACCCTTCCTCGCGCCCGGAATAATCCGACGCGGAAAGTGTTGATCTGCGTACCGATGACGGCAGGTGCCGCCTTCGATCCCCTCAGGAGGAACCCGTGAAAAAAACGTTGGGATTTCTGGCCGCTCTCGTCATCGCTTCGATTGCGCATGCCGCCGACATCGAAGCCGGCAAAGCCAAGGCCGCCGCGGTGTGCGCGGCCTGCCACGGCGCAAACGGCGTGAGCGTGAGCGATACCATTCCCAATCTCGCGGCGCAGCGCGCGGGCTACCTCGCGGCGCAACTGAAAGCGCTCCGGGAAGGCACGCGCAAAAACCCGGTGATGAACGCGATCGCGGCCCAGCTCGGCGCCGAGGATATCGCCAACGTCGCCGCCTATTTCGCCGCCCAGCCGGGCGCTGCAACAGGGGCCAGATCCGCGTTCCTGCCGCATGTCGCAAAAACCGGCGTGACTTTCCCCGCAGACTACCGCGACACCTTCAGGAAGTACCACACGATCAACTTCCCGGCGACCAGGCAGGTGCGCCATTACTACGCCAACCCCGCCGCGGTGGCGGCGGCACAAGCGGGCAAGCCGCTGCCCGAAGGCTCGGCGCTGCTCGCCGAAGTCTACGCGGCGAAACTCGCCGCCGACGGCCAGCCGGTCATGGACAGCGACGGTTTTTACGTCGCGGACAAGCTCCTGTTTTACACAATGATGGCAAGCGGCGCGGGCTGGGGTAGGGACATTCCCGAAATGCTGCGCAACGGCGACTGGAACTACGCCGTTTTCACTCTCGACAGGCAGCAGCGGCCCGGCGTCAACCACGCCGAGTGCCTCGCCTGCCACAAGCCGCTCGACAATGCGAGCCATGTGTTCACGCTGAAGGCGCTCGCCGCGGCGAAATGAGCCCCGGCGCAGCGACAAGGCTGCACCATTTCCGCTACGGCCGGCCGTAAAACCGGCGCACCGTTTCGTCGGCCACACGCTGCAGAAATGCAGCCGTCTCCTTGTCGACCTTGCCGTAGTAATCATACGGATTGCCAACCGGCGACTTGCCATACAGGCTCGCATACACGACGCACGCGGCGAGGTAGGTTCCGATCAGATCGGGATGGCTGCCGTCGTAGCTCTTGTGCAACTGGATATCCGGCCGTTGGCGATAAGCTTCTTCGAACGCCAGTCCCACGGGAATGACATAGGCACCCGTCTCGTTGCCCACCGATACATAAAGCTCCTCGATCTTGCGGATCATGTCCGGGCTCGCATCCTTGTGCGGCTTGACGTAGGCGTGCGTCATGTAAAGCGCCGTTTTCGCGCCCGTTTTCACGATCTCGGCATTGAACTCGATCACTTTTTCGCGGAACGACGCACGCCGCGCTTCCGTCAGCGCCGCCCCGCTGTTGCCCTGGAGAACCACCACTTCGAAAGGCTGCTTGATCCCCAGCCGGCCCGGCACGAGCAGCCCTTTGACGTCGTGATGGGCGAGCGGCGCTCCACCGATCGTCGCTGACTTGTATTGCAGCGTTTTCTCCAGCGCGGGATTGGCGGCGATCGCCAACCGCCGCACATGATTGTGCAGGCTGTCGTTGTAATAGAGGTAACTGTTGCCGACGAACAGTATCCGCTGCGGCGACTCGACCGGCGGTTGCCTGACGGCGGGAGTCTGCCCCGCCCAGATGGCGACGGCGTGCGAGACGACGATGGCAAACAGTGCCGTTTTCATTATCGCGGTAAAACGAGAATTCATGAATAAACTCCCCAGAAAATATAAAAAAAGCCCCCAAAAACCTAATTGACTGTTTTTATTATTCTTTTTCTTTCGGTCGCGAGCCGCCCCAGACAGAAGTGCGTGAACGCCAGACCGGAGAGCACCGGCACCAGCAGGTTCACCAGCGGCAGATAGAGCAATAGCGACAACATGATGCCGAGCAGGAACAGATCGCCGCGCGCATCGCGCGTGATGCGCGCGAATTCTGCGGCACTGGCGTGCTCGGCGAGCGCATCGTAGCGAAACATGCGCTGGGTGAGATAGGCCGAAACGAGCACCGGCGCCAGCACCGCGCCGGCACCGGTGAGCCATAGCGGCAGGGTCAGGATCCACAGCACGGCGAATACAGCGACGCCGACCATGGCATTGCGCACGCTGCCGAGGAGCGTGCCGCCGGCTTCGCGTGCGAGGTGCGGATAATAGCGCGCAGCAACAAATTTGACGATCACCGGCATGGCGATGATTTCGGTGATGACGAGCGCGGTGACGTAGACCGCCGGCAGGAGGGCAGCCGCCGCCGCGAACATCGCCGTGTAGTCGATGACCCACGCCGCGCCCCATCGTCTGAGCCAGCCGGCGACCGGGGTGCCGGTCAGCACGCCGGCGACGCTTGCCGTCCATGCGTTCCAGAACCTCCACGCGAGCGCCGTCCACAGCGCGATGCTGCCCAGCATCGGCAAAAACACGATGGCGAGCAGGCGCGGTTCGAACAGATTGCCTGCGGCGCGCATGAGCGCAATGGCGGCGTCCCGCATCAGATGAGCCTCCAGACCGCCAGCAGCAGCGGCATCAGCAGCGCCGTCAGCACGCCATTTAACCCCATGCCGAGGCCGGCGAACGCGCCCGCCTGTTCGCTCACCTGGAAAGCGCGCGCGGTGCCGATGCCGTGCGCGGCGACGCCGACCGCAAAACCGCGCACGCCGTGGTCGCGGATGCGCAGCGCGTCGAGCACGTATTTCGCCATCATCGCGCCGCTCACGCCCGTCATGATCACCAGCACCGCGGTGAGCGAGGGAATGCCGCCGATTTTTTCCGAGATGCCCATCGCGATCGGCGCCGTCACCGATTTGGGCGCGAGCGAAAACAGCGTGGCCTCGCCGATACCGAGCAGCCAGCCTATGCCCAGCACCGAAACGATCGCGGTGAGCGAACCCGCGAACAGCGCGCCCGCGAGCGGCAGCGCCAGCGCACGCAACCGCGCGAACTGCGCGTAGAGCGGCACCGCCAGCGCCACCGTCGCCGGCCCGAGCAGGAAATGCACGAACTGCGCGCCGTCGAAATAGGTCTGGTAGGGGGTGGCGGTGAGCTTTAGCGCCGTCACCAGCGCGATGATCGCGAGCAGCACCGGATTGAGCAGCGGGTTGAAACCCGAGCGCCGGTAGACCCAGTACGCGGCCTGGTAGGTGAGCAGCGTGATGGTGAGGCCCAGCAGCGGCGAGGTGGCAAGATAGACCCAGATGTCGGCGATGCGCGCGGTGATCATTCACCTTCTCCCGGCTGCGGCGCGCGGCGCGCCGTCAGCGCCTGCATGGTGAGCGCGGCGACCGCGATGGTGAGCGCGGTGCTCGCGAGCACGGCGACCACGATCGGCAGCCACTCGCCCGAAAGCCGCGTGAAATGCACCATCACACCCACGCCTGCCGGCACGAACAGCAGCGACAGGTGCTGCAGGATGCCATTGGCGGTGTCGCGCAGCGGCCCGGGAAGGCCGCCTCTCGCCCACAGCGTCAGGAACAGCAGTATCATGCCGATTACCGGCCCCGGAACCGGCAGCACGAAAGCCTGCACCAGCACTTCGCCGACCAGTTGATACACCAGCAGTGTCGTCAACGCACCGAGCATGATCGCCTCCCCGCAAAGATGGACAGGCCGATTTTAAACGCGGACGCCGGGGAACGGGTAAAATGACCCGCTCGAACCGAAAACAACGCTGCCCGCGCCCCGCTTCGAAAATGACCACCGCTCCCTCCCGGCTTCCCGCATGGCAGGCGCTGCGCGAGCACCAGTGCGCCGCCGCCGGCTTCAGCCTGCGCGAGCTGTTCGCGACGGATCCGGCGCGCTTCGAGCGCTACTCGCTGCGCTGCGGCGACCTGCTGCTCGATTATTCCAAGCACCTCGTCACCGACGACACGCTGCGCCTGCTCTTCGAGCTGGCGCGGCAATGCGAACTGCCGCAGTGGATCGCGCGCATGTTCAGGGGCGAGGAAATCAACACCACGGAACACCGCGCCGCGCTGCACACCGCGCTGCGTGCCGACTATCCGGTCATGCTCGACGGCGAGGACGTCACGGCCGCGGTCGGGCACACCCTCGAGAACATGGCGCATTTCTGCGAAGGCGTGCGCAGCCGCAGGCTCACCGGTTTCAGCGGCCACGCTTTCACCGATATCGTCAGCATCGGCATCGGCGGCTCGAGTCTCGGGCCGGCGCTGGCAGTGGAAGCGCTCGCGCCCTACGCCACGCCCCAGTTCCGGGTCCACTTCGTGTCCAACGTCGACGGCGCGCACCTCGCTTCCACGCTCGCGCCGCTCAACCCTGAAACGACGCTGTTCGTCGTCGCTTCCAAGACCTTCACCACGCTCGAGACGCTGGCCAATGCCCGCTCCGCGCGTGACTGGCTGATGGCGAAAGCGGGGGATGCCAAGGCCGTCGCCCGCCATTTCGTGGCGGTCACGGCAAACACTGCAGCGGCGCGCGAATTCGGCATCGACGACGAAGCCGTGTTCGGCTTCTGGGACTGGGTCGGCGGACGCTATTCGCTGTGGTCGGCAATCGGCTTGCCGGTGGCGCTCGCCGTCGGCATGGAACGCTTCCGCGAACTGCTCGCCGGCGCGCGCGAAATCGACGGGCATTTCAGCACCGCCCCGCTCGAGCGCAACATGCCGGTCATCCTCGGCCTGCTCGGCGTATGGTACGTGAATTTTTTCGGTGTGACCTCGCACGCGGTGCTGCCCTACGACCAGTCGCTGCGGCTGCTGCCCGCCCATCTGCAGCAGCTCGAGATGGAAAGCAACGGCAAGCGCGTCGCGCGCGACGGCACGCCGCTCGACTACGCGACGGCGCCGGTGATCTGGGGCGCGGCCGGCACCGACGGCCAGCATTCCTTCTACCAGCTGCTGCACCAGGGCACGCAACTCGTCACTACCGATTTCATCGGCTGCTGCAAGACCCATTACGAGCTGAACGAGCATCACACCATGCTGATGGCGAACTGCTTCGCCCAGAGCGAAGCGCTGATGCGCGGCCTCACCACCGCCGAAGCCGAAGCAGCGATGCGCAGGCAGGGGCTCGCCGAAGACCGCATCCGGGAACTGCTGCCGCACCGCACTTTCCCCGGCAACCGCCCGAGTACCACGATCCTGTTGCGAAAGCTCGAGCCGCGCACGCTGGGCGCGCTGCTCGCGCTCTACGAGCACAAGGTGTTCGTGCAAAGCGTGATCTGGAACGTCAATGCCTTCGATCAGTGGGGTGTCGAGCTCGGCAAGCAGCTCGCGGGCCGCATCCTGGCCGAGCTCGCCACCACCGCGCCGGTGCTGTCGCACGACACCTCGACCAACGGCCTGATCAATTTTTTCAAAAACAACCGCTGGTTTCCCTAGAGCCGGCAACACGCGCGAAGGAGCACACCATGAACGATGAAGCCCTCAACATGAGCATCCGCAAATTCCTCAAGACCGTCGGCGTCAATTCGCAGCTTGCCATCGAAAAAGCGGTGCGCAAGGCGATCGCGGACGGCAAGCTCCAGGGCGACGAGAGCCTCGCCGCGACCATGACGCTGAAAGTCGGCAAACTCGACCTCGACGTCAAATTCGACGGCGAACTCAAGCTCGAATGAGGATGATGAGGAGCGGGGGCGCGCTTTCCGCCTCCCCGCCCTACGGCCGCAGGCTGCTGAACACGAAGTCCTTGTCCTTCTGCTGCGTGTGGCACGAGTAGCAAGCGCTCGCTGCGTCTGCACCCACGGCGCGCCCGCTCCGGGAATCGCCTCTGAAACCTTCGAAGCCCCAGCCGCCGGTATCCTTGAATTTTTTTGCGTCCTTGTGCATGACGCCCACCACCTTGCGCGTGCCTTCGGTCACCGCGTTATCGGCGGTTTTCGCCTCGAGCAGATCGAACACGATCACCGCGCCATCGGGAAAGCGCCCTTTTTTGTAACCCGCGACCGCCTTTTCGTTGGCGTAAAGATGGTGGATGCCGCCAAAGCTTTCGTAGAGCGGATGCCCGGGATTGATCACCATGCTTTTCACGTGATGCCAGTCCCGATAGCCCTGGGGGTAGGCAACCGCGGCGGGCTGCGCCGCGTGCGCCGGCCACACCGCCAGCGTCGCCAGTATCATGCCGCAAACCGTTTTCATGCCGCCCTCCTGTAAAATGTGGTCGTAGCGGCGCCGACATTAGCAACGTGCGGCGCCTGCAACAAGCAGGCACCAAACGGTAGGGTGCGCACCAAATGGTGTAAATTATGGAAAACAGGGCGCAAAAAAATTCGCGGCCGGCAGCGGGGAAAAAACCGCCGGCGCGCCGCGCGCCAAGTTCCGCACCGCGTGCAAGCGCGATGGTCGAGGACATCGTCGGCTGCAAATGGTCGCTGTCGGTGCTGCGGCTGGTGCGCGACGGTGTGCGGCGCCCCGGCGCGATGCAGCGCGAAGTCGAAGGCCTTTCCACCAAGGTGTTGAACGAGCGCCTGCGCAAGCTGCTGCGCTTCGGCATCCTGGAAAAAGAGGTTTTCCCCGAGGTTCCGCCCCGCGTCGAGTACCGCCTGACCGAATTCGGCGAGCAATTTGCCGCGTTTCTCGATGGTGTCGAGCGCCTGCAGCAGTCGCTCGACGCATCGCGCCGGCCGCAGGCCGGCAGATAACGTTTTTTTCTCAAGCCGGGTCAGAGCTTGAGAAAATGTTCGCGGTAGTACTTGAGTTCCTCGATCGACTCGTAGATGTCGGCAAGCGCCTCGTGCTTGCCGTGTTTGGCAAACCCCGCCATGATCTCCGGCTTCCAGCGCCGGGCGAGTTCCTTGAGCGTGCTCACGTCGAGATTGCGGTAATGGAAGAAGGCTTCGAGCGCGGGCATGTAGCGCGCCAGGAAGCGCCGGTCCTGGTGTACCGAATTGCCGCACATCGGCGAGGTCCTGGCCGGCACATGCTGCTCGAGGAAAGCCGTCATCTGCTGCTCGGCAGCGGCCTCGGTAAGGGTCGAGGCCTTGACGCGGTCAATCAGACCGGACTTGCCGTGAGTCGATCTGTTCCAGTTGTCCATTGCGTCGAGTACCGCGTCGCTCTGATGCACCACCAGCACCGGCGCCTCGGCCACGGTGTTCAGCCGCGAATCGGTCACCACGACCGCCACTTCGAGGATGCGATCGGTTTCGGGATTGAGACCGCTCATCTCCATGTCGATCCAGATGAGGTTGTCGGGGTCTTGTGCCATAATCGGGTCGG
Source organism: Burkholderiales bacterium (assembly GCA_046313915.1). Taxonomy (GTDB): domain Bacteria; phylum Pseudomonadota; class Gammaproteobacteria; order Burkholderiales; family SG8-41; genus CAKKQX01. The sequence continues at coordinate 19,892 of JBKBXX010000018.1, read as the reverse complement.
AGCAGCCGGGAATCAAAAAGCGTTTATTGTGTCACAGTTTCCGTTGCACCGTTCAAGACCTGACACGACAATATACGACATCACCCATGAACACTTTCAGCACCGTTTTCCTGGCCGCGCTGGCGCTCGCCACGCTGATGCGGCTGTGGCTGGGCTCGCGCCACCTCAGGCACATCCGGGCGCACCGCGCTGCGGTGCCGGCCGAATTCGCCGGCCAGATCGACCTCGCCGCCCATCAGCGCGCGGCCGACTACACCTGTGCCAAGACACGGCTCGACATGGTTAATGTCGCAGCGGAAGCGGTGCTGCTGCTGGCGCTCACTCTCGGCGGCGGGCTGCAGGCATTGCATGAAATCTCGGCCGCCTGGCTGCCCGAAGGCATCGCGCGCGGGCTCGCGCTGATCGTGCTCGTCGCCGTCGTGATGGGGGTTTTCGAAGCGCCTTTCAATCTCTACCGCACTTTCCGCATCGAGGAGCATTTCGGCTTCAACAAGATGACTCTCGGCCTCTATCTCGCCGACACCCTCAAGTCGCTGCTGGTCGCGGCGCTGTTCGGCATGCCGCTCGCCGCCTGCGTGCTGTGGCTGATGGACACCATGGGCAGTCTGTGGTGGCTCTACGCCTGGGGGGTATGGACCGTCTTCAACCTGTTCATGCTCGCCGTCTACCCGACCTGGATCGCGCCGCTGTTCAACAAATTCTCGCCGCTGCAGGACGCCGCGCTCAAGCAACGCGTCGAGCGCCTGCTTGCCCGCTGCGGCTTCAAGGTGAAAGGACTGATGGTGATGGACGGCTCGCGGCGCAGCAGCCATGGCAATGCCTATTTCACCGGTTTCGGCCGCTCCAAGCGCATCGTGTTTTTCGACACCCTGCTTTCGCGCCTGGAACCGCCCGAAGTCGAGGCCGTGCTCGCGCACGAATTGGGTCATTTCAAACTGCGCCACGTGGTAAAGCGCATGGCGTGGATTTTCGGCGCGAGCTTCGGTTTCCTGTGGCTGCTCGGCCATCTCATGACGCAGGACTGGTTCTTCCACGGCCTGGGTGTTGCCACGCCTTCGACGGCGATGGCGCTGATCCTGTTCTTCATGATCATGCCCAGCTTCACTTTCCCGCTGCAACCGCTGCTCAGCATGTATTCGCGCAGACACGAATTCGAGGCCGACCGCTACGCGGCGCAGCACAGCGACGCGCGCGCACTCGTTTCGGCGCTGGTGAAACTCTACCAGGACAACGCCTCCACACTCACGCCCGATCCGCTGCACTCGGTGTTCTATGACTCGCACCCGCCGGCGCCGCTTCGCATCGCGCGGCTGCTGCAGGCCGCGGCCTGAAACAGCAGGAGCAGTCGCCATGCGTGTGCACACCGGCTTCGCACCCGTTCCCGCAGCACGGGACAAGCCCACGCAATGAAGGAAATGCGATCATGAGCGAGTTGTCAGGCAGGAAATGCCAGCCGTGCGAAGGCGGCGTGGCGCCGCTCGCGCGCGCAGAAATCGACGCGCTGCTCGCGCAGCTCCCGGGCTGGGAATACAGCGCCGGTGCAATCGCCAAGACCTATTCGTTCAAGAATTATTACCAGACCATGGCTTTCGTCAACGCCACGGCATGGATTTCGCATCGCGAAAACCATCATCCCGACATCACGGTCGGCTACAACCGGTGCCGGGTCGAATACAAAACGCATGCCATCGACGGACTCAGCCGGAACGATTTCATCTGTGCCGCAAAAATCGATGCGCTGTTCGGGTTATGACGTGACAGGCTCGCCGGAACGCGCCGATCGTGTCCGCGCCGCCGCCAGCGGCGCGCTGCCCGCCCTTTGAAAACGGCCACTCACAAACACGCCGGGGCGGCGCCCGTCAAGGGCCGCGTCGTCGCCAGTTTCGGGCGGCGCTATCTGGTCGAGCTCGCCGACGCCGCCGTCCTCGATTGCGTCACGCGCGGCAAGCGTGTCGATGTGGCGTGCGGCGATTTCGTCATGGCGAGGCCCAGCTCGCCCGGCGAAGGCGTGATCGAGGAAATCGCGCCGCGCGCTTCGCTGCTCTACCGTTCCGACGCCCACCGCGAAAAGCTGATCGCGGCCAACGTCACCCAGATCGTCATCGTCGCTGCCGCGCTGCCGGCCTTCCACGAAAGCCTCATCAACCGCTGCCTCGCCGCCGCCGAGCACGGCGGCATGGCGGCGCTGATCGTGCTCAACAAGAGCGATCTCGCACAAGCCGCTGCTGCGCTCGAACGGCTGCAACTCTACCGCCGCCTCGGCTACGAAGTGCTCGCGCTTGCGGCCAAACACGACATCGCGCCACTCAGGGCCCGCCTCGAACATCACACCAGCGTGCTGGTGGGCCAGTCGGGGGTGGGCAAATCGACCATCGTCAACCGCCTGCTGCCGCAGGCCGCGGCGCGCGTGGGCGAGCTGTCGGCCGCGCGCGGCTCGGGGCGCCACACCACGACCCATGCGCGCCTCTATCATCTCGACGCGACGAGCCACGTCATCGATTCGCCGGGAATGCAGGAGTTCGGCTTGCATCATTTGAGCGTCGCCGAGCTCGCGCACGCTTTCGTCGAATTCAGACCGCTGCTCGGCCGCTGCCGTTTCCGCGATTGCCGTCACCTGCGCGAGCCCGACTGTGCGATCGCCGCCGCGTGCGCCGCGGGCGAAATCTCGGCGCGGCGGCTTGCTTCCTATCGCGAGCTCGCCTCGGAAATCGAACGCCGCCGCTCCAAATAAAATATATTAAAAAACAATTAGTTACTGGCTAACCCACGGCGCGAGCCACGGTCACCAGCAGCACCAGGAATACCCACAACACCAGCGCGCGCCAGATCAGCCCCACCGCACCGTGCATCGCGACGACGTCGGCGGGCTCGCCCACGCCGATCTCGGGACGCAATTCGATGCTGCCGTACTGATGCAGTTCCTCGCCCAGGCGCACGCCGAGCGCGCCCGCGCCGGCGGCGAGAAGAATGCCCTCGGCGCGCGTCGCCCACGATTGCGCCTGGGTGCGCCAGCAATAAACCGCGTCCTCGAAATTGCCGACGACGGCAAAAGCCACAGCGGTGAGCCGCACCGGCAGCCAGTCGAGCCAGTAGAAAAAACGCTCGGCAAAACGGCCGAACTCGCCGAACTCCGGATCGTCGCGCCCGCCCCAGCTGTCGTTGAGCAGCGCCGCCAGCCGATAGAGTATGGCGCCAGCGGGGCCGAGCACGATGAACGCCGCAATGGGACCGAAGACGTGCTTGTGGGAGCCGATGAGTCCCTGTTCGATCGCCACGCGCGCGACTTCGTTGGCGTTGAATTCGTCGGCGGGCGCGCCGCGCCATTTGCCGAGATAGTCGCGCGCCGCCGGCAGATCGTCGTCGCGCAGGACCCGCATGATTTCGGTGAAATAATGGCTGAAGCGGCGAAACCCCATGGTGAGATACAGCACCACGACATTCCACGCCAGCGCGAGCAGCGGACTCAGGCGATAGCACAGCGCCTGCACCGCTAGCACCGCCGCCACCACCGGCAGCACCGCGAGCAGCCAGGCGATCACGCCATGGCGATAATGCCCGGCGTTGAATTGCCGCTCGAGATTGTCGGCGTAGCGCGCAAACGCCAGATAGATGCCGTTGTTGTGGCGCAGCGGCCGCAGTTGTTCGAGCAACAGCGCCGCAACCAGGGACAGAAAGCTCATGCTCGAGGCGGGAAGATGGACAAGACAAAGGGGAAGATATCACATCGATGCCCGGCCCGCAGCGCCGGTCCGGCTATGGGCGCGGGTACTGGATTGCGGTGATTTCCACTTCGGTGTTCCCCGCGGGGCGCTGCCATTTCACGGTATCCCCGACTTTGGCGCCCATCAGCGCCCGGGCAAGCGGCGTCGCCCAGCTGATCTTGCCGGCTGCGACGTCAGCTTCGTCGTCGCCGACGATGCTGAAAACATGCTGGCTGCCGTCTTCGTCGAGAATGCTGACGGTGGCGCCAAAATGCACTTCGCCCTGCGGCTGGCTGGCCGGATCGACGACGACGGCGCGTTCGAGCTGGGCATGGAAATAACGCTGGTCACGCTCGACTTCGCGCAGCTTGCGTTTTGCCTCGGAGTCTTCCTTGGCGAGTGGCGCCAGCCGCTCGTGCTGCTCCTGCAGTTCCTTGACGCGCGCCTGCAACTGCTCCAGCCCCTGCGGCGTCACATAATTCGGGTGTGGCGGCAGCGGCCGCTCCGGCAGCTCGCCGGCGGCGAGGTCTTCGTCGCTCTCTTTTACAAAAGCCCGGCTCATGGCTTGCCTTCCGAGAAGGTTGATTGCTCTTTATACCGGCGAAGCCGGCGCAAGGCAACCGCGGCCGCCGCGCCCGCTCTATGCCGAAACACTTTCGCAACCGAGGAAAGCGAGCAGATCCTGTCCGCGCGCCATGGTGTCGCGGTAACCGAGCTGGATCAGCGCGCGGCAATAGGATTTTTCGAACAACACGTAAGAGAGCAGGTTGGAACCGCTTTGCCTCAGGCCGCCGACGGTGTGCAGCAGGATGCGAATCGTGCGCGGCAGCTCGCCGGCGTGTTCGATTGCGATTTTTTCCAGCTCCAGGCTCGGCGCGAGCAGGCGGAAATCGACGCGCCGCAGCGGATAGGCAGTCTTGCGCAGAATCTCCTGCGGAATGATCTCGATGGTGCGGTTGATGCGCTGCAGGCGCTCGAGATCGACTTCCAGGCTGTCGAGGAAAATGCTGTTCAGGGCGTGACCGGCGATCTGCGCCAGCGAAGGATGGGCGTCGGTCTTGACGCGTTCGCTCTGGTGCTGCAGCTGGCGGCCCACGCCGATCACCAGCAGGCGGTCGGCGCCCAGATGCAGCGCCGGGCTGACCGGCGCGATCTGGCGCATCGAACCGTCGCCGAAGTACTCGCGATTGATGCGCACCGGCGGAAAAATGAAAGGCAGCGCGCTCGATGCCAGCAGGTGCCTGGTTTCTATGGGCATTGCCACACCGAGGCGGCGCGCCCGCTGCCACGGCTGCAACTGCGGCCGTCCCTGGAAAAACGTCACCGACTGTCCCGAGGTGTAGCCCGAGCAGGTCACGCTCAGCGCGTCGAGATCGCCGCTGTCGATACTGCGCTGAATCGCCGGAAAATCAAGATACCGTTCGAGCAGCGCGGCGAGCGGCGAGTTGTCGAGCAGCGACACCGGATCGCCCGCCATCGCGCCGCCGCTGAGCGCGGCGAGCGTCCAGCGGCCGCTGTTGCGGATCACCCCGAGCGGATCGGAACGGTAAACATGATGGACGTGGAAGTTCTTCCACACCGTCATCAGGCGGCGCACGCCGCGCCTGAAATCCGCCGCGCCCGCGGCCATGACCGCGGCGTTGATCGCGCCCGCCGAGGTGCCGCAAATCACCGGAAATACGGTGCGCACCTGCTGCGGCGGCAGCAATTCGGCAATCGCGCGCAGCACGCCGACCTGGTAGGCGGCGCGCGCCCCGCCGCCGGTCAGGATCAGCGCCACTTTCGGCTTCGACGGTCGGTCGTTGTCGTGCATCACTCCATCCAGCAGATGTAGGGGAACCGCCCGGCGCGGTCGCCATGGCCGCGCCAGCGCCTCCCCGTTTTCTAGACGATGGTCAGGCGGTGCGGTGCCAGCCCGCCGTGCGGCGCCAGGTACAAGGCCTGGATCTCGCCGCCGAGCAGCGTCACGCTGCCCTCGAGGCGGTTATCGCCGGTATCGCTGAACTCGAAACGGTAAGTCCGCCGCATTGCGAGCCGGCCGCCAGCGCCTCGCGCAAGTCCCCAGGCGGCCAGCGCCACCGTGTCGTCGAGCAATTGGACGCCGTCCGCGACGCAGGCCTCGCGCGCGGCGCACACCGCGGCTTCGCGGACGCGCAAGCCGTCGAACCACAGCCACCCCAGCCCCACGAACAGAATAACGGCAATGGATTCAAGCATCTTTAGACAAACTCAGAACTGCAGCGCAACATCGAGCGGCACCGGCTTTGAGCAAGTCGATGATGCCGCGGGGCGCGATGCCAACACCGCGGGAGCCGAAGGCGCGTGCTCTCGGGCCGCCATCACTCCCGCAATATCCTGCTCAGGCTGTAGAGCATACCCGCCGTCGCGCCCCAGATGTAGCGTCCTTCGAACGGAATCGCCAGATAATGCCGGTGGCGGCCGCGGAAATGGTACTGGCGACGCTGGTAATTGGCGGAATCGAGAAAATGGGCGAGCGGCGCCTCGAACACTTCCGCCACTTCGAAAGCATCGGGCTGCAGCACGAACGGCGGCTCGATCCAGCCCACCACGGGCGTGATGCGAAACCCCGAAGGAATCTCGTACTGGGGCAGCCTGCCCAGCACCGCGATTCGGGCGCGCGGCAGACCGACTTCTTCCTCGGTTTCGCGCAACGCGGTTTCTTCGCGGCTCGCATCGACGGCCTCGACGCGTCCGCCGGGAAAGCTGATCTGGCCGGCGTGATCGGCAAGATGCGCGGTGCGCTGCGTCAACAGCACGTTCACGCCCTCCTCGCGGCCCACCAGCGGCACCAGCACTGCCGCCTCGATGACGCGCACGCCTTCCTCGAGCGCGATCACGTGCAGATCGTGCGGCTCGGGTGGCGGCGGCGGCCGCCGCAACCGCCCGTCGATATCTTCGCGCGTGAGGCGGAATATTGGCGCGGCCTCGGCTGTTAGTGTCGGGTGAGCCAAGTGGAATTTCCCTACTGCTTGAAATTGCAGGAAATTTTACCCGCGATCGGCATGCGCGTCACGCCGCGCAGGAGTTGACGAAGCAGTTGAGCAGGCCTATCGCGAGGCTTACACTAGCAACGGGGTCACATCCCCACCAACCCACACAGGAGGGAACGATGAAGATTCACAGCACGATCGTCGCCGCCGCGCTGGCCCTGGCCAGCGGCACGGCATTCGCTTTTCACTGCCCGGCGGACATGAAAGCGATCGATGCGGCACTGCCCAAGGCCAAACTCTCCGATACGCAAATGGCCGAGGCGAAAAAGTACCGCAGCGAAGGCGAAGCCCTGCACAAGGCCGGCAAGCACCAGGAATCGGTAGACGCGCTCGCCAAGGCCAGAAAACTCCTCAACATCTGATCCGCCGACCGTAAAAAAAACCCCGCCAAATCGGCGGGGTTTTTTTATGCCGGGCGGCCGACGTGCCACGACGTCCGACCGCTTCTTTCCGGCGCCCCGGCCGCAGATCAGCTTTTCTTCTTCGGCATTTTCAACTTGATGCCGACCATGCTCTCGGGCTTCACCCAGCGGTCGAACTGTTCGGCGGTCAGATAACCGAGCGCGACCGCGGATTCCTTGAGCGTGAGGCCTTTCTTGTGTGCGTTCTTGGCGATCGCCGCCGCTTTCTCGTAGCCGATGTACGGGTTCAACGCCGTGACCAGCATCAGAGAATTGCGCATCAGCTGATCGATGCGCTCGAGGTTGGGCGTTATGCCGACGGCGCAGTGCTCGTTGAAATTCTCGCAGGCATGGGCGAGCAGTTTCGCGCTGTGCAGGAAATTGCGGATCACCATCGGGCGGAACACGTTGAGCTCGAAGTTGCCCGAAGCGCCGCCGAGATTGATCGCGACGTCGTTGCCGAACACCTGGCAGCACACCATGGTCATCGATTCCGACTGCGTCGGATTGACCTTGCCCGGCATGATCGAGCTGCCGGGTTCGTTCTCGGGGATGCTGATTTCACCGATGCCGCAGCGCGGACCGCTCGCCAGCCAGCGGATGTCGTTGGCGATTTTCATGAGCGAGGCCGCGAGCGTTTTCAGCGCGCCGTGCGCACTCACCACGCCGTCGCAGGAAGCGAGTGCCTCGAACTTGTTGGGCGCGGTGACGAAAGGCAGCCGCGTCAGCCGTTTCAGTTCCGCGGCGACCTTCACCGCGAACTGCGGATGGGCGTTGAGCCCGGTGCCAACCGCGGTGCCGCCCAGCGCGAGCTCGCACAGATGCGGCAGCGCGGCGTCGATGTGCTCGAGCCCGTGATCGAGCTGCGACACGTAACCGGAAAATTCCTGCCCCAGCGTGAGCGGCGTCGCGTCCTGCAAGTGGGTGCGGCCGATTTTCACTATGTGCATGAATTTATTAGCTTTTTTGTCGAGCGTCGCGCGCAGCGCCGTGACCGCCGGCTTCAACCGCCTTTCGAGCGCGATCACCGCCGCCACGTGCATCGCGGTGGGAAAGGTGTCGTTCGACGACTGCCCTTTATTGACGTCGTCGTTGGGATGCACGAGGCGCTTTTCGCCGCGCGCGCCGCCCATCAGCTCGGAGGCGCGGTTGGCCAGAACCTCGTTGACGTTCATGTTGGTCTGGGTGCCCGAGCCGGTCTGCCACACCACCAGCGGGAAATGCTCGTCGAGCTTGCCCGCCAGCGCCTCGTCAGCCGCCTTGATGATCGCCGCGCCTTTCTTGCGGTCGAGCACGCCGAGCGCCATGTTGACCGCGGCCGCGGCTTTTTTCACCAGCACCTGGGCGTGGACCACTTCCAGCGGCATGGTTTCGCCGGGAAAATGGAAATGATGAAGGCTGCGCTGCGTCTGGGCGCCCCACAGTTTGTCGGCAGGCACTTCGATTTCGCCCATGGTGTCGTGTTCGATGCGTACGTCGTTCTTGGCCATAGTGGTTTCCTGTCGCGTCATGTGTAATAGCCGTGAAGACCTGAAGGCGCTGCGCCCTCACGCTTCACCCTTTGCCCCCCGCGCCCCACCCTTCGCCCTCACCCTTCACCGCTTTCTACAGCAGCCGCCTCTGTTCGGTGCGCTGCACGCCGGCATCGACCACGGTGAGCGCGGTCATGTTGACGATACGCCGCACCGTCGCCGAGGGCGTGAGGATGCTCACCGGGCGGGCGGCACCGAGCAGGATGGGCCCGACGGTGATGCCGTCGCCAGCCGCGTTCTTGAGCAGGTTGAAAGCGATGTTGGCGGCATCCAGCGTCGGCATCACCAGCAGATTGGCCTCACCCTTGAGCCGCGAGTCCGGGAACACCCGCAGCCGGATTTCTTCGGAAAGCGCGGCATCGCCCTGCATCTCGCCTTCGACCTCGAGGTGCGGCGCGGCGCGGTTGATGATCGCCAGCGCTTCGCGCATTTTGCACGCGGTCGGGGTATCGGCGGCACCGAAGCTCGAATGCGACAACAGCGCCACCTTGGGCGTCAGGCCGAAGCGGCTGACCTCCTCCGCCGCCAGGATCGCCGTCTCGGCGACCTGCTCCGCGGTGGGATCGAAATTGACATAGGTGTCGCAGATGAACAGCGTGCGCCGCGGCAGGATCAGCATGTTCATCGCCGCGTAGTTCCTGACGCCCGGACGCGGGCCGATCACCAGATCGACGAACCGCAGATGGCTCGCATAACGGCCGAGGATGCCGCACAGCATGGCATCAGCCGCGCCCATGCGCATCAGCATCGCGCTGATCAGCGTCAGGCGCCGGCGCATGTCGAGCTTGGCGATTTCGGGCGTGACGCCGCGACGTGCGGCAAGGCGGTGATATTCGGTCCAGTATTCGCGGTAGCGCGGATCGTTGCCCGGATCGACCAGATCATAATGCTCGTCGCGACGCAACCGCAGCCCGAGACGCTCGATGCGCGTCTGGATCACTTCCGGCCGGCCGACCAGGATCGGTCTCGCCAGTCCTTCGTCGACCACCACCTGCGCCGCGTGCAGCACCCGCTCTTCTTCCCCCTCGGCATAAACGATGCGCTTGGGCGAGCGCTTGGCCGCGGCGAACACCGGTTTCATGATGAGACCGGAGTGATACACGAACTGGTCGAGGCGCTCGCGATAGGCGTCGAAATCGGTGATGGGGCGCGTCGCCACGCCGCTCGCCATCGCGGCTTGGGCGACCGCCGGCGCAACCTTGGCGATGAGGCGCGGATCAAAAGGCTTGGGAATCAGGTACTCGGGACCGAAAGGCGGATTCTGTTCACCGTAGGCGAGGGTCACGATCTCGGATTGTTCGGCGCGCGCAAGCTCGGCGATCGCCTCGACCGCCGCCAGCTCCATTTCGGTGGTGATGGTGGTGGCGCCGACATCGAGCGCGCCGCGGAAAATGAAAGGGAAACACAGGATGTTGTTGACCTGGTTCGGGTAATCCGAACGGCCGGTGGCGATCACCGCGTCGGGCCGCACCGCTTTCGCCAGATCGGGGCGGATTTCCGGCTCGGGATTGGCGAGCGCCAGGATCAGCGGCCGCTCGGCCATCTGCTTGACCATCTCGGGCTTCAACACGCCGCCCGCCGACACTCCCAGAAACACGTCGGCGCCACCGATCACTTCGGCCAGCGTGCGTGCGCTGGTCTCGACCGCGTAGCGTTCCTTGTCCGGATCCATCTCTTCCTTGCGACCTTTGTAGACCACGCCCTTGATGTCGGTGACAACGATGTTGTCTTTGGACAGGCCCATTCTGACCAGCAGGTCCAGGCACGCCAGTGCCGCCGCGCCCGCGCCCGAAACCACCAGCTTGACCTTGCCGATGTCCTTGCCGACGACCTTGAGCCCGTTGATGAAAGCGGCGCCGACGGTGATCGCGGTACCGTGCTGGTCGTCGTGGAACACCGGGATCTTGCAGCGCTGGCGCAGCTTGCGTTCGACGATGAAGCACTCGGGCGCCTTGATGTCCTCGAGATTGATGCCGCCGAAAGTCGGTTCCAGACTGGCGATGATGTCGACCAGCTTGTCGGGATCGCGCTCGTCGATTTCGATGTCGAAAACATCGATGCCGGCGAATTTCTTGAACAGCACTGCCTTGCCTTCCATCACCGGCTTGGCTGCGAGCGGACCGATCGCCCCCAGACCGAGCACCGCGGTGCCGTTGGTGATCACCGCCACCAGATTGCCACGCGCCGTGAGATTGCGCGCCTGGGTGGCGTCAGCAGCAATCTCCTCGCACACCTTGGCGACGCCGGGGGTGTAGGCAAGCGCGAGATCGCGCTGGTTGGCGAGGGCCTTGGTCGGGGCAATCGCAATCTTTCCCGGAGTGGGCGTGCTGTGGTAATCGAGCGCGGCCTTGCGTAACAACTGTTCGTCCATGGCAGAAAACCAATCCAAACATTCGGATTGCAATTATACCGCACCGCCCGCACCGCCCCCGCCGCCGCGATGAAGCGTGGCACGCTTTGCCGGCGGGCACGGCGGCGCCATTTCCTATGGGCTCGGGCTTTATGCTATGTTTTCCGCCTGTTTCGTTACCGTGCGCAACCATGGATCTCGCTCCCGCCCTCCGCAGCGAACTTTATCCGCAAATCGAGCCTTACGACGCCGGCATGCTCGAACTCGACGGACTGCACCGCATGTACTGGGAGCAGTCGGGCAATCCCCGCGGCGCGCCGGTGCTGTTCCTGCACGGCGGCCCGGGAGCGGGCGCGGCCCCCGGCCACCGGCGTTTTTTCGACCCCGCGCACTACCGCATCGTGATTTTCGACCAGCGCGGCGCGGGGCGTTCCACGCCGCTCGGGGAATTGCGCGACAACACCACGCCCCAGCTCGTCGCCGACATCGAAAGGCTGCGCGTGCACCTGGGCATCGAAAACTGGCTGGTGTTCGGCGGTTCGTGGGGCAGCACGCTCGCGCTCGCCTACGCCGAAGCGCATCCGCAGCGCTGCGCCGGACTCGTCCTGCGCGGCATTTTTTTGTGCCGCAAAAGCGAAATCGAGTGGTTTCTCTACGGCCTGCGCAATCTGTTCCCGGAAGCGTGGCACGCATTCGCCGGCGCCGTTCCCGAAAACGAGCGCGGTGATCTGCTGGCTGCCTATTACAAACGCCTGACCGATCCCGACCCGAGCGTGCACATGGCAGCGGCGCGCGCTTGGAGCATCTACGAAGGCTCGTGTTCGACGCTGCTGCCCAAGCCCGAAACTGTGGCCTATTTCGCCGGCGACGTGGTGGCACTGGGCCTGGCACGCATCGAAGCGCATTACTTCAGCCACGACATTTTCCTGCCGGAAAACTCGCTGCTCGACAATATCGGCCGCGTGCGCGGCATTCCAGGCGTGATCGTGCAGGGACGCTACGACGCGGTGTGTCCCATCGTCAGTGCCGACGACGTGCATCGCGCGTGGCCCGAGGCCGAGTACATCATCGTGCCCGACGCCGGCCATTCGGCGTGGGAGCCGGGCATCTGCGCCGAGCTAGTGAAAGCAACCGAAAAATTCAAAACCAGGATTTCACGATAAAGGAAACAGTCCATGCGGCTCGTCACTTATTCCGAAACCAGACGCAAACCGGCGCAAATCGGCGTCATCGCCCGAGACGGCGGCATCATCGATCTGGCGCGCGCAGCAAGGAAAGCACGCGTGAAACTGCCGTTCGCAGCGGATGACATGGTCGCCCTGATCGCCTCCGGCCGCACCGGCCTTGCCGCCGTGAAAAAAGCGCTTGCCGGCATCGAGACCGGCCACCACGCCCTGAGCAAGGTGGTGCTGCACGCGCCCATCCCGCGCCCGCGCAAGAACGTGTTCTGCGTCGGCTGGAACTACCTCGAACATTTCGAGGAAGGCGTGAAAGCGCGGCCGCATGTGCAGGAGATGCCGGCGCACCCGGCTTTTTTCACCAAGGCGCCGACCACGGTGAACGGTCCTTACGACCCCGTCCCGGCGCACGCCGGCGTCACTGAAAAACTCGACTGGGAAGTGGAACTCGCGGTCATCATCGGCAAAAGCGGCATCAACATCAGGGAAGCCGACGCGATGAAACACATTTTCGGCTACACCGTGGCGAACGACGTGTCGGCGCGCGAGATACAACGCCAGCACGGCCAGCAGTGGTTCAAGGGTAAAAGCCTGGATGGACACTGCCCGATGGGACCGTGGCTCGCCACCGCCGACGAAGTGAAAGAACCGCAGAACCTGCGCCTCACCTGCCGCGTCAACGACGTCACCAAGCAGGACTCGAACACGAGCTACATGTATTTCAAAATTCCGCGCATCATCGCCGAGCTGTCGGCGGGCCTGACATTGGAACCGGGCGACATCATCCTCACCGGCACCCCGGCCGGTGTCGGCCATGCGCGCACGCCACCGGAATTCATGAAACCAGGGGACGTGCTGGAAACCGAGATCGTGGGGCTGGGGCTGCTGCGAAACAGGATCGGCTGAGTCGTGCCGCCGGCAAATGCCGCGCGAGCAGCGGCGGGATGCTCGCCGACGCATGGCGTCGACCGCTCCATTCCGCCGCGAAAAATCCCGCCGTGCGCCGTTTTTTTCACCGCGCCCCCAGCACTCTCGCCGCTTTGGCGACGTCCTTGGGTTTGACCCAGAAAATCGCGCCGAATCTGCCTTCGCCCGCGGCTACCGCGTCCATCGCCACCATGTTGATGCGGGCGTGGGCGAGTTTGGCGCAGATTTCCGCGATCGCCCCGGCCTGGTCATCGCCCTGCGCGAGAAACACCGTCTTTTTCTTGCCTATCTTCAGGCCCAGCTTGCGCGCGACGCGCGAGAACGCCGCCACGTCGTAGGGAATGAAGTCCACCTGGGCCTTACCCGCGCTGGGAAAACCGGTGAAGGCGAGCAGGTTCACGCCCTGCGCCGCGAGGCCGTCGAGCAGTTGCGCAGCCTGGCCGGGGCGGTTGGGAGTTTGCATGCTGTAGTAAGCGGTCTTGCGAATGGTGGTTGCCATGGTCGTCTCCTCCACGGAAAAAACGGCGCTTCCATTATGCGCTTGCCGCCGGCATGACGCACGCAGGCAGGGGGCGGCAAGCCGCTCTTCGATCCGAAGACGCTCGATCCACGCGCCTGACCTACTGCCTAGCCCCCCGCTTTATCAGACTTGCCTTCGGGCGGCTGGGCCGCGGCCCGCAGGCTTTCGAGCGCGGCTTTCTGCATTTCGAGGGTCTTGATCGTCATCTGCACGAAGCCGACATTCAGGATGAGCCAGTTCTCGACCGCCCTCAATTCCGCGATTTTTTTTTCGATTTCACCGATATCGGCGGTCGGCGCCACCATGCCGGGAAGCGGGAACGACAGCGGGTTCCACATTTTCTGCATGAACTCGAACATGTCCTTGGGTAAGCCCTGTTCCGCCATTTCGTTCTCCTTGAAAACCTTGAGGAGCGATCACCGAGCCGCCGGCCCCATCATCCATCCTATCCTTTTGCCGGGGAAAACACACAGCGCAGCTGGACCGCAGCGCTGCCGAAGTCTGACGAAACCCGCGACCGGCTTCGCACGACTCGGAACGTCACGTAAGTAAGCGACCACTCCGCTACCAGGGAACGGCCCGGATCACAGCGGAGAGGACTCGGACAGCAGATCCTTCACCGCCGTCGCTTTGACTCTGAGCGGGTGCCCGCCGAAGCGGCTGAGGATTTGCTGCAGCCGCTGTTTTTCGCTCAGGACCTTGCTGGTATAGACATCCTGTTCGTCGTTGAGCGCGCCGGCATACATCTGCAACGCCGTGCTCAGGTTGCCGGTGCGGCCGATGTATTCTTTCAGGATGCGGGAACCGACCAGGATATTGGCTGCGGGGTCGAACACCGCCTTTTCGCCGCCGAACTCCTCGAACTTCTCGGGGTGGTATTTGGGAATGATCTGCATCAGGCCTTTGGCGCCGGCAACGCTCTCGGCGATGGGATTGAATCGCGACTCGACCGACATCACCGCAATGATCAGCAGCGGATCGAGGCCGACCCGCTGGCCGGCGGCGTGCGCGATGCTCACCAGGTCGAAAGTCACGTCTTGGGAAACCTTGTATCTCCTCGCCAGAAACTCGGCCAGCGCGCGATAACCGCCGTTTTCCACTTTCCCGCTGCGGACCGCCTCGCCGTCCTCCTCCACGGCCGGCTCCACCGCGCCGGAAAACACAGCGGCACCCCGATTGCCCGGGAAATGGGAGCCATACTGGCCATGGATCACGAGCGCCAGTGCCGCGAGACTGGCGATGAGCACCATGACCGATACCGTACTGCGCATTTTTTGAGCAAAGCGATCGCTGCTCAATCGATGAAACATCAGGGGAATCGATTTTGCCAACATTGCAAAACCTCCTTTCCGTTCGCCGGAGACAAAGGCATCCCGGCAACTTGCTACCTTGCTGCGGTAACGTGATTCCTGTTAAGAAATTTGGCCAGAAACGCTACCCCTAAAACTGCCATGGGTCGCAGGCCGGCAGAAAATTTTGCCCAATTCTAGTGGCTCGGATCCGCGCCAACAACAACTATTTCACGTTTTCCGTGTTCGTCGGCCGCCCGTTCCTCACCATCCGCGAGCAAATGGCGCGCTGCACCATTTTTCGTATTATCTTGTTTTTCAAGGACTTTGTCAACCACGTTAACAAAACGCCGCAAGCCTTTTGACGTAAAACAGAAAACCATTGCCGACCCCCCGGCTTCATTTGCTTGTAAGGGCGGCAAACCGGCGTTTATACTCGATTCGAAACCGAAAAAGGAAGCCACCATGCCGAAGTTCTTTCCCCAGGCCATCCGCACCATAGCGCTCGTCGGCCACGGCGCTGCGGGTAAAACGACGTTGACGGAAGCCTTGTTGCACCAGGCTGGGGCGATCAGCAGCATGGGCAGCGTCGAGAAAGGATCGACGGTCTGCGACTTCGACCCGCTGGAAAAAAGCTACCAGCATTCGCTCAACGCCGCCATTACCCATCTTGTCCACAACGACACCAGGGTTCATCTGATCGATACCCCCGGATTGCCCGATTTCATCGGCCGCGCCATCGGCGCCCTGCCGGCGGTCGAAACCGCGGCGGTGGTGATCAACGCCCAGAACGGCATCGAGATGATCACTTCGCGCATGATGGCGTGGGCGGCAAGATGCAATCTGTGCCGGATGATCATCGTCAACAAGATCGACGCCGAGAATATCGATCTGCCCGGCCTGCTCAGCCGCATCCAGGCGGCTTTTGGCAAGGAATGTCTGCCGGTCAACCTGCCGGCCGACGGCGGCAGACGCGTGGTCGACTGCTTTTTCAACCCTGCTGGCGCCCCGGATTTTTCCTCGGTTGCGGACGCCCACCAGGCTCTGGTCGACCAGGTGGTCGAAGTTAATGAAATGCTGATGGCCAAATATCTGGAACAGGGCGAAATCGAACCCGAGCAGCTGCACGAGCCTTTCGAACAGGCGCTGCGCGAAGGGCACCTCGTCCCGGTGTGCTTCGTTTCGGCGCGCACCGGTGCGGGTATAGCCGAACTGCTCGATATTTTCGTCAAGCTGATGCCCAACCCGACCGAGGGCAACCCGCCGCAATTCCTGAAAGGCGAGGGGGCGGAAGCCCGCCCCCTCGCCGCGGAGCCCGATCCCGCCAAGCATGTGCTCGCCCATGTATTCAAGGTCGTCATCGACCCCTTTGTCGGCAAGATCGGCTCCTTCCGCGTGCACCAGGGCACCATAACCAGGGACACCCAGCTTTTCATCGGCGACGGCCGCAAGCCTTTCAAGGTCTCGCATCTTTATCTGCAGCAAGGCAAGGATCTCATCGAAACCGAGGCGCTGGTGCCCGGCGATCTCGGTGCCGTGTCCAAAGTCGAAGACATCCATTTCGATGCCGTGCTGCACGATTCGCACGACGAAGACCACATCCATCTCGCGCCCCTCGAGTTTCCGACCCCCATGCACAGCCTGGCGATAGCGCCCAAGCGGCGCGGCGACGAGCAGCGCATCTCCGACGCGCTGCACAAAATCGCCGCCGAAGACCCGACTTTCCGCGTCGAACACAACGCCGCCAACCAGACCGTAATCAGCGGCTTGGGCGATTTGCACATGCGCTACATCCTGGACAAGATGGCAAGCCAGTATCACGTCGAGGTCTCGACCACGCCGCCGCAAATCCCGTACCGCGAAACCATCACCGCGCGCGCCGAAGGCCATCACCGTCACAAAAAGCAGACCGGCGGCGCCGGCCAGTTCGGCGAGGTGTTCCTGCGGGTGGAGCCCCTGCCGCGCGGATCGGGTTTCGAATTCGTCGACGAGGTCAAAGGCGGCGTGATCCCCGGCCAGTTCATTCCGGCAGTGGAAAAAGGCGTGCGCCAGGTGATCGAGAGCGGCCATCTCGCCGGCTATCCCATCCAGGACATCCGGGTTATCGTCTATGACGGCAAGCACCATCCGGTGGATTCCAAGGAAGTGGCTTTCGTCGCCGCGGGAAAACGCGCCTTCATGGATGCGCTCGGCAAGGCGCGGCCCATCATCCTCGAGCCCATCGTCAACATCGAGATCATCACTCCCGAAGCCAATATGGGCGACATCGCCGGCGACATTTCCTCCAAGCGCGGCCAGGTGAGCGGCACCGATACGCTTTCCGCAGGAATGCTGGTGGTCAGGGGTCAAGTGCCGTTATCGGAAATCAACAATTACCAGGCGCGGCTCAAGTCGGTCACCGCCGGGCAGGGTTCCTTTACCATCGAACTGTCCCACTACGAACCGGTGCCGCCCAGCGTGCAAAAGGAACTGGTCGCGCAACACGCCAAGACCGCGCATGTGGAAGAACAATAGCGCAATAAGCAGGACCGGATTTCTCGATTATCCAATCACCATTCTCGTGGGAGCTGGCTCGCCGGCGATCAGGGGCAAGCCCCTGCCCACAAAAATTTACCGGCTCACGGTTCGCGGCTCACCACTTGCGGGAAGCGGCGCAGCACCACCGCGGTGACGAGGTCGCCAACCGTGGATGAGCGCGTTCTGCACAGCATGATCAAATGGCCCGAAGTGCCGGCGGTCTACGACTGGCTTTCCCTCGACCGGCGCGGCAACTGGCGCATCCGGGGCGAGCGGGTATCCAATACCGGCATTGCCACCTTCATCAGCCGCAATTACGGGCACGACGACGAGGGCCGCTGGTTTTTCCAGAACGGCCCGCAACGCGTTTTTGTCACCCTCGAGTACACGCCATTCGTCTACCGCGTCGCCAGCAGTTACAACGCGCTGCTCGAACTCGAGAGCCACACCGGGCTGCCGGTCGCGGCGGTCAAGGGCGCCTGGCTCGACGAGGAGGGCACGCTGCTGCTGCAAACCGAGCAGGGCATAGGACTGCTCAGCGACCGCGACATCAATCTGCTGTTTCCTTTCCTGATCGACATCAACGGCAACCCCCTCGACGACAAGGTGCTGGTCGAGGTGATGGAACTCCTGCAGCAGCAACAGCCGGCACCGCTGTGGCTCGCGTTCCACGACGACAACATCAGGGTCCAGCCGATCAGATCGGCCGAGGTGGCAGACCGTTTCGGCTTCGTTCGCCGTCCGCTGCCGCCCGACCAGCGGCATTCATGACAGCCGCTCCGCATCTGATGCGCCCGCTTGCCGAATTTTCGCTCGCTGCGCAAGGCGGCATACGCAATATGCTTGCCGATATCGACGACACGCTGGCTACCGAAGGCCGGCTCGCCGCCCGCGCCTGCACGACCATGAAAAAACTGCACCGGGCGGGGCTGCGGGTAATTCCGATCACCGCCCGGCCGGCGAGTTGGTGCGACCGACCATATCGCGCGCATGTGGCCGGTCGATGGCGTGGTCGGCGAAAACGGTGCGTTTCATTTCCGCTATGACCGTAGCCGACGCCACATGCTGCAGCGTTTTGTCAACGAGGCTGCGACACGCGCCCGATCGTCGGGCATATTGACGGCGCCCGCCAGTGCAAGTACCGTGGGGTTTCGTCGGCCGTGGGTGGACCGGAGCCCGTCATGAATTGTGCCCGCACTTTTCCTCCGTATCGCGAACTGCGCGGGGCTTGCCGTGGTCGTCCCGGTCGCGGCGGCGCAATCCGGCGGCATGGCGTCATCTGCCACCTTGGACGTGCTGCACTACGAATGCAGTTACCTGCGCACGGCGGACGACCTGTGGTGGGCAAGATGTATCGACAGCAACGCCCTCGCGCAAGCGTTCCTCGCGCAAACCACGCCCTCCCGCCCGTCAGCGTGGGATATCCCGTTGTATGCGATGCCCTTCTCCGACGCGGACTCGGTCTACCTGGTCCGCTCGGTCCTGTGCCGCGGCCGGCCCTGCTCCGTGAGTTTCACGCCAGGGCGGAGCCTGCTGTGACAGCCTGAAGCCACCCGCCGGGCCCCGGCTCGTGCCCGCAACCGACCCTGCCGCGGCCCCTTATCGCAGCCGCCGCGCGGTATAGTTTTCTTCGATATTGTCGCGGAAATAGCTGCCGGGCGAAGGTGAGTTCATGAAACGGCGGTACACTTCCTCCGCCACTCCCGAATACTGGTAAATGCTGCCTTGGCCAAACTCGATCTCCAGCACCCGGTTGCGCGCATCGTAGCCCACTGAACGGATATTGCCCGCGTTAATCCGCTTGCGTTCCATGTCGCGGACGTCTATTTGAGCGCCTCGCCCACGATGTCCGCCAGCAGCTTCTCGACCGCGCGCAGCGTCCTGATCGACTGGCCCGAGCCGATCGCCGCCGGCTTGCGATAAGACAGGTAGACTTTGCCGGGTTCCTGCGGCAACGCGTAAATCGCGATCGTGTACGGACAGAACACGATGTTGCGGGGGTCGGCTTCCATGGTGTCGCGGGACAGCCTGGCGCTGCAGAACTCGAGCACTTCGGCATGGGCATAGATGCGGCGCTCGCGCCCGAGATCCTTGCCGGTACGTTCGAGCATGTCGCCGACGCGCGCGGTGTAATTGAGCACCATGCCGCGGTTCTCGATCGCCATCGTCACCCGCTCTTTCACTTCGTCGAACGGTGCTTCGGTGGAATGGATCACGATTGCCGGCGTCGCCGCCTGCGCGACAACAGACACCATGCCAAGCACCGTCATCGCCAGCGCCAGTCGTATCGCTTTCATGCCACACCTCCTCCTGCCGAATGCACAGCAGTCTTCGCTCATCATCCTCCGCCCATTATGGAAACAGCCGCCGGCCGAGTCCAGTTATCGGACGTTTGATGCATCGCACCAATTCAGGATGAAAAAATAACTCATTGATTTACAATGAGTTATTGTTGAAGAAAAAAAA
>JBKBXX010000017.1:0-37071 GCA_046313915.1 Burkholderiales bacterium | reverse complement strand
TCTCGATATCGAACACCAGTGTGGGCGTCAAAAAAATATCCTTTAAAATCAATAAGTTATTTAAATAACGCAAGCGAAAACGGCCGTAACTTCCGCGTCATTTGCGCACCCACGCGCCCGAGGCATTCAGGTAATACCAGCCGGGCTGGGCTTTTTCGAACTCGACGCATGCCGGCTTTCCTCATTGAATGACGACGCGCACATCGTCCTGCCTGATACGCCTGAGCCGCTCGACCAGTTCCCGCCAGCCCACATGGCGATTGTAGCCGATCACGGAAAGCGCCGGAATGCCGCCGCCCTTGACGCTCACATAACCCTGCGGTGCATTTTCCACGCCATCCATCTCACAGACGTTGTTTCTGAGTTTGCAACTCAATCCCGCTTTTTCATAGCCGAATTGTCCGAAAAAACGCAACACGCTGTGCTCGATTGCGGCCGCGGCGCCGGCGCCGCCGAGCGCGGAGAGGTTGCGCACCGCGGTCTGGCAGCCAGGCCATCGACCTCGAAGCGCGCATCGATTTCGCCAGCATTTGAAAAAACGATCCTGCCGCCCAGCGTGCCCGCGACAGGCTGTGGCATGCCGCCCGGCAGCCACGAGGCGAGACGAGGCGCTGCGCCTGGCCATGGTCGATGAGGATCCGGAACTCGCGGCGCGGCTCGGCAAAACCGGCATGCAGCCGCCACGTTTCGCCCGGCGCAGGGCGCAGCACCGCTTCGAGCGTCTTGTCGCGCCACGCATACGAAAAGAAAGCGGGATTTGCGCGCCGGCATCCACGACCGCGTCGGCGCATTCGAGAAAATTCGTTTCCAGCCGCAACCGCGGGCAATGCACGCGCACATTGCGCCACGTTCGACCGTACAGCATGATTTCGCCGATTTCCAGCAGCAGTTCACGTCGTCCGCCTTCGGTTCGGCCTTGACTGCCTTGGCCGAGAAGGCTGCAGCGGCGAGGTCGTCGACGGCGAGACTGATCCGCCGCTGCCCCGCCAGCCGCCGCCAGCGCGACGATGATCCCCGCTGCTCCGCAGCGGCGCATCACGGCTCCGGAGACGGCCTCAGGCCGGGAACACCCCGGTGGACAGATAACGGTCGCCGCGATCGCAGACGATGAAAACGATCACCGCGTTTTCAACCTCCTGCGCCACCTGGAGCGCGGCCCACAATGCGCCGCCCGAGGAAATCCCGGCGAAAATGCCTTCTTCGCGCGCCAGGCGCCGCGTCATCTCTTCCGCATCGTGCTGCGAGACCTCGATCACGCGGTCTATGCTGTTCCAGTCGCAGATTTTCGGCAGGTAGGCCGCAGGCCATTTGCGGATGCCGGGAATTTGCGAGCCTTCGGTCGGCTGGCAGCCGACGATGCACACCGCCGGATTCTTTTCCTTGAGGAAGCGCGACACCCCCATGATGGTGCCGGTGGTACCCATGCTGCTCACGAAATGCGTGACGCGACCCGCGGTATCGCGCCAGATTTCGGGTCCCGTGCCTTCGTAATGCGCGAGCGGATTGTCGGGATTGGCGAACTGGTCGAGAATGATGCCCTTGCCTTCGTCGCGCATTTTCTCGGCGACATCGCGCGCCATTTCCATGCCGCCTTCTTTCGGCGTCAGCACGAACCTGGCACCGAACGCCGCCATGGTCTGGCGGCGTTCTATGGACAGATGCTCGGGCATCACCAGGACCATGCGATAACCCATCATCGCCGCGCACATCGCCAGCGCGATGCCGGTATTGCCGCTGGTCGGCTCGATCAGCGTGTCGCCGGGCTTGATCTCGCCGCGCTGCTGGGCGCGTCTGATCATCGACAACGCCGGCCGGTCCTTGACCGAACCCGCGGGATTGTTGCCTTCGAGCTTGGCGAGCAGCGTATTGCCGCTTCCCGCGGTGATGCGCTTCAGTCTCACGAGCGGCGTATTGCCGACGAAATCTTCCAGTGTCTTGAACATGGCTTTCCGACCAGGGATTGATGAGCTGCATGATACCTCATGCCGCGGCCGGGGCGGAACGAACAGCCCGCCGCGGACAACGCACGCGCCCCGCTACGGCGTGGCGCGCTGCAACAGGCGTTCGCAATAGCGCGGCACGCCCTGCTCGACGCTCAGGAAAGGCTCTCCATAACCGATGGCACGCAGGGCGGTGATGTCGGCCTGGGTATAGCTTTGGTACTTGCCCGCGAGCTCTGCGGGAAAGGGAATGTATTCGATGATGCCCTGCCGCTGCATCTCGGCCAGCGTGAGCGGCGGCTCGTCCCGCGCCTTGCGGCAGCCGTTGACGGTGGCCACCGCCACGTCATTGAAACTTTGCGCGGCGCCGGTGCCGACGTTGAAAATCCCGGATTTGCCGGGATTGTCGAGAAAAAACAGGTTGACTTTCACCACGTCTTCCACCGAGACGAAGTCGCGCCGCTGCTCGCCGTTGCCATAGCCGCCGCTGCCCTCGAACAGCCTCACCTTGCCGGCAGCGCGGTACTGATTGAAAAAATGAAAGGCCACCGATGCCATGCGTGCCTTGTGCTGCTCGCGCTCGCCGTAGACATTGAAGTAACGCAGCCCCACCACCTGTGCCGCGAGCCGCTCGCGGCTGCGCCGCACCACCTGGTCGAACAGGAATTTCGAGTAGCCGTAGACGTTGAGCGGTCCTTCGCATTCGCGCACCTCGCGAAAAATGCGGCTGGCGCCATAGACTGCGGCCGAAGAAGCATAAATGAAAGGAATTTCTTCGGTGGTACAGTAATCGAGCAGGATACGCGAGTACTGGTAATTGTTCTGCATCATGTAGCGGCCGTCGGTTTCCGTGGTATCGGAACAGGCGCCCTGATGCAGAATCGCGGAAATCTCGCCGTCGAACGCGCCGTCTTCCAGCCGCCGCAGAAACGCCTCCTTGTCGAGATAATCGGCGATCTCGCAATCGGCAAGATTGATGAACTTGTCACCGCGCGACAGATTGTCCACGGCGATGATGTCGGTAATGCCGCGCCCGTTCAATCCCTTGACGAGATTGGAGCCGATAAAACCGGCCGCCCCTGTAACCACTATCATGCCCACTCCCCGCCGCTTTCAGCAGCGAACAATTCCTCGGGATGAACCACCGCAGTGCCGAACTTGCCGACCACGATGCCTGCGGCACGATTTGCAACGCGCACTGCATCTGCCAGACAGGCGCCACTTGCCAGCATCACGCCGAGCGTCGCGATCACCGTATCGCCGGCCCCGCTTACGTCATAGACTTCCCGCGCCTGGGCCTCGACGTGCAGGCGCTTGCCCGGTTGATAGAGCGTCATGCCTTCCTCGCTGCGGGTGATCAGCAATGCCGCGACTCCCAGCTTGCGCCGCAGGCGCCACGCCTTGCTCGTGAGTTCGGCCTCGCTCGACCAGCTTCCGGCCACCTGCTGGAATTCCGTCCGGTTGGGCGTGATCAGGGTTGCGCCGCAGTAGCGCGAATAGTCTTCGCCCTTGGGATCGACCAGCACCGGTTTGCCGGCGCGGCGCGCCAATTCGATCATGCGGGCAATGTGCGCAAGCCCGCCTTTGCCATAATCCGACAGGATCACGGCGTCCGCCTTGCGCAGCAGAACGCAAAAATCCTTCAGCTTGGAGGCGAGCACCTCGTGGCTCGGCAGCGTTTCGAAATCGATACGCAGCAGCTGCTGCTGGCGGCCGATCACCCGCAGCTTGACGGTGGTGTCGACACTGCGGTCGACATGAAGCCGCGCTTCGATGCGGTTTTTTTTCAGCAGCCGTTTGAGGCACGCGCCGGCTTCGTCGCTGCCCGTCACCGACAGCAGTGAAGCCGCGGCACCAAGCGCGGCGACATTGCGCGCAACATTGGCCGCCCCGCCGGGACGCTCTTCGATGCGGTCGATTTTCACGACCGGCACCGGCGCTTCCGGCGAAATGCGCCCGACTTCCCCGAACCAGTAGCGGTCGAGCATGACATCGCCGACGACCAGCACCCGTGCCTTGCGCCACGACGAAGGATGGGGAATGAAGGGCAAAGCAGCTGCATCAGGCATTTTGTCCTGCATCTTTGTCTTTCCGTCTTCGCCCTTCCGGTTCGGTCTCGTTTTCATCGAAGCATGACAGCCGTCAGCCGCCGATATCGCGATTGATCTGTTCGAGCGCTTGGAGAGGATCGGGCGCGCGCACAATCGGCCGTCCGATCACCAGATAATCGGCGCCGCTTGCAATCGCCGCGCGCGGCGTCATGACGCGCTTCTGGTCGTCCTCGTCCACCTGCGCCGGCCGGATGCCTGGCGTCACCAGGCAAAATCCCGCTCCGTGTTCCGCCCTGAGCGACGCCGCTTCCTGCGCCGAGCACACCACGCCGTCCATGCCGCTGTCTTTCGCGAGCCGCGCGAGCCGCGCCACCGTCTGCGCCGGTGTGCCGTCGATGCCCACCTCTGCCAAATCGCGCTCGCTCATGCTGGTGAGCACCGTCACCGCGATCAGCCGCGGCGGCCTCTTTTCCTGGGTCAGCGCTTTCCGCGCCGCTTCCATCATGGCACGCCCGCCGAGCGCATGCACGTTGAGCATCCAGACCCCGAGCGCCGCGGCGGCCTTGCAGGCATTCGCCACGGTATTCGGAATGTCGTGGTATTTGAGATCGAGAAACACGCCAAAGCCGCGCCGCGCCAGCGTCTCGACCAGCGCGGGACCGGCTGCAGTGAACAGCTCCTTGCCGACCTTGAGACGGCACAGCCGGCCATCGAGGCGGTCGGCCAGCGCCAGCGCACTGCGGGCCTCGGCAAAATCGAGTGCAACGATGACGCGCGGATCGCCATCATGGTTTGCTGTCATGCGGCCAGCCCTTTTTCCTCGGTCCGGCGCGGCGCATAGGTTTCCCAGGCAGCACAAGCCGGGCAATGCCAGTAGAACTGCCGCGCGCGGAAACCGCAATTGTCGCATTTGTACATCGCCAGCCCGCGCGTATGCTGATGCACCAGATCCTTGATCAGCTCCAGGTCGCGGCGGCGCTCGAGCGGCGCTTCCAGCAATTGCGCTTCGAGCAGCTTATCGAGCCCCAGCAGAGTCGGATTGCGCTGCAGCTCGTCGCGCACCAGGCGGTATGCGGATTCGGCATCGCGCCGTTCCAGCATCCCCTGGAACACGGTGTTGAGCAAATCGAGCGACGGATACTTCTCGAGATAGGCGCGCAGCAGATTCAACCCCTCGTCCATCCTGCCGGCGCGCTTGAATGCCGCCAGCAGCCGTTCCGCCACCAGCGCGAGGTAGGCCGGATTCTGGCTCTCGATGCGCGTCCAGGCCTCGATCGCCGCGGCATGATTGCCGGCGCCCATTTCCAGATCGCCCAGCAGCATGTTGGCGCGCACGCAAAGCCGGTGATGCGACAGCGCCCTGGCAAGGAAAGGCCGCGCCGCCTCGGACCGCGACTGCATGATCTCGTTGCCCGCCAGCTCACAGTAGAAATTGGCGATTTCCTTCTGGTGCGAACGGCCGGTGACGGCCTCGAGCTTCACGGCAATGCCGATCGCTTTCTGCCAGTCCTTCTCCTGCTCGTAGATCTCCAGCAGGGACTTCAGCGCCGCCTCGGCGTGCACGGTGTTTTCCAGTCTGAGGAACAACTCTTCCGCGCGGTCGAGCAAGCCGGCCTTGAGATAGTCCTGGGCCAGCTCGTGCAAGGCGGCGAGCTTCTTGTCGGGAGCCAGATCGACGCGCTCCGCCAGATTCTGGTGCATGCGGATCGCGCGCTCGATTTCGCCGCGCCTGCGAAACAGCGAGCCGAGGGCGAAATGCAGTTCTATGGTCTGGGGATCGACTTTCACCACCTCGATGAAAGCCTCGATCGCCTTGTCCGGCTGCTCGTTGAGGAGAAAATTGAGCCCCTTGAAATACGACATGGGCAGCGCCCGCGATTCCGTCAGAAGCTGCTTGATGTCGATGCGGGCAGCAAGCCAGCCCAGGCCGAAAAACAACGGCAGGGCGAGCAGCCACCAAAACTCAATTTCCATGTCGGATTGCTGAAAACGCGCGCCGTCTCATTGCGCAGCTGGAGGAACAGTCGTGCCATCGCCACCGGCGTGGCGCGGCGTCCGCAACTCACGCCTCAACGCGGCGATCTCGCGCC
This sequence comes from Burkholderiales bacterium, assembly GCA_046313915.1. GTDB lineage: Bacteria > Pseudomonadota > Gammaproteobacteria > Burkholderiales > SG8-41 > CAKKQX01. The sequence goes on along the minus strand of JBKBXX010000017.1, from coordinate 30,990 downwards.
GCTGGCGCAGCAGGCGCGGCAAACCCGCGATGACGCCCGCGACAACGCCGGCGCAGAAAAAAACCAGCAGAACGAACACCAGCGGCCCTTGCCATTCGTAGCCGAGGTAATAGCGCACCGTGACCGTCCCGGTATTCTTGACGGCGAAACTCAGGACCAGCACGAACAATGCGAATTTCAGGAGCCACCACAGGTAACGCATAGTGTCACGAGGATATCACGGCGAACCGTCACGCACAGCAGGAAATCCGGCCGTTGTCCCCGCCGCTCTGCTTCCAGATAAAAAAAACGGCATGATCTTTCGATTATGCCGCCGCAAACAAACGATGCCTAAGTGGTTTCTGTTGTTATTTTTTCAGATCCACGCGTTCCCGGAGTTCCTTGCCGGCCTTGAAGTGCGGAACATATTTGGCCGGCACCTGCACCTTTTCGCCGGATTTCGGATTGCGCCCGGTGCGCGGCGGCCGGTAATTCAGACCGAAGCTGCCAAACCCCCTGATCTCGATGCGCTGCCCCTGGGACAGGCTCTTGGCCATTGCATCCAGAATCATTTTCACCGCAAGTTCGGCATCCTTCGCCACCAGCTGCGGGTGGCGCGCCGCGAGCTTCGCAATCAACTCCGACTTGGTCATGGTGCTCCCTTATTGTTGAGTGTTAGCCGTGTCCAGTTTGGCTTTCAGCAGAGCACCGAGATTGGTGGTCCCGGCACTTGCCTGCTTGTCCGAAGCGATTTTCTGCATCGCCTCGGCCTCCTCCGCCATATCCTTGGCTTTGATCGACAAGTTGATAGTGCGGTTCTTGCGGTCGATGTTGATGATCATGGCCGTCACCGTATCGCCTTCCTTGAGCCGGGTGCGGATGTCCTCAACGCGGTCGCGCGCAACTTCGGATGCGCGCAGATAGCCTTCAACGTCACCGTCGAGCTGGATCACCGCCCCTTTGGCGTCGATCGACTTCACGGTGCCGGTGACGATCGAATTCTTGTCGTGCGCGGAAACATAGTTGGTGAACGGATCGCCGTCGAGCTGCTTGATGCCCAGCGAAATGCGTTCGCGCTCGACGTCGATCGACAGCACCACTGCCTCGACTTCCTCGCCCTTCTTGTAATTGCGGACGGCTTCCTCGCCGGGCTGGCTCCACGACAAATCGGACAGATGCACCAGGCCGTCGATGCCCCCGGGCAGGCCGATGAAAATGCCGAAATCGGTGATCGACTTGATCTGGCCGCGCACCTTGTCGCCCTTTTTGTGGTTCATCGCAAACTCTTCCCACGGATTGGGCATGCACTGCTTCATGCCGAGGGAAATGCGGCGGCGGTCTTCGTCGATCTCGAGTACCATGACTTCGACTTCATCGCCGAGCTGCACCACTTTCGACGGATGCACGTTCTTGTTGGTCCAGTCCATCTCGGACACGTGCACCAGCCCTTCGATGCCCTGTTCGATTTCGACGAACGCGCCGTAGTCGGTGAGATTGCTGACCTTGCCGAACAGGCGCGTGCCGGGCGGATACCGCCGCGACAGACCCACCCACGGATCCTCGCCGAGCTGCTTCAGGCCCAGCGACACGCGGTTCTTCTCCTGATCGAACTTGAGGATCTTGGCTTCGATCTCGTCGCCGACCGACAGGATTTCCGACGGATGCTTGACGCGCCGCCAGGCGAGATCGGTGATATGCAGCAGACCGTCGATGCCGCCCAGGTCGACAAACGCGCCGTAGTCGGTGATGTTCTTGACGATGCCCTTGACCACCGCGCCTTCCTGCAGATTGGCGAGCAGCGCCTCGCGCTCCGCGCCTTGCGTCGCCTCCAGCACCGCACGCCGCGACACCACGACGTTGTTGCGCTTGCGGTCGAGCTTGATGACCTTGAACTCCATCTGCTTGTTTTCGTACGGCGTCGTGTCCTTCACCGGACGGATGTCGACCAGCGAGCCAGGAAGGAACGCGCGGATACCGTTTACCATCACGGTGAGACCGCCTTTGACCTTGCCGTTGATCGTGCCTTGCACGACCGTGCCTTTCTCGAGCGCTTCCTCGAGCTCGAGCCATGCCGCCAGGCGCTTCGCCTTGTCGCGCGACAGGCGGGTTTCGCCATAGCCGTCTTCGAGGGCCTCGATCGCGACCTTGGTGAAATCGCCGGGTTTGACCTCGATTTCGCCGCGCTCATTGCGGAATTCCTCTGCCGGGATGTAGCTCTCGGATTTGAGGCCGGCATTGACCACCACGAAATTGTCATCGACACGAATGACCTCGGCGGTGATCACCTCGCCGACCCGCATTTCCTTGCGCGACAGGCTTTCCTCGAAAAGAGCGGCGAAATTTTCAATTGCCCCGGATGCCTGGGAAGAAGTATTTATCATTAAGATTCAATGTGTTATATAAACCCGTCGTGGCGACGGGGAAGTCGAAAAAACCATGGTCGTGACGACGCATGGCGCCCGTGTTTCATGATGCATGCTGCCGCGACAAAGCTCGCCGATACTGCGCCAGCACTTCCGCCACCACCGCCTCCACCGGCAACCGCGTGGTGTCGAGATAGATGGCGTCAGCGCTCTTTTGCAGCGGCGCTACGGCCCGCGCACTATCGCGCGCGTCGCGGTCGCGTATGTCCTGCAAAAGGGCGTTCATATTAGCATTCATTCCTTTTTCCATCAACTGTTTATATCGGCGCTCCGCGCGTGCTTCGGGGCTCGCGGTGAGGTAAATCTTGAGTACCGCGTCGGGGAAAACCACCGAGCCCATGTCGCGCCCGTCGGCGACCAGTCCGGGAGGCTGGCGAAACGCCCGTTGCCGCGCGAGCAATGCTTTGCGCACGCCCGCCAGCGCGGCCACCCGGGAAGCGGCGGCGCTGATGGCCTCGTCGCGGATGGCGGCGCTGACATCCTTCCCATCCAGCCACACGGTATCGTTGAATTTTATATTTAAATTCAATGCGATGCGTTCAATTCTTGACTCGTCTTCGAGGTCCAGACCGGCTTCCAGCGCGGCCAGCGCCACCAGGCGATAGAGCGCGCCGCTGTCGAGATAATGAAAGCCGAGCGCCTGCGCCACGCGCTGGGCCACCGTGCCTTTGCCGGAAGCCGAAGGCCCGTCGATGGCGATGACGGGGGGAGGCGGCGGGCCCGCGCCCATTCAATGCTCCGTAATCGCGGCGAGCGCGGCGAAATAACCGGGAAAGGTCTTCGCCACGCAGCCGGGATTCCTGATGCGCAAGGCCACCCCCCCCAGCGCCGCCAGCGAAAAACTCATGGCCACGCGATGGTCGTCATAGGTGTCGATGGTGGCGGGCCGCAGGACGGCGGGAGGCGTGATGCGCAGCCAGTCCGGCCCCTCTTCCACCTGCGCGCCGAGCTTGCGCAGCTCGGTCGCCATGGCGGCGATGCGGTCGGTTTCCTTGACGCGCCAGCTGCCGATATTGGCGAGTCGGCTGGGGCCGTCGGCAAACAGCGCCGTCACCGCGATGGTCATCGCGGCGTCGGGAATGTGGTTGAAATCGGCATCGACCGCCTTCAATCTGCCGCGCCTGGCGGCAGCTTCGCCGGCGGTGGCCTCGATCCAGTTCTCGCCCATCGTCACTTCGGCGCCCATCCATTGCAGCGCCTCGGCAAAACGCACATCGCCCTGGATGCTGTTGCGCCCCACGCCCTCCACCCGCACCGGACCGCCGCCGGAAAGGCCGCTGATCGCACCCGCCGCCAGGAAATACGAAGCCGACGAAGCGTCCGCCTCGACGTAAATTTCCCCCGGACTCTCGTAGGGGCCGCCGGGAACGACGAAGCGTTCCCAGCCTTCGCGTTCCACCTCGATGCCGAAACGGCGCATGGTGTTCAGCGTGATCTCGACATAAGGCCGGGAGATGAGCTCGCCTTCGACCCTGACGACGGTTTTTTTCCCCGTGAGCGGCAGTGCGATCAGCAGCGCCGTCAGGAACTGGCTGGAAACATTGCCGCGGATGCCCACTTCCCCGCCCGCGCGCACCGCCGCCGGCCGGATCGCGAGCGGCGGATAGCCGGGCCTGCCGAGATAGGCGATATCCGCGCCCAGGCTGCGCAAGGCATCGACCAGGTCGCCTATCGGCCGCTCGTGCATGCGCGGCACGCCCGAGAGCCGGTAACGGCCGCCGGCGAAAGCCAGCACCGCCGTCAGCGGACGAAACACGGTGCCGGCGTTGCCGAGGAACAGCTCGGCATCCTTGACCGGAAACACCCCGTCGCTGCCGCGCACCCGCACCGCGTGGTCTGCCACGGCTTCCCACGCCACGCCCAGGGCGCGCAGCGCTTCCAGCATGTAGCGCGTGTCATCGGAGTCGAGCAGATCGTGAACCAGCGTATCGCCCCGCGCCAGCGCCGCAAGCAGCAGGATGCGGTTGGAAATGCTCTTGGAGCCCGGCAGCTTCACCGTGCCGCGCACGCGGCGGATGGGGGCGAGGTCAAGATAGTCCACGAAATTCCGTCTCCGGCACCAGGGGCAGGGGCGGCGCGCTCAGTCGCGCTGCAACCACTTGGCGCGCACCCTGCGCGCGTGCTCGAACATGCGCGCAAGAGCGGCGCCGTCGCCATTCTCGATCGCCGCGCGGGTGCGCCCGAGTTCGTCCTCGAATTCGTCGAGCGCCGCGAGCAGCGCCTCGCGGTTGGCGACACAGATGTCGCTCCACATCTCGGGCGAGCTGCCGGCGATGCGCACCGTGTCGCGCAGCCCGCCGCCGGAAAAACCCAGCACCGCCGCGGCATCGGGATGCCGCGCCAGCGCGTTGACGAGGGTGAACGCCAGCACGTGCGGCAGGTGGCTCACGGCGGCAAAAATCGCATCGTGCTCCGCGGCTGCGAGCCGCACCAGGCGCGCACCGCACTGCCGCCACGCCGCGCGCACCAGCCGCAGCGCCGGCGCCGAGGTTTCGGGCTGCGGCGTGATGATGACATTGCGGTCGCGGAAAAGCCCGGCAAACGCCGCCGCCGCACCGCTTTTTTCGGTACCGGCGATGGGATGCGCCGGAACGAAGCGCGGGAAACGCCCGCCGAGGAAGCGGCGCGCATGGGCGATGACGTCCTGCTTGGTGCTGCCGCAGTCGGTGACGACGGCATGCGCCGGCAAGTGAGGCGCGATGCACGCCATCACTTCCGCCATTTGCCCCACCGGCATCGCGAGCAGCACGAGGTCGGCGTCCCGCACCGCGTGCGCCGCGTTGGTGCTCGCTTCGTCGATGACACGCAGGCGAAGCGCCGCAGCGAGGTTTTTACGGCTGCGCCCGACACCGACCACATGCCGCACCGCTTTTGCTTTTTTCAGCGCAAGCGCAAACGAGCCACCGATCAGGCCCACGCCGATCACCACCAGTTTGCCGATCGCGACCGGCGCCGCGCCGCTGCGCTGCTTCATGCCGCGACGGCCTGCTCGAGGCAGGCGAGAAATTTCGCATTCTCGGTTTCCAGGCCGATCGACACGCGCAGATGGTCCGGCATGCCATAGCCGGCGATCGGACGCACGATGACGCCAGCCTTGAGCAGCTCGTGATACACGCCGCGCGCATTGCCGACCCTGAAGCTCACGAAATTGCCGAACGAAGGAATGTATTCGATGCCGAGCCGCCTGAAGGCGGCGGTGATCTGCGCCATGCCGGCGCGATTGAGTTCGAAGCTGCGGCGCACGAAATCCGTATCATCGAGCGCTGCGGCGGCAGCCGCCAGCGCGACGCTGTTGACGTTGAAAGGCTGGCGCACACGGTTCATGAGATCGACCACACCGGGCGCGCCCAACGCATAACCCACGCGCAATCCGGCCAATCCGTACACCTTGGAAAAAGTTCTTGTAATCAACAGGTTATCATATTTCTTGAGCCAGCCCACGGTATCCGCCGTCACTTCCGGCGCGAGATACTCGTGATAGGCTTCGTCGAGCACCACCAGCACGTGCGCGGGCAGCGCGGCGATGCAGGCTTCGAGCTCGGCCGCGCTCGCGAAGGTACCGGTCGGATTGTTGGGATTGGCGATGAAAACGAGCCGCGTATCGGGTCTCACCGCACGCCGCATCGCCTCGAGATCGTGGCCGAAATCGCGCGCCGGAACCTCGATTCCCGCGGCGCCCATCGCCTGCACCGCGAGCGGATAGACGGCAAACGCATGCTGGGAATAAACCGCGCTCGTGTGCGGCGTGAGGAAAGCGCGCGCCGCGAGATCCAGCACGTCGTTCGAACCGTTGCCGAGAACGATCTGTTCCTGCGCTACGCCGTAGCGTCGCGACAGCGCCTGCTTCAGTTCGAAACCGTTGCCGTCGGGATAGCGCGCGAGACCGTCGAGCACATCACGGATTGCGCGCTGCGCGAGCGGGCTCACTCCCAGCGGATTCTCGTTCGAGGCGAGCTTGACGATGTCGGCTTCGTCGAGCCCCATCTCCCGCGCCAGTTCCGAGATCGGTTTGCCGGGCTGGTACGGCGCAATCGCGTGGATGTGGGAAGGGGCGAGATCGCAGATGTTCATATGGGCAAGCGGCAGGCGGTGACATCGTAAACGATGCGCGAGCGGGTCCGCCGTTTGTCGTTCACCGCTCGCACTTTTACGTCCCTGCCACCGGATACGAGCCGAGATTCTTGAGAAACGACGCCCGCTTGCCGATTTCGGCCAGCGCTTTCGCCACATGGGCACTATGCCGATGCCCCTCGATGTCGATATAAAACACGTATTCCCACAGTCCGGTGCGCGCCGGGCGCGATTCGAGTCGGGTCATGCTCACCTTGTTCGCGGCGAGCGGCGCGAGCAGCTCGTGTATCGCACCCGGTATATTGCGGGTCGAGAGGACGAGCGAAGTCTTGTCCCTGCCGGAAGGTGCCGGATCGTGCTCGGCAATCACCAGAAAGCGCGTGGTGTTCTTGGGTTCGTCCTCGATGTTGCGCGCGATGATCCTGAGGCCGTAGAGCGCCGCCGCGGTTCTGCTGGCGATGGCGGCTGCGTGGCGATCCGCGGCCGCGAGTCGCGCCGCTTCGGCATTGCTCACCGTGGCGATCGTCTCGGCGTGCGGCAGATTGCGCGCCAGCCATTGCTGGCACTGCGCGAGGCTCTGGGTATGCGAGTAGACCTTGCGGATGTCGGCGCGCTTGCGCACCTTGCCCATCAGGCACTGCCGCACCGGCAGCATCACCTCGCCGCACACCTTGAGCGGGCTCGTGAGCAGCAGATCGAGCGTGCGGCCGATCGCGCCTTCGGTGGAGTTTTCCACCGGGACCACGCCATAGCCCGCGGCGCCGGTTTCCACCTGGCGGAAGACCTCGTCGATCGACGCGCAGGGCACCGCGGGAGTGCTGCCGCCGAAATGCTTGAGCGCGGCCTCCTGGCTGAAGGTGCCCTGCGGCCCGAGATACGCGACGGTCAGCGCATCCTCGAGCGCGCGACACGCCGACATCACCTCGATAAAGATGCGGGCGAGCGCGCGTTCGGGCAGCGGTCCCGGATTGAGCTGCGCCACGCGGCGCAGCACCTGCGCTTCGCGCTCGGGACGGTAGATCGGGCCCTGCTTGACCGATCCGATGCGCTGCGCGAGCCGCGCGCGCGCAGAAAGCAGCTTCACCAGCCGCTCGTCGAGCGCGTCGATCTGGCTGCGGATGCTTTTCAGCTTGTCGCTCATGGCGCCAACCGGCTGCTCAGGCACTCAGCAATGCGTGACGGCGGACCCGTTCCATCGTCCGATTACCCGCTCACTGGCTTTCCAGCGGAAGATAGCGCACGGCGAGCACGCCTTCGATCTTTTCGAGGCGAGACACGAGCTCGGCCGGAACCGCGCTGTCGACATCGACCAGCGTATAGGCCATTTCCCCCTTCGATTTGTTGAGCATGTTGTGGATATTGAGCCCCCCCTGCGCCATCGCCGTCGAAATCTGCCCCACCATGTTCGGCACGTTGGCGTTGGCGATGCCGAGGCGAAACGGCGACTCGCGGTCCATCGCCACATCGGGAAAATTGACCGCGTTGCTGATGTTACCGTTTTCGAGGAAATCACGCACCTCGTCGACCACCATCACCGCGCAGTTTTCTTCTGCTTCGCGGGTGGATGCTCCGAGATGCGGCAGTGCCACCACCCGCGGATGACCGAGTATCTGGCGTGCCGGAAAGTCGCAGACGTAATACCTGAGCCGTTTCGCATCGAGCGCCTCGAGCACAGCCATGTTGTCGACGATGCCGTCACGCGCGAAATTGAGCAAAATCGCGCCGTGCTTCATGACGCGGATGCGCTCGGCATCGATCATGTTGCGCGTGGCGTCGAGCAGCGGCACGTGCAGGGTGATGAAATCGCTGCTCTTGAGCACCTCTTCTATGCTGTGCGCCTTCCTGACCGTCGACGGCAGGCTCCAGGCCGCTTCCACGGTGATCTCGGGGTCGTAACCCAGCACGTTCATGCCCAGCTTGATCGCGGCGTCGGCAACCAGGCTGCCGATCTTGCCCAGGCCCAGAATGCCGAGGGTGCGGCGCGGCAGCTCCATGCCGGAGAACTGCTTCTTGCCGTCTTCCACCAGCTTGTTGAGCGTCGCATCGTCGTCTTCCAGGGAGGCGACGAACTTCAGCGCCGGAACCAGATTGCGCGCTGCCAGCAGCAGGCCGGCGATCACCAGCTCCTTGACCGCATTGGCGTTGGCGCCCGGCGCGTTGAACACCGGCACGCCGCGCCGGCTCATTTTCGCCACCGGAATATTGTTGGTGCCGGCACCCGCGCGCCCGATGGCTTTCACGCTCGCCGGAATGTCCATGCCGTGCAGGTCGTGCGAGCGCACCAGAATGGCATCCGGCTCGCGGACATCACCGCCCACGACATAACGCGCGGCGGACAGCCGCTTGAGTCCGACGCCTGCGATCTGGTTCAGCGTGAGTATTCTGTAAGGCTCAGCCATACTTCCTCTCGAATTCGCGCATGAAGGCCACCAGCGCCTTCACGCCCGCCATCGGCATCGCATTGTAAATGGAAGCGCGCATGCCGCCTACCGAGCGGTGGCCTTTGAGCTGGGCCAGCCCCTGCGCTTCGGCCTGCTTGAGAAATTCGCCGTCGAGCTTGTCGTTGCGCAGCGTAAACGGGATGTTCATGCGCGAGCGGTCCTCGCGGGCCACCGGCGAATGGTAGAACTCGGTCTGGTCGAGATAATCGTAGAGCAGCGCGGCCTTGGCTTTGTTGATTTCCTCCATTTTTTCGAGGCCGCCCAGCCCCTTGAGCCACTGGAACACCAGCCCCGCGACATATATCGCATAGGTCGGAGGCGTGTTGATCATCGAATCCGCGCCCGCCTGCACCTTGTAATCGAACACGTCCGGCGTCACGGGCAACGCACCGCCGATCAGGTCGTCGCGCACGATGACGATGGTGAGCCCCGCCGGCCCGATGTTCTTCTGGGCGCCGGCGTAGATCAGGCCGTAGCGGCTGACGTCCAGCGGGCGCGACAGGATGTGCGACGAGGCATCGGTCACCAGCGGCACATCGCCGGTGTCGGGAGTCCAGTGAAACTCCACCCCGCCTATGGTTTCGTTGGACGTGATATGCACATAGGCCGCGTCAGGGTCGAGCCGCCACCTGTCCTGCCGCGGAACATAAGTGAAGTTGGCGTCTTCCGAACTCGCCGCGATATTGACCTTGCAGTATTTTCTCGCCTCGCCGATCGCTTTCCTGGACCACTGGCCGGTGTTAACGTAGTCGGCGCTGCTCTTGCCGCGCAGCAGGTTCATCGGCACCACGGCAAACTGGGCGGCCGCCCCTCCCTGCAGAAACAGCACCTTGTAGTTGTCCGGTATCGCCAGCAGCTCGCGCAGGTCGGCCTCCGCCCGCGCGTGGATCGCGACGAATTCCTTGCCGCGATGGCTCATTTCCATCACCGACATGCCGCTGCCGTGCCAGTCGAGCATTTCCTCGGCGGCCTGCCTGAGAACGGCTTCCGGGAGCACCGCGGGACCGGCGCTGAAATTGATCACTCGTGCCATCAAACGTCCTCGTCACTCCATCGTTTTCCATCGAAAATCGCGACAAAAACACGGCGCGCGGCGCCGGCACCGCGAAACCGCCGCACCCCTCACGCCTCGTCTTCGTCCTCGTCCGTTTCGACGATGCGCTCGAGCCCGGCGAGCTTTTCGTCGCCACCGAGATTGATGAGCGTCACTCCCTGGGTCGAGCGGCCCATCTCGCGGATCTCGGAGACGCGGGTGCGGATCAGCACGCCGCCGGTCGTGATCAGCATGATCTCGTCATCCTTGGTGACGAGCCGGGCCGCGACCAGACGGCCATTGCGCTCGCTGCACTGCATCGCGATCATACCCTGGGTGCCGCGGCCGTGGCGCGTGAACTCCGCGATCGGCGTGCGCTTGCCGTAGCCGTTTTCGGTGGCGGTCAGCACCGACACCTTCTCGTCGCTGGCGGTGAGCAGCGCAATGACGTGCTGCCCTTTCGCCAGTTTCATGCCGCGCACGCCGGCCGCGGCGCGCCCCATCGGACGCACCTCGGATTCCGCGAAGCGCACCGCCTTGCCGCCGTCGGAAAACAGCATGATGTCCTGCTTGCCGTCGGTGAGCGCCACCCCGATCAGATAATCGCCGTCGTCCAGCTTGACGGCGATGATGCCTTTCGACATCGGGCGCGAAAACGCCGACAGCGCGGTTTTCTTGACCGTGCCATTGGCGGTGCACATGAATATGTAGTGGTTCTCGTCGAATTCCTTGACCGGCAGGATGGCGGTGATTTTTTCGTGCTCCATCAGCGGCACCAGGTTGACGATCGGCTTGCCGCGCGACGCCCGGCTGCCCTGCGGCACCTCGTAGACCTTGAGCCAGTAGACGCGGCCGCGGTTGGAAAAACACAGGATGTAATCGTGGGTGTTGGCGATGAACAGGTTGTCGACGAAATCATCGTCCTTGGTGGTGGTCGCCTGCTTGCCGCGCCCGCCGCGCTTCTGCGCCCGGTAATCCGCCACCGGCTGCGATTTCATGTAGCCGCCGTGCGACAACGTCACCACCACATCCTCGGAAGCGATCAGATCTTCCATGCCGATGTCCTGGGTGTCGATGACGATCTCGCTGCGCCGCTCGTCGCCGAACTGCTTCTTGATCTCCGCCAGCTCCTGGGAAATGACGCGGGTGACACGGGCGGGTTTGGCCAGGATGTCGATGAGGTCGATGATCTTGCCCATCGTTTCGCGGTATTCCGCCACGATCTTGTCCTGCTCCAGCGCGGTAAGCCGCTGCAGCCTGAGTTCCAGGATCTGCTGCGCCTGGGCTTCGGACAGCCTGTAGCCTTTCTTGTGCAGCCCGAATTCGGCCGCCAGCCCCTCGGGACGCGAAACGTCGCCTTCGCTGCGCGCGAGCATCTCCTCGACCAGGCGCGAACGCCAGAAACGCGCCATCAGTTCGGTCTTGGCGTCGGCCGGCGTCGGCGCGGCCTTGATCAGCGCGATCACGTCGTCGACATTGGACAGCGCCACGGCCAGGCCTTCCAGCACGTGGCCGCGCTCGCGCGCCTTGCGCAATTCGAAAACGGTGCGCCGCGTCACCACCTCGCGGCGATGGCGCAGGAAAGCGTCGAGGAACTGCTTGAGATTGAGCAGCCGCGGCTGACCGTCGACCAGCGCCACCATGTTCATGCCGAAGCTGTCCTGCATCTGTGTTTCCTTCCACAGATTGTTCAGGATGATTTCCGGCACTTCGCCGCGCTTGAGCTCGATCACCGCGCGCATGCCCGATTTGTCGGACTCGTCGCGAATATCGGCGATGCCCTCGAGTTTTTTCTCGCGCACCAGTTCGCCGATTTTCATCAGCAGATTGGCCTTGTTGACCTGGTACGGCAATTCGTCGATCACGATGGCCGTGCGGCCGCCTTTTTCGGCCTCCTCGAAATGCGTGCGCGCGCGCATCACCACCTTGCCGCGCCCGGTGCGATAACCTTCCCTGACTCCGTTCACGCCATAAATGATGCCGCGGGTGGGGAAATCCGGCGCCGGGATGATTTCGATCAGTTCGTCGATGCTGATGTCGGGATTTTTGAGCAGCGCCTGGCAGGCGTCGACCACTTCGGAAAGATTGTGCGGCGGAATGTTGGTGGCCATGCCGACCGCGATGCCCGAAGAACCGTTGATCAGCAGATTGGGCACCTTGGTGGGAAGCGTGACCGGTTCTTTTTCCTTGCCGTCGTAATTGGGAACGAAATCGACCGTCTCCATGTCGATGTCGGCCAGCATCTCGGAAGTGATCTTTTCCAGGCGGCATTCGGTATAGCGGTAGGCCGCGGCCGAATCGCCGTCGACCGAACCGAAGTTGCCCTGGCCGTCGATCAGCGTGTAGCGCATCGAGAAATCCTGCGCCATGCGCACCAGCGCCTCGTAGGTCGCGGCATCACCGTGCGGATGGTATTTGCCGAGAACGTCACCGACCACCCGCGCGCACTTCACGTAAGGCCGGTTCCAGACGTTGTTGGCCTCGTGCATCGCAAACAGGATGCGCCGGTGCACCGGTTTCAGCCCGTCGCGCACATCGGGCAGCGCCCGCCCCACGATCACGCTCATCGCGTAATCGAGGTAAGAGCGGCGCATCTCTTCTTCCAAACTTACGGGCAGCGTTTCTTTGGCGAATTGGTCCATGACAAGCTTCAGATTCTGTTGCGGATTTTGCGGGGAAGTCGCGCCTGGTTCTGCGGACACATAAAGCTTGTTATTTTAGCACGCGCCATGCCGCCCCGTCACTGCGAAAAAGGGTTTCGTTCCGCCTCGCGCGAGCGGCGTCGATCCCCAAAAAAACCCTTGATTTTTAACCCGCTGACCATACGTGTTACATTGATCCCACCCAGCCGGATGCAGTGCGACGTTCGTCGTGAAATACGCGACTGCGGCGGCGTAAACACCGATCAGGAGACATCATGACACCGAAATTGATCGCAACCACCACGGGCGTGATTGCGGCGCTGGCGTTGTCCGCCACTGCATTCGCCCAGGATGCCAAAAACCAGGGTTACCTCGTGGATACGCAAGGCCAGAATGCCATCGTGCGGGCCGCGGGCGCGGGAGTCTGCGTGCGCACCAGCGACTGGACGCCGGCGCGGGCAGTCGCCGAATGCGACCCCGATCTGGTCAAGAAACCCGTAGCGGCGCCGAAAGTCGCGCCGCCTCCGCCCCCGGCACCGCCCGCCAAACCGGCGCCCAAAAAAGAACCGCCCAAGATGCTGCCGCAAAAAATCAATTTCTCGGGCGATGCGCTGTTCGACTTCGACAAGGCCGTGCTCAAGGCGGACGGCAAGGCGATGCTCGACGAGCTGGTGCGCGTGCTGCAGGGCGCGAAATACGAAGTCATCCTCGCCATCGGCCACGCCGACCGCATCGGCACCAAAGCCTACAACCAGAAACTTTCGGAACGCCGCGCTGCGGCAGTGAAAGCCTATCTGGTCGGCAAAGGCATAGCGCCGAATCGCATTTATGCCGAAGGCAAGGGCGAGACCCAGCCGGTCACCAAGCCCGGCGACTGCAAAGGCAAGCGCGGCAAGGCACTGATCGCCTGCCTGCAACCCGACCGCCGCGTTGACGTCGAAGTAACCGGCACCAAGGAAGCGAAATAAGCCCGTAAACGCATTCCACGATTTGAAACGCCCCGCAGCCGCGGGGCGTTTCATTTTGGCAACAGTTCTGCCTGCCTTTTCCTGCAAAATCATGTTATGATTTCTGCATAGTTTGCTTTGAAATCACGGTTGTGATATTAAGTAAACCTCGGGGAGATTGAATTTTTTTCCAGGTTCACCGGCGTATCGGCGGGGCCCTAACCTTTCGTAAAAACAGGAGGATCAAAAATCATGAATTCAGTACTGCGGAATACTCTCGCCAGCATCGCTGTGGCAGCCGTGTTTCTGCCAGCAGCGGCCACGGCGCAGGATGCGAAATACCAGGGCTACCTCACGGCCCAGGACGGGGTCGTGAAAGCCGCCGGTGCCGGCGTGTGCGTGCGCACCAGCGACTGGACGCCGGCGCGCGCCATTGCTGAATGCGATCCCGATCTGGTGAAAAAACCCGCCCCCGCTCCGGCGCCCAAAGCCGCACCGGCGCCCAAGGCCGAAGCGCCGAAACCCGCGCCCAAGCCCAAGAAACCGGTGATGATCAACGTCGAGGAAAAAATCGAATTGCAGGGCATGCCTTTCGGCAAGGCCGAGATGACCGCCGACAACAAGGCCGAGCTCGACAAATTCATCGGCGGCCTGCGCAAGGCGACCAAGGCACGCAAGGAAGTCCATATCGGCGCGGTGGTCGTCACCGGCCATACCGACCGCATCGGCAGCCTCAAGTACAACATGAAGCTTTCCGAGCGGCGTGCGGTGGTGGTCAAGGATTATCTGGTCAACAACCTGCACGTCGACCAGAAACTGATCTTCTGGGAAGGCAAAGGCCCGAAACAGCCGATCCCGGTCACCAAGTTCTGCGACAACAAGATGAAGCGCAAGCAGCTGATCGAATGCCTGGCGCCCAACCGTCGCGTGACCGTCGAGGTCGTCGGCCGGGCCGAATCGCTGGCCAAGCCGAAACCGGCCGCCAAACCGGCGGCGAAAAAACCGGCGGCCAAACGCTGATTGACGCCACGACCCATCAAAAGCCCTGCCTAGGCAGGGCTTTTTTTCGCCCTCTGGATGCCGATGCCGGAACAGCCGCAAGCCGTTGATTTCATTATCGATGCGCGCTGGATCATCCCGGTCGATCCACCCGCGACGGTGCTCGAGCATCATTCGCTGGCCGTCGCCGACGGCCTGATCGTCGACGTCCTGCCCACCGAAAAGGCGCAACGCTACCAAGGAGCACATGTCACACTCGCGGAACACGCGCTGATCCCGGGACTCATCAACCTCCACACCCACGCGGCGATGACCCTGATGCGCGGGCTGGCCGACGACAAGGCGTTGATGGACTGGCTGAACCACCACATCTGGCCGGTCGAAACGCGCCTCGCGAGCCGCGAGTTCGTCCGTGACGGCACACTGCTCGCTTGCGCCGAAATGCTGCGCGGCGGCGTGACCTGCTTCAATGACATGTATTTTTTCCCCGAAGCCGCGGCGGAGGCGGTGCTGCATGCCCGCATGCGTGCGGCCATCGGCATGATCGTCATCGAATTCCCGTCGCTCTACGCCACCGATGCCATGGACTATCTCAACAAGGGAATAGCCCTGCGCGATCATCTGCGCGAAGAGCCGCTGCTGTCGTTTTGCATCGCGCCACACGCCCCCTACACCGTGAGCGACAGGACCTTCGAGCACATCGCCGTGATGCTCGGAGAACTCGACGTGCCGCTGCATATCCACCTGCACGAAACCCGCCACGAAATCGAACAGAGCCTCGCGCAATCCGGCAAACGGCCTCTCGCCCGCCTCCAGGACCTGGGGCTGGTGGATGCCAATCTGATCGCGGTTCATGCCGTGCATCTGACAGCGGAGGAAATCGAGCTGCTCGCCGCGCGCGGCTGCCACGTCGCCCACTGCCCGAGCTCCAACCTCAAACTCGCCAGTGGCATCGAGCCCCCTGCGCGGCTGCTCGCCAGCGGCGTCAACGTCGGCCTGGGCACCGACGGCGCCGCCAGCAACAACCGACTCGACCTGTTCTCCGAAATGCGCCTTGCGGCGCTGATCGCCAAAGGCGCGAGCGGCGACCCCACGCTCATGCCCGCGCACACCGTGCTGGAGATGGCCACGCTGGGCGCGGCGCGCGCGCTCGGTCTCGAGCAGCGTATCGGCTCGCTCGTCAAGGGCAAGCGCGCCGACATGGCCGCGATAAACCTGGGCGCGCTCGAACTCGCCCCCTGCTATGATCCGCTGTCGCACCTCGTCTATGCCGCCGGTCGCGAACACGTGAGCCACGTCTGGGTGAACGGCGAGCTGCTGGTCGACAATGGCAGGCTGCGCCATCTCGACACTGCGGAACTCGTGGCGCGGGCGCGCCGCTGGAAAGAAAAGATCCGCAATCTGGAGTCCGGAATCGGTTAGAATCTGCGCAGTAAAACCGCTGCGAACCTTCCCGCTACCGTCTGGAAATGATCAACGTCGATCCGCTCGAGCTCGAAAAATTCAGCCAGCTTGCGCATCGCTGGTGGGACCCCGAGAGCGAATTCAAGCCGCTGCACGAAATCAATCCGCTGCGGCTGGACTACATCGACCGCATCGTCGGGCTCGCGGGCAAGAGCGTGCTCGACGTCGGCTGCGGCGGCGGCATCCTCGCCGAGAGCATGGCCGACCGCGGCGCCCGCGTCACCGGCATTGACCTCGCGGAAAAGCCGCTCAAGGTCGCGCAACTGCATCTGCTGGAATCGGGCCGTCACGTCGAATACCGCATGGTCTCCGCCGAGGAGCTCGCGCGCGAAATGCCGCATCGTTTCGATGCCGTCACTTGCATGGAAATGCTGGAACATGTGCCCGACCCGGCCGCGATCGTCAGAGCGTGCGCGACGCTCGTGAAACCCGGCGGACACGTTTTTTTCGCCACGTTGAACCGCAACCTGAAATCGTACCTGTTCGCGATCATCGGTGCCGAATATCTGCTGAAACTGCTGCCGCGCGGCACCCACGATTACGCCAAGTTCATCAAGCCCTCGGAACTCGCGGCGATGTGCCGCGACGCGGCGCTCGATGTCGCCGGCATCGTCGGCATGAGCTACAACCCTTTCACGAAAACTTACGCGCTGGGCAATGACACCGATGTCAATTACCTGCTGCACGCCCGGCCAGCCGACGGCGATGTCGGCGATTGAGGCCGTTTTTTTCGATCTCGACGGCACCTTTGCCGACACCGCGCCCGACCTCAACCACGCGCTGAATCTCATGCGCGAAGCGCGCCGGCTCGCGCCGCTGCCGCTCGAGCTCACGCGGCCGGTCACCTCGCTCGGCGCGCGCGGCTTGCTGGGCGCAGGCTTCGGCATCACGCCCGACCATCCCGCCTACCCGCTGCTGCGGGACGAATTTCTCGCGCTCTACGAGCAGAACCTGTGCCGCTGCACGCAGCTTTTCCCGGGGATGGGCACACTGCTCGACGCCATCGAAACGCGAGGCCTCAAGTGGGGCATCGTCACCAACAAGGCCGAACGCTTTGCGCGGCCCCTGGTTGCCTCGCTGCGTCCCGGTGCCGCCTGCGTGATCGGCGGCGACACCACCGGCAAGCTCAAGCCGCATCCCGAGCCGCTGCTGGCAGCGTGCCGCGCGATCGCGACCCCTGCCGCAGCCTGCGCCTATGTCGGCGACGACGAGCGCGACATCGCCGCCGGACGCGCCGCCGGAATGAAAACCATCGCGGTGAGCTACGGCTATCTCAACGGCAGCCTCCCCGTCGGCTGGGGCGCCGATGCCGTCATCGCGCACCCGGACGAACTGCTGCGGCACCTCTGATCCGGCCTCCTAAAATTAATGCTTAAAATCAATTAGTTATATAACATCCTCCGGTTTTCGCCTTCCCGGAAAGCCGATGGCGCCGGGAACCCGGCCGCCTACGCACCCACCCGAATTCGCCGCTTTGCTTGAGTTTCCCCCGCTCGGCCCCCATATGCGATAATAGCCGTGCTGTATCATCCTGTTTTGCCGGCAGCAGAACGCCGACAGTTCAAGGGGGCGACCTGGTTTCGACGCAGGTAGCGAAGCAGCGCAGGGCATGCCAAGGTCCAGTTACCTTGTTAAACAGCTGGAAATCTACACTCGCCAACGACGAGCGTTACGCTCTAGCCGCCTAACACCGGCTGGACTCTGCACCAGCTTGCTCATGGGCTGGATCGGGTAAAAACCGATATGCAGAGTCATACACATGAGATCGTGCCTTCCAGGGTCACTTTGGAACGGCATCAAATCGAAGGTGACTCGCGAGTGACGAGCCTGTCGGCCGGCGCGTCATGAGTTAAATTCAAACGACCTGACTAAGCATGTAGTCCTGTCTGTGTAGTGCTTGCGGACGCGGGTTCGATTCCCGCCGCCTCCACCATTAAAACCTGCAAAGACGCCCTCTTTGCATTCCGACGAACCCCGCCAGACGCCACGTCTCGCGGGGTTTTTCACTTCTGCTTGCGGACTTGGCTTCTGGTCTGGCTGCCAGATTCCCGGCTTTTTCGCTCGGTTCTCACTCTCTTTTCTCTGTTTTCTGCGAACGCGAAACGCGCCAAGTCCACAAGACGGCCCCTTTTCAATTCATGGGGTTGCGTGAGTTTTGCCGCTGTCGGTTTTTTCGAGCATTGGCTCACGATCGCGCGAGGCAGTTCTACGAGCACTACGGCTTCCAAGCATCGCCGACCGAGCCGTTCACGCTGATGCTACATTTGGACACCCCCCGGCCATGACGGGTGCGGGTTCGATTCTGGGTTTGGGGATCGAACCGGCATCGGAAAGCAGACGCGGTTGAACGGCCATTCCGGCAACCAATCCACCAGAAGAACCGCTCGGCCATCTGCCGATCACAACCTGTCAACCCCCCGCTTTTCGCAGCAGCTAGCAGCACTTATCAACTTGCCGGTACGCCGGTAACATGTCTTTTCAACGCGGTTTGGCGCAGGCTGCCGCCCCACCACCAATATGGCTATCCCTCGCTGCGGCCTCGCTCTCATGAAGTGGCCGCAAGTCCGCCTGATTGCGATACCTTTTAAATCAATAGGTTACGCGCTAATGAATCAAGCGGTTGATTTTCAGCATCGGCAGGGGGAAGAACCCGTCTCGATTCAGAGAGTGGATGGAAAATGCAGTTTTCTCAGGAGTAAAAGGTTGAGCACTACACACCGTGCGACCACTCGGGTGTCGGCGGCCTGCTGCTTCGAGCGTAGCTGATGGACCGTCTGACCCTCGAACGCCGTCAGGTCTGGATCTACCTTGCCGCCATCGTCGGCGGCCTGCTGCTGGGTACCGTTGCACCCGGGGTCGGACCGCGCTTCGAGGTCCTCTTGTGGCCGGCGCTGGCGGCGCTGCTCTACGCCACTTTCGTGCAGGTGCCGTTGCTGCACGTGCGCGATGCCTTTCGCGACCAACGCTTCGTGCTCGCCAGCCTGCTCGGCAATTTCGTGCTCCTCCCGCTGGTGGCGTGGCTGGCGATCCAGGGGCTGCCCATTGATCCAGCCCTGCGCCTCGGTGTGCTGCTGGTCTTGCTGGTGCCCTGCACCGACTGGTTCATCACCTTTACCCAACTCGGGCGGGGCAGCACCGCGCGGGCGATTGCGGTCACGCCGCTCAACCTGCTGCTGCAACTGCTGCTCTTGCCTGTCTACCTGTGGCTGATGTTGCCGGCCGCCGATTTCAGCGCCGCGCTCAAGACTGAAGACATGTTGCCCGCCGCGCTCGGGCTGATCGGCTTGCCTCTCGCAGCCGCGGCGCTGACCGAGCGCTGGGTCGAGGCTCGACCAGAACGGGCCGTCTGGCGCGACCGTCTCGGCTGGTGGCCGGTGCCGCTGCTGGCGGTGGTGGTGTTCCTGATCGCCGGTGCGCAGGTTGGCACGGTGCAGGATGCCGGGCCGGTGCTGCTATTGGCCCTGCCGGTGTTCGTGGGTTTCCTCCTCGTCGCCGCGTTGCTGGCGCTGGGTCTCGCCCGATGGCTGCGACTGCCGATGGATGTCGGGCGCACGCTCGCCTTCAGCCTCGGCACCCGCAACTCGTTCGTCGTGCTGCCGTTCGCGCTGGCGTTGCCGGCCGGCTGGGAGACCACCGTGGTGGTGGTCGTGTTCCAGTCGCTGGTCGAGCTGTTCGGGATGGTGTTCTACCTGTGGTGGCTGCCACATCATCTGTTCAAGTCACGGTGAGGCTCCGGAGCTGCCGTCATCCTCCCACAGGAGACTGCTGCAAGGCTTCGATCAGCGGACAGCGGACCTGTCCTGTCGCCGCGCAACACCGTTCGACGAGATCTGCGAGCACCCGCTCGATCCGGCGCAGGTCGGCAAGCTTGACCCGTACGTCCGCCAGCTTCCTTTCCGCCTGCTCGCGCGCCTCATCGCAGTGCGCTCCGTCCTCGAGCTTGAGCAGTTCCGTGATCTCGTCCAGGCTGAAACCCAGGCGCTGAGCCGACTTCACGAAACGCACGCGCGTGACATCCGATGCGCCGTAACGGCGAATACTCCCGTAGGGCTTTTCTGGCTCGGGCAACAAGCCTTTGCGTTGATAGAACCGGATGGTCTCCACGTTGACCCCGGCGGCGCTGGCGAAAGCACCAATGGTCAGATTCTCAAGATCGTTCTGCATGTCGCTTGACTCCGTACTTGAGTACGGAAGTAAGGTTACACCATCCAACACAGCGTCCAAAGGAAAAACGCATGCCCGATCCTCAGACCGAACCACAAGCAGGGCGCAGCGCATTGTTCGCCGGTGGGCTGGCCGCCCTCCTCGCCTCGACCTGCTGCCTCGGCCCGCTGGTGCTGGTCACCCTTGGCTTCAGCGGTGCCTGGATCGGCAATCTGACCGCGCTGGAACCGTATCGCCCCCTCTTCATCGGCGTGGCATTGGTCGCCATGTTCTTCGCATACCGCCGCATCTTTCGTCCCGCGCAGGCCTGTAAGCCGGGCGAGGTCTGTGCCGCGCCGCAGGTGAGGAGCAGCTACCAGACCCTCTTCTGGATCGTGGCCGCGCTGGTGGTAGTCGCGCTCGTCTTCCCCTATGTCCTTCCACTGTTCTACTGAGAGGAGAGCCTCATGAAGAAATTCATCGCACTGGCAACACTCGCTGTCGTCATCGATCCTGCGTGGGCCGCCACCCGGACCGTCACGCTGTCGGTGCCCGGCATGACCTGCGCCGCGTGCCCGATCACGGTGAAGAAGGCGCTCACCAAAGTCGATGGCGTGCAAAAGGTCGAGGTGAGCTACGAAAAACTTGAAGCCGCCGTCACCTTCGACGATGCCAGGACCAGCGTCGAGGCGTTGACCAAAGCCACCGAGAACGCCGGCTACCCTTCGACCATGAAACCATGAGCAGCTGCTGCGCAACAAATACTCCCGCGCTCGACGACACGCTGCACATCGCTGTCATCGGCAGCGGCGGCGCAGCGATGGCGGCAGCGCTGAAGGCGGTCGAGCAAGGCGCGCGTGTCACGCTGGTCGAGCGCGGCACGCTCGGCGGCACCTGCGTCAATGTCGGCTGCGTGCCGTCCAAGATCATGATCCGCGCGGCGCACGTCGCCCATTTGCGCCGGGAAAGTCCGTTCGACGGCGGCGTCTCGGCCTGCGCACCGGCAATCGATCGCGGCAGACTGCTCGCCCAGCAGCAGGCACGCGTCGACGAGCTGCGCCACGCCAAATACGAGGGCATATTGGACGGCAACCCGGCAATCACCGTGCTGCACGGCGAAGCCCGGTTCAAGAATGCACACACGCTGACGGTCGCGATTGCTGACGGCAAAACACGCGAAGTGGGCTTCGACCGCTGCCTTATTGCCACCGGCGCAAGCCCGTCGATCCCCCCTCTTCCGGGTTTGAAGGACACGCCTTTCTGGACTTCCACCGAAGCCTTGGGCTGCGACGCGATTCCAGGGCGACTGGCCGTGATCGGCTCCTCAGCCGTCGCGCTGGAGCTCGCGCAAGCGTTCGCCCGCCTCGGAAGCGAGGTCACCATCCTGGCACGCAACACGCTGCTCTTCCGCGAGGATCCGGCGATCGGCGAGGCCCTTGCAGCCGCTTTTCGTGCCGAGGGAATCACGGTGCTGGAACACGTGCAGGCGGCCCGGGTCGCTTTCACGAACGATGAATTCGTGCTGGCCACGGCACATGGCGAAATCCGCACCGACAAACTGCTCATCGCCACCGGCCGCACACCGAACACCCGGGCACTGAACCTCGAAGCGGCAGGCATCGAGGTCAATCCTCAAGGCGCAATCATCATCGACCGCACCATGCGCACGAGCGTCCCGGGCATCTACGCTGCCGGCGACTGCACCGACCAGCCACGGTTCGTCTATGTCGCAGCAGCGGCCGGCACGCGCGCCGCCATCAACATGACCGGCGGCAGTGCCGAGCTAGACCTGACGGTAATGCCCGCAGTGGTGTTCACCGATCCGCAGGTGGCGACAGTGGGCTACAGCGAGGCGCAAGCGCATCACGCTGGCATCGAGACCGACAGCCGCGCGCTTGCGCTCGACAACGTGCCGCGGGCGCTCGCCAACTTCGACACGCGCGGCTTCATCAAGCTGGTCGCCGAAGCCGGCTCGGGGCGGCTGATCGGCGTGCAGGCAGTGGCAGCGGAAGCAGGCGAGCTCATCCAGACGGCGGCGCTAGCGATCCGCAACCGGATGACGGTGCGGGAACTGGCCGATCAGCTGTTCCCCTATCTCGCGATGGTCGAGGGGCTGAAACTCGCGGCGCAGACTTTCCACAAGGACGTGGCACAGCTTTCCTGCTGCGCAGGTTGATCCCGGCTACGGCGCGCCGGGAAAGAACCTCACGCCGGGCATCGAACCCACAGCATTTCGATATCGACCCGGACATCCTCGATGAGATTGAAAACCGGGCAACGCGCCTCGGTTTCCTCGACCCCGGCGCGCAAGCGCTCTTCGCTTTCGTCGGCATGGACCGTTGCCTGCCTGCGTCTGCTCTGGAAATGCGGCGCCACGACTTTTCTCCCATGCGACCGCGGCGTGGGAGATGGCAAACCGCTGCATTTTTTCTTATCTGCGGAACACGGAAACGAAAAGGGCTTCCCTGCCGGAAGCCCCGTGATTGACTGGTCGGGGCGAGAGGATTTGAACCTCCGACCACCTGCACCCCATGCAGGTACGCTACCAGGCTGCGCTACGCCCCGAAGTTCCAATTATAACAGACCCGTGGACCGGCAGCGCTTCCGGAAAACGCGCCGCGACTGCTCAGGCCCGCAACAGGTCGATGATGCTCTTGATTTCCTTGCGCAAAAAACCGAGGCCGCCGCGAGCCGCGGTGCGCGCCGGCTTGAGCGGTGTTTCGGCGGCCAGTTCGTCGAGCCGGTTGCGCGCGCCGCTGATGGTAAAGCCCTGATCGTAGAGCAATTCGCGGATGCGACGGATCAGCAGCACTTCGTGGTGCTGGTAATAGCGCCGGTTGCCGCGGCGCTTGACCGGCTTCAACTGGGTGAATTCCTGTTCCCAGTACCGCAGCACGTGCGGCTTGACGCCACACAATTCGCTGACTTCGCCGATGGTGAAGTAGCGCTTCGCCGGAATCGGCGGCAACGGTGTCTTAGGATTGTGGTTTTGCTGCATGGAAATGCTGTTCCACCATCGCCTTCAGCTTCTGCGATGCATGAAACGTCACCACGCGCCGCGCAGTGATCGGGATTTCCTCGCCGGTCTTGGGGTTCCTGCCCGGGCGCTGCGGCTTGTCGCGCAACTGGAAATTGCCGAAGCCGGACAGCTTCACGCCCCGCCCTTCCTCCAGCGCGGTCCGGACTTCCTCGAAAAACGATTCGACCATGTCCTTGGCTTCACGCTTGTTGAAACCTACTTTCTCAAACAAGAGGTCCGCAAGTTCGGCCTTGGTTAAAGTCATGTTTTCCCCTTTTCAACGAAGTTTCGCGTTGAAACGTTGTTGCAAAATCTGGACCAGCTGCGAGACCGCGGAATCGACTTCCGCATCGGTCAAAGTTTTTTGAGTATCCTGCAATAACACCCTGAATGCAAGACTTTTTTTGCCCTTTTCTATGCCCGGACCGCGGTATATGTCAAACAGCTCGATTTCGGTCACTATCGCGGGTTGCCCGGAACGCAGATCCTCCCTGATCGTGTCATAGTTCACGTTCTCGTCGACGATTACGGCAAGATCGCGCCTGACCGGCGGAAATTTCGAAATCTCCCTGTAGGCCGGCAAGCGCCCCGCGGCGACGCTCTCGAGCTCGAGCTCGAACAGAACCGGCGCAAGGGGCAGATCATACTTCTGTTGCCAGCGCGGATGCAATTCCCCGATCCACCCGATTGTCATATTTTCACGCACGATACGCGCCGACTTGCCCGGATGCAACGCAGGATGGGCGGCGGCTTCGAAACGGGCGCCGCGAGGCGCCAGCAGCACCTCGACGTCATTTTTCACGTCGTGAAAATCGACGCGCCGCGCCGGACTGCCCCACTGTTCCTGCAGCGCATCGCCGTAGGCAATCCCTGCCACCCGCAGCGCCTGGGCATAACCGCCCGCTGCGGCGCACGCGAAACAGCGCCCGATTTCGAACAGGCGCACTCGTGTCTGCTTGCGGCTGACATTGAATGCGACGCTGCCGACGAGACCACCTATCAGACTCGAACGCATTACGCTCATCTGGCTGGCAATGGGATTGGCAAGCGCCACCGGCGAGGCATTACCGCAAAAATCCTCTTCCCACGCGCGTTCCACGAAGCTGTAAGTGATGATTTCCTGGTAGTCGCGCGCCGCCAGCAGCTGGCGGATGGCAGCCGCATCGCGCCGGGCTTCGGGCACCGGCAGCATCGCGGCATGCGCCATCGGCATCGCAGCCGGAATGTTGTCGTAACCGTGGATGCGCGCCACTTCCTCGACCAGGTCTTCCTCGATCGCGATGTCGAAGCGGTAAGCCGGCGGCGTCACCCGGAATTCGTCCTGCAAGGCAGTGGACTCGAAACCCAGGCGCCGCAAAATGGCGCCGACCGCGGCAGCATCGAGCTCGATTCCCAGCAGCCGCTGGGCACGCTTCAGACGCAAAGCGACCGGCTTGCGCTGCGGCAACCCGGCGCGCGCTTCGCTGATCGGCCCGGCCCTGCCGCCGCAGATCTCCAGCACCAGCCGGGTCGCCCGTTCCAGGGCATTCGCCGTTCCCGAAAAATCGACACCGCGCTCGAAACGGTAGGCGGAATCCGAGCCAAAGCCGAGCATGCGCGACTTGCCGGCGATCACACCGGGATCGAAAAATGCGCTTTCGAGGAAAATGTCGCTGGTGCCCGCGCCGACCGCGCTCTGCGCCCCGCCCATGATGCCCGCCAGCGCCAGCGCCTTGCGATCGTCGGCGATCACCAGGAAATCCGGCGTCAGCGCGGGGGTCTGCTCGTTGAGCAGCGTCAGTTTTTCTCCCGCATGCGCAAAGCGCACATGGATGCCGCCTTCGAGTTTCACAGCATCGAAAGCGTGCAGCGGCTGTCCCAGTTCGAGCATGACATAGTTGGTGATGTCGACGATTGCGCTGATGGCGCGGATGCCGCTGCGCGCCAGCCGCTGCACCATCCAGTGCGGCGTCGGCGCCCCGGCATCGACACCGCGCACCAGGCGGCCGCAGTAACGCGGGCACGCCTGCGGCGCATCGAGCGTGATCTCGATGACGTCGTCGATGGCGTTTTGCGCCGCAGCGGCGGTTTCGATGCCGCGCATGGCGGCGCCGGTGATCGCCGCGACTTCGCGCGCCATGCCCACGATCGAAAGACAATCGCCGCGGTTGGGCGTCGGCTTGGTGATCAGGATCTGGTCGTCGAGATCGAGCGCTTGACGGATGTCGGCGCCCGTCTGCATGTCGCGGGGCAGGATCAGCAAGCCCGAGGCATCGGCGCTGAGCCCCAGTTCCTTCGCCGAACATAGCATGCCGCGGGACTCGACCCCGCGCACCGTCGCAGCCCCGATCTCGGTGCCGGGAAGGCGCGCGCCGACGAGCGCTACCGGAACCTTGATGCCGGGGCGGACGTTGGGAGCGCCGCAGACTATCGTCAGCGTCGCAGTGCCGGCGTCGACCTCGCATACCGTCAGACGGTCGGCGTGCGGATGTTTCTCCACTCTGAGTACCTCGCCGACCACCACGTGATCGAAGGCCGGCGCGACGGGCTCCATGGCCTCGACCTCGATGCCACCCATGGTCAGGGCATCCGCCAGTTCCCCGCTGGAAAGCGGCGGGTCGACGAAAGTGCGCAGCCAGTTTTCAGAAAACTTCATGAGTCAGCAACCGCCAATACATGCTGATGGACGCCGACAAAACCAGAAACATCATCTGCGTTCATCCGCGATTTCAGTTGAATTGTTTCAGGAAGCGCAAATCGTTCTCGAAGAAAAGACGCAAGTCGTTCACGCCGTAACGCAGCATGGTCAGACGGTCCGGCCCCAGGCCGAAGGCAAAACCCTGATATTGCTCGGGATCGATATTGACGTTACGCAGGACATTCGGATGCACCATGCCGCAGCCCCCTGTCTCCAGCCAGCCGTCGCCGAAACTCATGTCGATTTCGGCCGAGGGCTCGGTAAACGGGAAAAACGACGGTCGGAAACGCACTTTCAGGTCATCCCGCTCGAAAAAACGCCTGAAGAAATCCGCCAGCACCCCTTTGAGATCGGCGAACGTGATGTGCTCGTCGATCCACAGCCCTTCGACCTGGTGGAACATCGGCGAATGGGTGGCGTCCGAATCGACGCGATAGACCCGTCCCGGCGCGATGATCTTGAGCGGCGGCCGATTTTTTTCCATGTAGCGGATCTGGATCGGCGAAGTGTGCGTGCGCAGCAAATGCTTGCCGTCTTCCAGATAAAACGTGTCATGCATCGAACGCGCCGGATGATTTTCGGGCTGGTTGAGCGCGGTGAAGTTGTAGTAGTCGGTTTCGATTTCGGGCCCGTCCGCCACTTCGAAGCCCATGGTGCGGAAAAGCTGCTCGATGCGCTCGAGCGTACGGGTCACGGGATGCAGGCCGCCATGTCCGGGGCCACGACCCGGCAACGTCACGTCCAGGGACTCTTCCCGCAGCCTGGCTTCGAGCTTGCGCGACTGGATGAGCTCGCGCTGTTCGCGCAACGCGGCCTCCAGTTTTTCCTTGGCTGCGTTGATGCGCGCGCCCATTGCCGGACGCTCCGCCGCCGGCACTTTGCCGAGCCCTTTCAACAGCCCGGTCAAGGCGCCCGACTTGCCGAGATAGCGCGCCTTGGCCTGCTCGAGCCGATCGGCATCGTCGATGGTCGAAAACAGCGCAAGCGCTTCGTTGACGATCAGATCAAGGTCTTGCATCGGACGAGGGGAGGTACGCAGAAAAAAAGGAGGCCGCAACAGCCCCCTTTTTCCCGCGCCATGGTTCAGGCGCCGAGACTGGCCTTCGCTTTTTCGACGAACTTGCCGAAAGCCGGCTTGTCGAGCACCGCGATATCGGCAAGCACCTTGCGGTCTACGGCGATCGCGGCTTTCTTCAGTCCGTTCATGAACACGCTGTAAGTCATGCCGTGCTCGCGCGCGGCGGCATTGATACGCGCAATCCACAGCGAACGGAAAACGCGCTTTCTGTTGCGACGGTCGCGATAGGCGTACTGACCGGCACGCATCACCGCTTCGTTGGCGATGCGGAATACGTTCTTGCGGCGGCCACGGAAACCCTTGGCCTGCTGCAGCACTTTCTTGTGGCTGGCGCGGGCGATTACGCCACGTTTGACTCTTGGCATGGCGGATTCTCCTAGTTCGGCAACATGGCACGCACGGCGCGCGCATTCGTCGAATGCACGGTGGTGGTGCCGCGCAGGTGGCGCTTGCGCTTGGTACTTTTCTTGGTCAGGATGTGGCGCAGATTCGCGCTGGCGCGCTTGAACTTGCCGCCTCCCAACTTCTTGAAGCGCTTTGCAGCGCCGCTCTTGGTTTTCATCTTCGGCATGACAACTCCTGTTTTAGCTTAGCGCCGGGTGCCCTCCGTTGCGAAGGGACTTCACAAAACCCGGACAACTACTTCTTCTCGGCTCCTGCGACACCCGCCGCATTCGCTCTCGACTCGCCGCCCTCGGCCCTCGTGGCCGCAGCGCGTGGCTTGGGCGTTTCCGCTTCGGCCTTTTTGGGCACCGCTGCCGGTTTGGCCGCGGCCGCGGCGGGCTTGCCGCTCTTTTTCGGCGACAGCACCATGACGAGCTGCCGCCCTTCCATCTTCGGGAACTGCTCGACTACGCCGTACGGTTCGAGATCGCCTCTCACCCGTTCCAGCAGCCGCACCCCGATTTCCTGATGCGCCATTTCACGTCCCCGAAACCGCAGCGTGATCTTGGTCTTGTCGCCTTCCTCGAGGAAACGTATCAGATTGCGCAGCTTGATCTGATAATCGCCTTCGTCGGTTCCCGGGCGAAACTTGATTTCCTTGACGACGATCTGCTTCTGCTTGAGCTTCGCCTCGTGCCGCTTCTTGCTCTCACGGTACTTGAACTTCCCGTAATCCATGATGCGGCACACCGGCGGTTTCGCCGTGGGTGCGATTTCGACCAGATCGAGCTCGGCCTCCTCTGCCAGCTTGTTGGCAGCCGCGAGACTCATGATGCCGAGCTGTTCGCCGTTGACACCTATGACCCTGACCTCCAGCGCGGTGATTTCGCTGTTGATCCGGGCTTCTTCTTCCTTAGCTATTAGAAAAACTCCCTCGTTTCGTCAATCTCAAGCCGCGCGACCTTTTTGCGCCGCCTCGGCTTCGAGACGGGCAATGAAAGCCTCCAGGGTCATTTGCCCCAGGTCTTCGCCTTTGCGGCTACGCACGGCAACCCTCTGTGCCGCCACTTCCTTGTCGCCCACGACGACCTGATAGGGCAGCTTCTGCAAACTATGTTCCCGAATTTTATAGGAAATTTTCTCGTTCCTCAAGTCGGCTTCGGCGCGTAAACCGGCATTGCGCAACGCCGCCGCCACCTGCCGGGCGTAATCGGTCTGGTGTTCGGAGATGTTCATGACCACCGCCTGCACGGGGGCAAGCCACACCGGCATGGCGCCCGCGTAATGCTCGATCAGGATGCCGATGAAGCGCTCGAGCGAACCCAGGATCGCCCGGTGCAGCATCACCGGCACCTTGCGGGTATTGTCTTCGGCGACAAACTCGGCTCCCAGCCGCCCCGGCATCGAAAAATCGAGCTGCATGGTGCCGCACTGCCAGACTCGGCCCAGGCTGTCCTTGAGCGAAAATTCGATCTTGGGGCCGTAAAACGCTCCTTCGCCCGGCTGCACTTCGAAAGGCAGTCCCATGTTTTTGAGCGCGGCTTCGAGCGCGGCTTCGGCGCGGTCCCATTGCTCGTCGCTGCCGACACGCTTCGCCGGCCGCAGCGACAGCTTGACCAGCACGTCGTCGAAGCCGAAATCGGCATAGACCCGCTGCAGCAGCCGGATGAACTGGCTCACTTCGCCCTGCACCTGGTCTTCGCTGCAGAAAATATGCGCGTCGTCCTGCACGAAATTGCGCACCCGCATCAGGCCGTGGAGCGCGCCCGAGGGTTCGTTGCGGTGGCAGGAGCCGAACTCGGCAAGCCGCAGCGGAAGGTCGCGATAACTCTTGATGCCCTGGTTGAAGACCTGGATATGGCCCGGGCAGTTCATCGGCTTGATCGCGTAATCGCGCGATTCCGATTCGGTGGTGAACATGTTTTCGCGAAAATTTTCCCAGTGCCCCGAACGCTCCCACAACGAACGGTCCATGATCTGGGGAGTGCGGATTTCCTGGTAGCCGGCGTCGTGCACCACCCGGCGCAGATACTGCTCGATCACCTGCCAGATCACCCATCCCTTGGGATGCCAGAACACCATGCCCGGCGCTTCGTCCTGCTGGTGAAACAGGTCGAGGCTGCGGCCGAGTCGGCGATGGTCGCGTTTTTCGGCTTCCTCCAGGCGATGAAGATAGGCTTGCTGGTCTTCCTTCCTGCTCCACGCCGTGCCGTAGATCCGTTGCAGCATCTCGTTTTTCGAATCCCCGCGCCAGTAGGCGCCGGCGACCTTCATCAGCTTGAAGACCTTGAGTTTTCCGGTCGAAGGCACGTGCGGC
This sequence comes from Burkholderiales bacterium, assembly GCA_046313915.1. GTDB lineage: Bacteria > Pseudomonadota > Gammaproteobacteria > Burkholderiales > SG8-41 > CAKKQX01. The sequence goes on along the minus strand of JBKBXX010000017.1, from coordinate 1,373 downwards.
CCGCGGCACAGATCGACGAAGTTGCCCTGGCGATAGAGCGAAATTTCCTCGCCGGCGGGAATCGCAGCGATGATCTCGGCCTTGTAGCGCTCGCCCATCTCCTTGAAAAAGGCGATCGCCGCGTCGCGCGGCATCAGCTGGCGCTCGATCCGGAGATCACGCCTGACGATTTCAGCCATGCGCTGCTCGATCGCGGCGAGATCTTCGGGCGTAAACGGCCGCTTGTAGGAAAAATCGTAATAGAACCCGTCCTCGATCACCGGTCCTATCGTTACCTGGGCCTCCGGAAAAAGCTCTTTGACCGCGTGCGCCAGCAGATGCGCCGTCGAATGGCGGATGATTTCCAGCCCGGCGGGATCCTTGTCGGTGACGATGGCGACATCGGCATCGCTTTCGATGCGGTACGAAGTGTCGACGAGCTTGCCGTTGACGCGGCCGGCGAGCGCCGCCTTGGCAAGCCCGGCGCCTATGCTTTGCGCGAGCTCGGCGACGCTGACCGGTTGGTCGAATGCTTTTGTCGATCCGTCGGGAAGGCGTATGTTCGGCATTTCAACGCTCAAAAAACAAGAGCCAGACCGGCCGCGCGCCGCGCCGCCTTTCTGACTCCTCGCGTAAATCGGTGATTTCCCGGTTTACCATCAAAAAATTGGTAGGCGCGATTGGACTCGAACCAACGACCCCCACCATGTCAAGGTGGTGCTCTAACCAGCTGAGCTACGCGCCTAAAGATGTGGCATTCTAGCGGAATCGCGGCGCTGCTTCAAATGAAATCAGGGCGTTGGCTCCTGAAATCCCGGCCGCGGGCAGTCTCGCGACCGCAAATGCGCATCTTTCAGAGGCAGGCGGCTATATCGCTCAGGACCTTGCCGGCATTGAAGGGTTTGACGATGAAGCCACGCGCGCCTTTTGCCATGGCCTGCTGCACTCGGTCGAGGGTGGCTTCGGCGCTGATCATGATGACCCGCATTTCGGGATGCGCGTTACGCAGGGTTTCGAGCGCCTGCAAGCCGTCGATCCCCGGCAAATTGATATCGAGCAGCACAAGCTCGGCACGGGTAGCCCGGCAAAGGTTGACCAGGTTTTCGCCGGATCCGGCTTCGCCGACCACCTCGTAGCCGTCTTCGCGCAGCATCAGCCTCAGGAACGAGCGGATCATGCTGTCGTCATCGACGATCAGGATACGCGGCTTGCGGCCGGATTTCTCAGCCATGATGAGTATTACACGAGCGATTTTTTTGCACGTTCTGCATAGCCATGCAGGGAAAACAAACATTTCAGATCATGCACTTGGCACATGGATCCGGTCAAGTCCGACATGCTGCCCCGGGCCCGGACAATTTTGTCGGAAACAGTGCCGCCGCCTCATCGTTCGC
>JBKBXX010000016.1:0-37250 GCA_046313915.1 Burkholderiales bacterium | reverse complement strand
GGATGTCGTGGCGGTATTGCCGCCGCGCAAAGGCCAAGCCACGGTCGAAGTGATTGCGGTGAACGCGGTGATGGCGGGCTGCCGTCCCGAATACATGCCGGTGATCATCGCCGCGCTCGAGGCAATCACCGATCGCGCTTATCCGCTCGAGTTCATCCAGGTGACGACCAACCCGATGACGCCTTTTTTCCTGGTCAATGGTCCGATCCGCCATCGGCTCGACATCAATTGCGGCAGCGGCTGTCTGGGTCCCGGCTGGCGCGCGAACGCGACCATCGGCCGTGCCATCCGACTGATCCTGCAGAACGTCGGCGGCGCGCTTCCCGGTGTCTATTCCAAGTCGAGTTTCGCCTCACCTTTGCGCTACAGCTTCCTCTGCGGCGAAAACGAGGAAGAGAATCCGTGGTCCCCTTTCCACGTCGATCAGGGTTTCAGGCGCGAGGACAGCACCATCACTGCTTTCAAGGCGTCCAATTACTGCAATATTTCGGGCGGCGAAGGCGTCGGCGCCGAGGAAATCCTGCGTCAGATCGCGACCAACATGCCGCCGATGTACGGCGGCGGCGACGGCGCGCTGCTGCTGCTCGGCGTAAATCACGCGCGTTCGCTGCACGAGGCGGGACTCACCAAACGCGACATCCAGCACAGACTGTGGGAGCTTGCGCGCGTTGCCGAGGACCATTTTGCCGCGGATTTCGTGGTGATGGAGCGCGCCGCGGGTCGCGGCGGCTGCGGCATGCTCTATCGTACGCAGAGTCCGGAGCATATCCGCGTGGCGGTCGCCGGCGGCGCCGGGCCGCAGGATGTCTACCTCGCCGCCGGCATGCCGCAGACGCGACTCATCCGCTGCTGAACCGTCTCAACCGCTTGCCCCCGCTTCCCGCTATTTATTTCCCATTTTCCACTTCCCGGCTTTCGCCATGCATACCGAACTGATCACGTTTCATGCCGCCGACGGTTTCCCGCTCGACGGGCTGGTGTATACGCCCGACGGCAAGGCGGGAGCGCGCGCGGTCTTGCTGGTTCACGGCAAGGTCATGAATTTTTACACCGGACCGGCACGCATTCTGCCGCCGTATCTGACGGCGCTCGGCTGGAGCTGCCTTGCGATGAACCGCCGCGGCCACGATCTCGGCGGCATACGCAACGGCCGCGAATCCTACGGCGGCTCGTGGGAACGTTTCGGCGACAGCCAGCTCGATATCGCCGGCGGCATCGCCGAACTCGAGCGGCGCGGTTTTTCGAAAATCGTGCTGGTCGGCCACAGCTTCGGCGGCATCGCTGCTGCCGCCTACGCGGCCGGCCATCCGGATGCCATCGCAGCGCTGGCGTTGTGCTCGGCCGGCAGCGGCGGGCGCGACTATCTGGTGCAAAGCTCGCGTCGCGGCATGCTTGCCGCCGAGCACCACGACGTGGTCGACGCCGAGGCGCGGCGCCTGCTCGCCGCAGGCCGCGGCGAGCAGATGATCGCGTTGAAGGGGTGGTGGTACGCGATCACCGCCGCGAGCTGGGTCGATTTGTCGCACAACGTGCCCGACACGGTCGACAATGCCCGCCGCTATCCGGGGGCCATCCTGGCACTGCGGGGAAGCAAGGAAGCAACCGAGCTCTATCCGGCGGAAGCCGTGGCCGAAGCCGTCGGGGCGCGCGCGACGCTCGCCGTGATCCCGGACGGCGATCATTTCTATAACGGGGTCGAAAGCGCGTTCGCGAAAACGGTCTGCGACTGGCTTGCCGGGACCGGAATCTGAACGGCGCGAAGCGCGTCCCCGCTTTGCGCAGAGCCGATGGTCGTGCAGAATACGGTCTCACCATCGAGGAGGGGAATCGAATGACGCACACCATCGAAGGCTTCGCTGCCGCGTGTCATGACATTCTGAAAGCCGAACCCGGTCCGGCGGGGCGCGGAAAAGTCCGTGACCTGTTGCAGGAAATGCTGAAAGACCGCGAATTCGTCGACAGACATTTCAACGACCGCACATCCGAGCGCGAGGTGCTCTACGAAGATCCCGAACTGGGTTTCTGCATCCTCGCTCACCATTACCGCGGCGCCAAGGAAAGCCCGCCGCACGACCATGGTCCGTCGTGGGCGATCTACGGTCAGGCACAGGGCGAGACCGAGATGAGCGATTACGAGCTGCTGGAACCGGCAACCCCGGACCGGCCGGGCAAAGTGCGCTGGATCCGGACCTACAAGCTTACCCCCGGCGTCGCCCACGTCTACAACGAAGGCGATCTGCATTCGCCCAGACGCGTGGCTTCGACGCGACTGATCCGCATCGAAGGCGTCAACATGGAGAAAGTGAAGCGGCTGAGATATCAGCCGGTCTAGCCCGGGAATGCGTCGGCCTCATGTCCGGCACATTTCCAAGGCGGAAAAGATCGAATCCCGAACGGGTCGGTGTGACGGGTTTCAGTGGCGCGCGTCCGACGGAATCGCCGGCAAGCCGCTGCGCAGATTGCGCAGGTGACGCTGACGCACCAGCGCCATGGCGAGCGCCACGAACAGTCCGAACAGCACGATCACGGTGTGGATCGAGAAATCGAGCTTGATGAGCAGCGCGTAAATGCCAAGCATCGCCAGGATGCTCAGGTTTTCGTTGAAATTCTGCACCGCAATCGAATGTCCGGCGCCCATCAGGATGTGGCCGCGGTGCTGCAGCAGCGCGTTCATCGGCACGACGAAGAATCCGGCGAGGGCGCCGATCAGGACCAGCAGCGGGATCGCCACGGCCACGCTGTTGACGAAATTCATCGCGATCACGATCAATCCCATGCCGATGCCGATCGGCACGACGTTGGCTGCGCGGTTGAGGGGGATGACTCTGGCCGCGATGATCGCGCCGGCGGCAATGCCGACCGCGACGATGCCCTGCAGCATGGTGGCCTGCGACAGCGAGTAGCCGAGCGCGATCTCGGCCCATTTGAGCACGATGAACTGCAGCGTTGCACCCGCGCCCCAGAACAGCGTGGTGGTGGCGAGCGAGATCTGGCCCAGCTTGTCGGTCCACAGCAGTTTCACACAGTGCGCAAACTCGTGGACCAGAAAAAACGGATTCTTGCTCGGCGGGCGATGATCGACGCCGGTGTCCGGGATGTAGAGATTGAAAATCGCGGCAATGGCATAAAAAACGACGATGATCGCGATTGCGGCTTCGGGCGCGGTGTCGATGCCGGTTTCGATGAGCGGAAGGTCGAATGCCAGCAACCGATGCGATATGGCCTGACTGACGAGTGCGCCACCGAGCAGCGTGCCGAGTATGATCGAGGCGACCGTGAGGCCCTCGATCCAGCCATTGGCGATCACCAGTTTCTGGTGTGGCAGGTATTCGGTGAGGATGCCGTATTTGGCGGGCGAATAGGCGGCGGCGCCGAAACCGACGATGGAATAGGCGAACAGCACGACGACGTAGCCCGGTAGATTGGTGTGGCCTATTGCCTCATAAAAAAACATCGTGAGGCAGCCGGCGATCTTGATGGTGTTGGTGATGAACATCACCCGACCTTTGGGCATGGAATCGGCGAAAGCACCGACAAACGCCGCGAACACCACGTAGGAGATGGTAAAAAAGAATTTGAGCAGCGGCGTCATCCATTCCGGCGTGTGCATCTGCATCAGCAGCGCGATGGCGGCGACCAGCAAGGCGTTGTCGGCGAGCGACGAGAAAAACTGCGCCGCCATGATGATGTAGAAGCCGAAAGGCATGGGGGGCGAAGCGGGGCGAAACGGGGCCGTTATCGGTTAAACCGCCGTTTTATACCACAGTTCATTGAATTTTGTCGGTTTTATCGCGGTGGTGGCCTTCGAAGCCGGGCGGAGCGCCCGCGGTTTGGCCCAGATAGACCTGCATGCGCAACTGCTTGTTGAGGCGCGTGACCCAGCGGTCGACGTGGAACAGGTCGTAGACAGCGCCCCCGGCGAGCGCCGCGAACAGCGCAAGGCTGACGGCGGACTCGCCCAGCAGGTAGGCCGCGAGGCACAGCAGGCTTACCGCACGGTAGAGCCAAGCGCCGCGCCGGTCGCGCAGGTAACCGCGGTGCGCGCCCAGCGGGAACAGTGCCAGCAGGGCGTAGGCCGTGCGGTGTTTTTTCAGCAGCGCGGCAAGTTTGAGGTTGGCGCTTTGCAGGCCGCCGCCTCCGAGATCGGATTTTGTCCAGGTTTTGCCCATGCACGCTACTCTTGCCCGATGAAATGTGGTTGAATACTAAACCATTTTGATCGAGGATATGGAACCAGGGGCAGAAGGGCGCCTCGCGCCGGCCACCGGATTTGCCCGAGCCGGGCGGAACCGCCTTTTACTCCACCCCTGTCACCGACCCCATGGCTGACAGACGTCTACAGGTTTTTTATACCGTTGCCAAGCAGCTGAGCTTCACCAAGGCGGCCGAACAGCTGTTCATGACCCAGCCGGCGGTGACCTTCCAGGTGAAGCAGCTCGAGGAGCATTTCAATTCCCGGCTTTTCGAGCGCAGCCACGGCAAGATCGCATTGACGCCCACCGGCAGGCTGGTGATGGAGTATGCCGAGAAAATACTCGACCTGGCGGAAGAAATGGAAACGCGCGTCGGCGAGCTGACCGGTGCCATGAGCGGGCCGTTGCTGCTGGGCGCGAGCACCACCATCGCCGAATTCATGCTGCCGCAGGTGCTGGGTGAATTCAAGGCGCGCCACCCGCAGGTGCAGACGCACATGACGGTCGCCAATTCCGAGACCATAGAAAACCGCGTTGCCGATTATTCACTCGATGTCGGCCTGATCGAATCGCCTTCGCACCTGCCCAGCCTGTACACCGAGGTGTGCTGCGACGACGAGCTGGTGGTGATCTGCGCCCCCGGGCACCGGCTGGCGGCGGAGAGCAGCATCACGCCCCAGCAGCTCGTGAACGAGCCTTATGTCAGCCGCGAGAGCGGTTCGGGGACACGGGAATTCGCCGATAACTACCTGCGGCAGTGCCAGGTGTCGCCCGACGATCTCAATATCGTGATGGAACTCGGCAGTCCGGAAGCGATCAAGGGCGTGGTCGCGACCGGAATCGGAGTTTCCATCGTATCGCGCACCACCGTCGTCAAGGAACTCAAGCTCCAGCTGCTGGTCGCGGTGCCGCTCAAGCCACGCCTGATGCGGACGCTGTCCCTGGTCTATCCCAAGGAGAAATTCCGTTCCAAACTGCTCGACGCCTTCGTCGAATTTGCGACTGCCCGCATGAGGCAGATCGCCGGCACGGCATGAAACAGTTTCTGGTGGTGCAGCACACCTATTCGGAATTTCTCGGCGGCATCGAAAAGCAGCTCGAAAACCGTGGCATCGGTTTCAACTATTTTCGCCCTTTCACGGGCCAGTCGCTGCCCGCCGGCGCATTGCAGTATGACGCGCTGTGGCTGCTGGGCGGCGCTTACGCCGTGACCGATCACGAACATTGCCCGTGGTGGGACGACGAGCTGAAGCTGATCACCGCATTCCGGCGCGCACGGCGGCCGGTGGTGGGTCTGGGCGCCGGCGGGCTGCTGGTGGCGCAGGCAGCAGGGGGCTTTGCTTGCGCGCAGCCGGCGCAGCGCGCCTACTGGACGACGGCGCGCGCTACCGCTAGCGGGCGTGACGATCCGGTGGCCGTTGCGGCCGACGGCAGGAAGGTGCTGGTGATGGTGAACGGACGGGTCGAGCTGCCGCCGGCCGTGACGCCGATCCTGACCGACGAGTCCGGCGAGTGGATCGCGATACGCGATGGCGAACTCGCCTACGGTATGCTGTTTCGCCCGGAACTCAAGCCGGGCATGGTGGAAGACATGATCATGGAAGAGGGCCGGCCGCTGCCCGACAACATCGGCGAAGTGCTCGAGCAGGCGCGTGCGCAGTGGCAGGAATCGCAGCGCACCACCGATCGCATCGCGATGGCGCTGGTAGCGGCGCTCGACCTGATGCGCGAGCGGCGCAAGATGCCGGTGTTTATGTTGAATCCGGTGCAGGGCGAAGAGAAGTGAAGGGTGAAAGGGAAAGGCTGCTCGAACTGTTCGAGGCGCTCGATGAGCGGCGGCGGCAGACGCTGATCGAGTTCGCTGAATTCCTGATGTCCCGCGCCGCGCGGGACGGCGATGCCGAGTCGGTTGCGACGTCCGCACCCCAACCCATTGCGCGGCCTGCCGCGGAGACGGTGGTGATGGCGATCAAACGTCTGACGCGGACCTACCCGATGCTCGACCGCCGCAAATTGCTCGGTGAGACTTCCGAATACGTGGCGCAGCACGCGCTCGGGGGGCGCCCCGCGACCGAAGTGATAGACGAACTGGAAGCGCTGTTTGCCCGCCATTATGAAAAACTGAAGGACTCATGACCGAGTGCGGCAGAGCGATCTCTCGCGATCCGGCCGATGCCTGAGTCCGGCTTTTACCCCGCTTTTCACCTTTGAACCATGCCCCGTCCCCTTTCCGCCACCATTCATCTCGACGCCTTGCGCCACAATCTCGCGGTGGTGCGCCGGCACGCGCCGCGCTCGCGGGTGCTGGCGGTGGTCAAGGCCAATGCCTACGGTCACGGGGTCGAACGGGCGGCGCGGGCGTTGAGCGGCGCCGAAGGTTTCGCGCTGCTCGAACTCGACGCTGCGGTACGGTTGCGCGAGGCCGGATACCGGCAGCGCATCGTATTGCTCGAAGGCCTGTTCGATGCGCGCGATCTGCCGTTACTGGCCCAATACCGGCTGGATACGGTGGTTCACAGCGACGAACAGCTTCGGTGGCTTGAAGGCTTGCCGGCAGGCGCCGGACTGGGCGTGCTGCTCAAAATCAACACCGGCATGAACCGCCTCGGCTTTGCGCGCGACGGTTTTGCGGCGGCGCTGGCTGCGCTGCAGTCCAATCCCGCCATCGGGGAAATCACGCTCATGACGCATTTTGCCAGCGCCGACGATGCGCGTGGCGTGGCATGGCAGATGGCGGGGCTCGAGCAGCTTGCGGCGGGCAGCGCGCTGCCGCGCAGCTATGCCAATTCGGCGGCGATTCTGCGCTATCCCGAGACTCATTGCGACTGGGTGCGGCCCGGCATCATGCTCTACGGCAGCTCGCCTTTTGCCGATCGGCCCGCCGCCGCGCTCGGCCTGCGGTCCGTCATGACGCTGGCGAGCGAGATCATCGCCATCCAGCACCTGCGGCACGGCGACACGGTGGGCTACGGCGGGGTGTTCAGCGCCGAACGCGATATGCGCATCGGCATCGTTGCCTGCGGCTATGCCGATGGCTATCCGCGCCATGCGCCGAGCGGCACGCCGGTCGCGGTCGAAGGCCGGCTCACCGGAACGGTCGGCCGCGTCTCGATGGACATGCTGTGTGTCGATCTCACCGAGGTGCCGCAGGCCCGCGTCGGCTCGCGCGTCGTGCTGTGGGGGGAGGGCAATCCGGTGGAGGACGTGGCGCGCGCCGCGGACACGATCGGCTACGAGCTGCTGTGCGCGCTGGCACCCCGAGTGCCGGTGATCGAGCAGGAGTGAGCCGCTGCCGGAAACGGGACCGGCAGCGCGGTCCGCGCGAATATTTGTGCGCATCCTGCGGCAAGTGTGCGGTACCGGTGTATCATTTCCGGGCTTTGCTCAATTCGGGACAGGGGAGGGCATGCGCGATCCGAAAGTGGTTCCAGCGGCGGCTTCCGGCAAAGCCGTCGGAAAGGCGCACGATGGGGGGCTCTCCAAGCTCCGCCGGTCGCGCCTTAACGGTTACGTCGTTGCGGCTGGACTGGTGGTGCTTGCTTTCGTTTTGCGTTTCGAATTCTACGGCGGACTCGATAATCGCCTGCCTTTTGCCTTTTTCCTGCCGGCGGCAATGGTCGCGGCGTGGTACGGCGGGCTGGGGCCGGGGATGCTGGCGGCAGTGGCGGGTTTGTTACTGGGCGACTATTTTTTTCTGCCGCCGCACCGCGCTTTCGGCCCGCTCGGGGAAGCCGAGCGCACTGCGGTCGGGGTCTATGCCGTGACTTCGATACTGGCCGTGATGCTGCTGGGCAACCTGCAGAACCGGGTTCGCAACCTCGAATGCGAACTCGCCAGATGGGCGGCTGCCGAGACCGCGTCTACGTCTGCTGACGCGCAGGACCAGACGCCCTGCTGATACGGCCAACCGATCGCTGCCGATGGCGCAGCGGCTGACCCATGGCAAAACCCAAATCTGTCTACACGTGTACCGAATGCGGCGGCCAGGTCCTGAAATGGCAGGGCCAGTGTCCGCATTGCCAGCAATGGAACACGCTGGTCGAGACCGTTGCCGAAGCCGCGCCCGGCGGCAACCGCTTCAGCCTGATCGCGGAGACCGGTAGCCTGCAGCGGCTGTCGGAAATCGAGGCGCGCGAGGAGGCCCGAGTGAGCAGCGGCATCGCCGAATTCGACCGCGTGCTTGGCGGCGGGCTGGTTGCGGGTGCGGTGGTGCTGATCGGTGGTGATCCGGGTATCGGCAAGTCGACGCTGCTGTTGCAATCGCTGGCCGAAATCGGCGCCAGCCGCCGCGTGCTCTATGTGAGCGGCGAGGAGTCGCCGCAACAGATCGCGTTGCGCGCGAGGCGGCTCGGGCTGGATGCGAAGCACGTGCACGTGCTGGCCGAGATCAATCTCGAGAAAATCCAGTCGCTGATCATCGCGGACAAGCCGGAAGTCGCGGTGATCGATTCGATCCAGACGCTGTATTCGGGAGCGCTGCAGTCGGCGCCGGGATCGGTGGCGCAGGTGCGCGAATGTGCGGCGCAGTTGACGCGCTTGGCGAAAGCGGGGGGCACCACGGTCGTATTCGTCGGCCACGTCACCAAGGAGGGTGCGCTTGCCGGGCCGCGCGTGCTGGAACACATGGTCGATACCGTGCTTTATTTCGAAGGCGATACCCATTCGAGTTTTCGTCTGATCCGCGCTTTCAAGAACCGTTACGGCGCGGTCAACGAACTGGGCGTGTTCGCCATGACCGACAAGGGGTTGAAGGGGGTATCGAACCCTTCGGCGCTTTTCCTGTCGCAGCACGGCGGCGAGGTTTCCGGTTCGTGCGTGATGGTGACCCAGGAAGGCACGCGCCCGATGCTGGTCGAGATCCAGGCGCTGGTCGACGAGGCGCACGCACCCAATCCGCGCCGCCTGACCGTCGGACTGGAACAGAACCGGCTGGCGCTGCTGCTCGCAGTGCTGCACCGTCACGCTGGCATCGCGTGTTTCGACCAGGACGTGTTCGTGAACGCGGTAGGTGGGGTGCGCATCACCGAACCGGCCGCCGATCTGGCGGTGCTGATGGCCGTGGTGTCTTCGCTGCGCGACCGGCCTTTGCCGTCGCGGCTGGTGGTTTTCGGCGAAATCGGGCTTGCCGGCGAGGTGCGTCCGGTGCAGCGTGGCCAGGAACGCCTCAAGGAAGCCGCCAAGCTGGGTTTCACCCAGGCCTTGATTCCGAAAGCCAATAAGCCAAAGCAGGCGATCGCAGGACTCGAGATTTTTGCCGTGGAACGCGTGGAGCAGGCGGTGGCGCGTTTGCGCGATGCTTTCGTGGTGTAAGATTTCTGTAAGTTTCTTCATTCAAAACAACGGGTTGAAAACCTGGTGACGAGTCGGTAAAGTTTTGCAGGCCAAGCCGTGGCACGCCATCGATAACGCCTTCATACTGGATAGCTGATCAGTCCGCGGTTGCGCCAGAAGCAGGGAGGAGGAGTTGGTCCGCATCAACCCGTATAACGTCGGTCTCGACAAGAACGCGGCGAATTTCACGCCGCTCACGCCTTTGTCGCTGCTCGCACGGACTGCCTATGTTTACCCGCAGCGCACTGCGGTAATCCATGGCGCGCGGCGCTTCAGCTGGGCCGAGGTCTATGAGCGTTGCCGGCGGCTTGCCTCGGCGCTCCACCAGCACGGCATAGGTGTCGGCGACACCGTGGCGGCGATGCTGCCCAACGTGCCGGCGATGTACGAAGTGCATTTCGGCGTGCCGATGGCGGGCGCGGTGTTGAACACCCTCAACACGCGGCTCGATGCCGGCGCCATCGCGTTCATGCTCGAGCACGGTGAAGCGAAGGTGCTGCTCACCGATCGCGAATTTTCCACCGTCGTGGAGCAGGCCCTCGGACTCGTCGCGGTCAGGCCATTGGTGATCGACGTCGATGATCCGGAATTCAGCAGCGGAAAACCGATCGGCGCCACGGACTACGAGCAATTCATTGCGCGCGGCGATCCGGAATTCGCGTGGCAAATGCCGGACGACGAATGGGACGCGATTTCACTCAACTATACTTCCGGTACCACCGGCAACCCCAAAGGCGTGGTCTACCACCACCGCGGCGCCTATCTCAACGCGATCAGCAACATCGTCTCGTGGGGCATGCCGCAGCATCCGGTCTATCTGTGGACGCTGCCGATGTTTCATTGCAATGGCTGGTGCTTCCCATGGACCGTTGCCGCCGCCGCCGGAACCAATGTCTGCCTGCGCCGTGTCGACGCCAAAATGATTTTCGACCTGATTCGCGAACACCGTGTGACGCATTACTGCGGCGCGCCCATCGTGCACAATCTGCTGCTCAATGCCCCGGCTGAAATGAAGCAGGGCATCAACCACACGGTATCGTGTCTGGTCGCCGGTGCGGCCCCGCCGGTATCGGTGATCGAGGGCATGGAAAAAATGGGTTTCGACATCACTCATGTCTACGGTCTCACCGAAACCTACGGTCCGGCAGCGGTGTGTGCCAAACACGAGGAGTGGAATGCCCTGCCGCTGGAAAAACGCGCGCAGCTCAACGGCCGCCAGGGCGTGTGGTACCACATGCAGCAGGGCATGACGGTGATGGATCCCGCGACGATGCAACCGGTGCCGCAGGATGGTGAAACCATGGGCGAGATCATGTTTCGCGGCAATCTCACCATGAAAGGCTACCTCAAGAATCCCCGGGCCACCGCGGAGGCCTTTGCCGGCGGATGGTTCCACAGTGGCGATCTCGCCGTGGTCCAGCCTGATGGCTATGTCAAGATCAAGGACCGTTCCAAGGACGTCATCATTTCCGGCGGCGAGAACATTTCCTCGCTCGAAGTCGAGGATGCGCTCTATCGTCATCCGGCGGTGATGGCGGCGGCGGTGGTGGCGATGCCGGACGCCAAGTGGGGCGAAGTGCCGTGTGCCTTCATCGAACTGAAAGAGGGCATGTATGCGACGCAGCAGGAAATCATCGAACACTGCCGCGCGCGCCTCGCGCATTTCAAGGTGCCGAAACAGGTGGTATTCGGGCCGCTGCCCAAGACTTCGACCGGCAAGATCCAGAAATTTGTGCTGCGCGAGCAGGCGAAATCGGCGAGCGCGATAGAATAGAATAGGTTGGAAAAACAGATCATGGCCATACAAAAAGCACGGAACGGTCAACTTTCCGACTTGCCGGAACGCCGCCAGCGCCAGGAAGAAAACAGGCTGGTCTTTGCGTGACATCCTTGGCGTCGATGCCGATGTTTTGCTGCGCGAACTCCGCGCCCATGACTGAAGCGGGGTTCCGATGAGTGGCGAATATATTCTCGAGACACGCGGACTCACCAAGGAGTTCAGGGGTTTCGTCGCGGTCAATGACGTCAACCTCAGGATCAGGCGCGGCGTGATCCACGCACTGATTGGCCCCAACGGTGCGGGCAAGACCACGGTGTTCAACCTGCTTACCAAATTCCTGCAGCCGACCCGCGGCAGCATTTTTTACAACGGCGTCGATATCACCGGCGACAAGCCGGCGCAGGTCGCGCGCCGCGGCATCATCCGCTCGTTCCAGATTTCGGCGGTTTTCCCGCATCTTTCGTTGCTGGAAAACGTCCGCGTCGGGCTGCAGCGCCGGCTCGGCACTTCTTTCCATTTCTGGAAAACGGAAAGAACGCTCGATGCGCTGAACGCACGTGCCATGGCATTGCTGGAAGCAGTGGACCTCGCGCCATTCGCCGGCATGATGACGGTGGAGCTGCCCTACGGGCGCAAGCGGGCGCTCGAGATCGCGACCACGCTTGCGGCCGACCCGGAGCTGATGCTGCTCGACGAACCGACGCAGGGCATGGGGCATGAAGACGTTGGGCGTGTGGTCGAATTGATAAAAAAAGTCGCCGCCGACCGCACCATCCTCATGGTCGAGCACAATCTCAGCGTTGTCGCCGACCTGTCGCACGTCATCACCGTGTTGCAGCATGGCGCGGTGCTCGCGGAAGGGCCGTATGACGAGGTTTCGAAAAATCCCCGTGTGCTCGAAGCGTATGTAGGGGTGGCGGCGTGACCAGTGCATTTACTCCGAATACGGAAATGCTGCGGGTCACTGGCCTGCATGCGTTTTACGGCGAGTCGCACATTCTCCACGGCATTGATTTCGTGGTGAATCGCGGCGAGGTGGTGACGCTGCTGGGTCGCAATGGCGCCGGTCGCACCACGACGCTGCGCGCGGTTCTCGGGCTGACCGGCAAGCGCAGCGGTTCGATCATGGTCAACGGCCGCGAGACCGTTGCCATGCCGACGCATCGCATCGCCCACCTCGGTATCGGTTACTGTCCCGAGGAACGCGGCATTTTCGCCAGCCTCACTGCGGAGGAAAATCTGCTGTTGCCGCCAGCGGTGGCGAGCGGCGGCATGATGGTGGCGGAAATCTACGAGATGTTTCCCAATCTCGCCGCGCGCAGGTCGAGTCCCGGCATGCGGCTGTCGGGCGGCGAGCAGCAGATGCTTGCCATCGCCCGCATTCTGCGCACCGGTGCGAGACTGCTGCTGCTCGACGAAATCAGCGAGGGACTCGCGCCGGTCATCGTGCAGTCGCTCGCACGGGTGATCCGCGGGCTCAAGGAACGCGGTTACACCATCATCATGGTCGAGCAGAACTTCCACTTCGCCGCGCCGCTGGCGGACAGGCACTACGTGATCGAGCACGGGCGCGTCGTCGAGGCCGTGAGCGTGGGTGAGTTGCAGTCGAAAATGAACCGTTTGCATGAATTGCTGGGCATTTGAATCCCCGTCTGTCACTTTCAAAGGAGGACTGAAATGAAACGCAAGTGGATGTTTTCAGTGGTCAGCGCTGCGGTGCTGTCGCTCGCGGCTGGTGTTGCTTTCGCGCAGCAGAAAAAAACCGAAAGCCAGGCGTCCGCGCTCAAGCTTTCCGACGGCGTGGTCAAAATCGGCATCCTGACCGACCTGTCGGGAACGTATTCCGATCTCGCCGGCGCCGGTTCGGTGCTGGCGGCGAAAATGGCGATCGAGGATTTCCGGGCGCAGGAAAAAGGCCGCGCGTTCAAGATCGAGCTGGTGTCTGCCGATCACCAGAACAAGGGCGACGTCGCCTCGAATCGCGCTCGCGAATGGTTCGAACGCGACCAGGTCGACATGATCGGCGACCTGGTGACGACTTCCACCGCGCTGGCGGTGATGCCGGTGGCAAAGCAGATGAACCGGATCACCATCGTTTCCGGTGCTGCCTCGACACCGATCACCGGCAAGAACTGTACCGATCTCAACGTCCACTATGTCTATGATACTTACGCGCTGGCGGTCGGCACTGGCAAGGCGGTGGTGAAGCAGGGCGGCGACACCTGGTTTTTCCTTACTGCGGACTATGCGTTCGGTCATGCGCTGGAAAAAGACACCACCGAGGTGGTGATCGCCAGCGGTGGCAAGGTGCTGGGCTCGGTGCGCCATCCGTTCCCGGGCACCGATTTCTCGTCGTTTCTGCTGAAGGCGCAGGCTTCGGGCGCCAAGGTGATCGGGCTCGCCAACGCCGGCTCCGACACGCAGAACGCGATCAAGCAGGCTTCCGAGTTCGGCATCACGCCCAAGCAGTCGCTGGCGGGCCTGCTGATGTTCATTTCCGACGTGCACAGTCTCGGCCTCAAGGCGACCCAGGGCATGTATCTCACCACCGGTTATTACTGGGATCTCAACGACGAGACGCGTGCCTGGTCGAAGCGCTTTTTCGAGCAGCATAAGCGCATGCCGACGATGGTGCAGGCAGGCGTATATTCTTCGACCATGCATTATCTGAAAGCGGTCAAGGCTGCCGGTACCGACGAGGCGAAAGCCGTGATGGCGAAAATGAAACAGATGCCAATCAATGATTTTTTCGCCAAGAATGGCAAAATTCGTGATGACGGGCGCCATGTGCACGATTTCTACCTGGTGCAGGTGAAGAAACCAGCGGAATCGAAAACGCCGTGGGACTATTACCATGTCCGTCAGACGATCAAGGCCGAGGATGCGGTGATGCCGGTCGCCAAGAGTGAATGTCCGTTGCTGAAAAAGTGAAGAGTAAGGAGTGAGGCGTGAGGCGTAGAACCAGCCCCTTCCCCTGCCGGGGAGGGGCGGGCGCCTGACTGCCGGCTCTCCACGCCTGACGCTTCTCCGATTCCATGTTTGAACTTCTGGGTATTACGCCGCAGGCGCTTTACGGCCAGTTGCTGGTCGGGCTGATCAATGGCTCGTTCTACGCGATCCTGAGTCTGGGGCTCGCCGTGATCTTCGGCATGCTCAACATCATCAATTTCAGCCACGGTGCCCAGTACATGATGGGCGCGTTTCTGGCCTGGATCGGCCTGACCCAGGTCGGGCAGTGGATCGGCGACTCCGGCTTTTCCGTCAATTACTGGATTGCGCTGTTGTTGTCTCCACTACTGGTCGGGGCGCTGGGCATCGTGATCGAGCGCACCATGCTCAAGCGCCTCTACCAGCTGGATCATCTCTATGGGCTGCTGCTGACATTCGGCATCGCGCTCATCATCGAGGGCCTGTTTCGCGACTGGTATGGCATTTCGGGCCAGCAATACGATATTCCCGACGCCTTCCGCGGCGCGATCGATCTTGGCTTCATGCATCTGCCCAAATACCGCGCCTGGGTCATCGTTGCTTCGCTCGCAGTATGCTTTGCGACCTGGTATGTGATCGAACGCACCAAACTGGGTTCCTATCTGCGCGCCGGCACCGAGAATCCGCAGCTGACCCAGGCGTTCGGCATCAACGTGCCGCGGATGATCACGCTCACGTACGGTTACGGCGTGGCGCTCGCCGCTTTCGCCGGGGTATTGGCCGCGCCGATTTTCACGGTCGGGCCCAAGATGGGCGCAGATCTCATCATTGTCGTGTTCGCGGTGGTGGTGATCGGCGGCATGGGATCGATCCTGGGCTCGATCGTGACCGGGCTTGGCCTCGGGCTGATCGAAGGACTGACCAAGGTGTTTTACCCCGAAGCTTCGGCGGTGGTGATTTTCGTGATCATGGCGATTGTGCTGCTGGTGCGGCCGGCAGGGCTTTTCGGCAGGGAACGTTGATATGGGCGAGTTGACGGGCAAAGCGGCGGCTGGCGGAACAGGAAGTGCGCAGCGTATCCGCGGCCGTTGCGGCACGGCGAAGGCTGCATGATGAACCGCAAGCAGGTCGGTTTCGCGCTGCTGATCGTCGCCGGCATGATTGCGCCGTTTGCCGGCATCTATCCGACTTTTCTCATGAAAGGCTGGTGTTTCGCGCTGTTTGCGTGTGCCTTCAACTTGTTGTTGGGCTATACCGGCTTGCTGTCATTCGGCCACGCCGCTTTCTTCGGGGCTGCGGCCTATATCACCGGCCACGCGCTCAAAGTGTGGGGATTGCCGCCAGAGCTTGGCATCCTGGCCGGAACGGTTTTTGCGGGGGGGCTCGGCTACCTGTTCGGCAGCCTCGCGATCCGGCGGGCCGGCATCTATTTCGCGATGATCACGCTTGCGCTGGCGCAGATGCTCTATTTCGTGTGGTTGCAGATGAAATTTACCGGCGGTGAAGACGGATTACAGGGTGTGCCACGCGGCAGGCTTTTCGGTTTGATCGACCTGTCCGACAACATCAACCTCTATTACTTCGTGTTCACGATTTTCCTGATCGGCTTTTTTTTGATTTATCGCACCATACACTCGCCTTTCGGCCAAGTACTGAAAGCGATCCGTGAAAACGAGCCTCGCGCACTTTCGCTCGGCTATGATGTCGCGAGGTACAAGCTGCTTGCATTCGTCATCTCGGCGACGCTGTCAGGACTGGCTGGCGCAACCAAAACCGTGGTGTTCCAGCTGGCATCGCTTACCGATGCCCACTGGCACATGTCGGGAGAGGTGGTGCTGATGACCCTGCTTGGCGGCATGGGCACGGTGTTCGGGCCAGTAGTGGGTGCGTTCGTGGTGGTGACGCTGCAGAACGAACTTGCCGACAAGGTGGGTTCGTGGGTGCAGGTCATCATGGGCTTCATTTTCGTGGTGTGCGTGCTGGCGTTCCGGCGCGGCATCATTGGCGAGCTGATGGCGCTGTTCAGACTCCGCTAGGGTCTGCTGCGTTCGGGGCGGATGAACCGCGTGGAGCGCCGTGGCATTTTCGCCGGCACGGAGCACGGACCGGCAATCAATGCCGCAGTCCATGCGGTGTTATTGCCCGCGGGCCTGAATGGGATGGCGGCAAGCGGCTTTCGCGCCGGATCCACAAATTGGAATCCGCGTTTCTTTGAGCGCCGCTATCCGTTAAAATGCAGCTTTCCCCCTTGTTCATCCGGGAGCGCCATCAAAAGACCGGCATCGGTGTAACGGCCGCTGAATGCAGATAGCCGGTCTTGTTACGGGCTCCAATTTCCGCAGGGAGTGTCGATGAAAGTCGTGGTCACTGTAAAGCGCGTGATTGATCCGTATGTAAAAGTGCGCGTCAAGGCGGACGGCAGCGGCGTCGAGACCGCCAATGTCAAAATGACGATGAATCCATTCTGCGAGATTGCCGTCGAGCAGGCGGTGCGCATGAAAGAAGCCGGGGTGGTGTCCGAGATCGTCGCGGTTTCCATCGGGCCCCAGCAATGCCAGGAGACGCTGCGCACTGCGATGGCGATGGGCGCCGATCGCGGCATACTGATCGAGACTGCCGGGGAAGTGCAGCCGCTCGCGGTGGCCAAGGTGCTGAAGGCGATCGTCGACAAGGAAAGCCCCCGACTCGTGATTCTGGGCAAGCAGGCGATCGACGACGATGCCAACCAGTCGGGGCAGATGCTCGCAGCACTGCTCGACTGGCCGCAGGCGGCGTTTACTTCCGCCATCACGGTAAACGGTGACAGCGTGGAGATCACGCGCGAAATCGACGGCGGTCTGGAGAGGCTCACTGCGCAACTGCCGCTGGTGGTTACCGCCGATCTGCGACTGAACGAGCCGCGTTACGTGACGCTGCCCAACATCATGAAGGCGAAGAAAAAGCCGCTGGAAGTGATCAAACCCGAGGCGCTCGGCGTCGATGTCACGCCGCGGCTGGTGACATTGAAGGTGGAAGAGCCGCCCAAGCGCGGCGCCGGCGTCAAGGTCGCCGACGTGAAAGAACTGGTGGCCAAGCTCAAGCACGAAGCAAAGGTGATCTAAATGGCGATTCTGGTCATAGCGGAACACGACGGTTCACAGCTCAAGCCCGGCACGGCGAACGCCATCACGGCCGCAGGCAGGATGGGCGGCGACATCACGGTACTGGTTGCCGGCCACCAGTGCGGCGCGGCGGCGCAGGCTGCGGCGCGGCTGGCCGGTGTCGCCAAAGTCCTGGTGTGCGATGCGCCGCACTATGCGGACGCGCTGGCGGAAAATCTGGCGGCGCTGGTGCTCACCATTGCCGACAAATACAGCCACATCGTGGCGCCGGCGACGAGCTTCGGCAAGAACTTCATGCCGCGAGTCGCGGCACTGCTCGACGTGCAGCAGATTTCCGACATCAGTGCGGTGGTGTCGGCAGACACTTTCGTGCGGCCGATCTATGCCGGCAATGTGCTGGCGACGGTGCAGTCCAAGGACAAAATCAAGGTCGTGACGGTCCGTGCCACCGCGTTTGATGCCGCGGGCGAAAGTGCCGCGCCGGCGGCGGTGGAAAACGTGGCGCCGGCCGCGGCGACGCAGCGGATCGAGTTCAAGGGCCGGGAGTTGTCGAAATCCGAGCGCCCCGAACTTACCGCCGCGCGCATCGTCGTCTCCGGCGGACGCGGCGTGGGCAGCGCCGAGAATTTCAAGATCCTCGAAGCCCTGGCCGACAAGCTGGGTGCCGCGGTCGGCGCGTCGCGCGCGGCGGTCGATTCGGGCTTCGTGCCCAACGATTACCAAGTCGGGCAGACCGGCAAGATCGTCGCCCCCGAACTCTACATCGCGATCGGCATCTCCGGTGCGATCCAGCATCTGGCCGGCATGAAGGACAGCAAGGTGATCGTCGCCATCAACAAGGATCCCGAGGCGCCGATTTTCTCGGTGGCCAACTACTGGCTGGTGGAAGATCTGTTCAAGGCAGTTCCTGAGCTGACTCGGGAACTTTAAGCAAGCCGTAAACCATAAGCGGTAAAGGGTAAGCGGCGAACCGAAGGCAGGATCCGAGGTTCTACCGCTCACGGCTCACGGCTCACGGCTCATCGTTCGGCGAAGGAGAACGCAATGTCCACGTATGGCGCGCCGCTCAAGGACATGCAGTTCGTGATCAAGGAGCTGGCGGGGCTCGACAGCGTCGCTCATCTTCCGGGGTGTGAGGAAGTCAGCGCCGATCTCGTCGACGCAGTGCTCGCCGAAGCGGCCAGATTCGCGCAGCAGGTGCTCGATCCGCTGAACCGCAGCGGCGACCTTCAGGGCGCCAGACTGATCGATGGCGGGGTGCTTGCGCCGGATGGTTTCGCCAGCGCGTACAAACGGTTCGCCGCGGCGGGCTGGAACGGCTTATCGGCGCCGCCGCAGTTCGGTGGCCAGGGGTTGCCGCATCTCGTCGCGATGCCGGTGCAGGAGATGTGGAACAGCGCGAACATGGCATTTTGCCTGTGCCCGATGCTCACCTCGGGCGTGATCGAGGCGCTGCACGCCCACGGCACGCCGCAGCAGCAACAGACCTATCTGCCCAGGCTCGTTTCCGGCGAGTGGGCGGGAACCATGAATCTCACCGAGCCGCAGGCCGGCTCGGATCTGTCTGCGGTGCGCACGCGCGCCGTACCCGAAGGCGACCATTACCGCATCCACGGTACCAAGATTTTCATCACCTGGGGCGAGCACGACATGGCGCAGAACATCGTGCACCTGGTGCTCGCGCGCACCCCCGATGCGCCCGAGGGCGTGAAAGGGATTTCACTGTTCATCGTGCCCAAGTTCGTGGTCAATGGCGACGGCAGCCTCGGCGAGCGCAACGACGTGAGGTGCGTGTCGCTCGAACACAAGCTCGGCATTCACGCCAGTCCGACCTGCGTGCTCGCATATGGTGACGGCAAAGGCGCGGTCGGCTACCTGGTGGGCGAGGAGAACCGCGGACTCGAATACATGTTCACCATGATGAACCACGCGCGGCTCGGCGTCGGCGTGGAAGGTGTGGCGCTCGCCGAGCGCGCCTATCAGCACGCGCTCGAATATGCGAAGACGCGGGTGCAGGGGCGCGAGATCGGCCAGCGAAGTGGCGATCGCGTGACCATCATCCACCATCCCGACGTGCGCCGGATGCTGCTGTCGATGAAAGCGCAGAGCGAAGCGATGCGCGCGCTGGCGGGCGTGGCGGCGGCGACGCTCGATCACGCCAGGCGCAATCCCGACCCCCGGCAGCGCCGCGAAAACCAGGCGCTGCTCGACCTGTTGACGCCGGTCGTCAAGGGCTGGTCCACCGAACAGGCGGTCGAAGTGGCCTCGACCGGCATTCAGGTCCACGGCGGCATGGGTTTCGTCGAGGAAACCGGTGCCGCGCAGTTCCTGCGCGATGCGCGCATCACCACGATTTACGAGGGTACCACGGGCATCCAGGCGAACGACCTGATCGGTCGCAAGGTAGCGTTCGAACAGGGCGCGACGGCAAAGGCGGTGATTGCTGCGATGCGTGCGGTCGCAAGTGAGCTCGCGCGGCAGACAGAACTCGCCGCGATGGGGGACTCGCTTGCAGCCGGCATTGCGGCGCTGGAAGAAGCGACCGGCTGGCTGGTCGCGACCTACCCCAAGGACGCCAAAGCCGCTGCGGCATCCGCGGTGCCATATCTCAAGCTTTTCGGCGTGGTGGCCGGCGGCTGGCAGATGGCGCGCGCGGCACTGATCGCGCGATCACGACTCATCGCCGGGCAGGGCGACGCCGGTTTCTACCGTGCCAAACTGGTGACCGCGCGTTTCTACGTCGATCATGTCCTGCCGCAGGCGACGGCGTTCAGGCATGCAGTGGTTTACGGCGCGGACAGCGTGCTGGCGCTGGGCCCGGAAGATTTTTGATATTAATCATATAGTTGCTTCTGTCCCCCGCGGTTGCCGTGACCATCGCAGCCGTGTATGCTGAGGCAACGCGGTGTGCCGGAACGTCGAGCTGCGTAACGATGGTTTGAACAACAAGCGCACGGTGTGCGCATCCTCCGACTCCGACAGGTGCAGACATGGACGTGGTTCTGATCATTCTCGCAGTCGTCGCCGTGGCCTGGACGCTCGCCTATCATCGCCTGCCGGCAATTGCCTGGACCGTTGCCGGCGCGCTGGGCATGGCGCTGCTCACGGTCTATTCGGGCTGGTCGCGGGGCGCGCTCTACGGCTGGTGGGCCATTTTTGCCGCCGTCGCTTTGCTCATGAATCCGACACCGCTGCGCCGCGTGCTGGTGAGCCGGCCGCTGCTGGGTCTGTTCCGGAAAATCCTGCCGCAGGTTTCCCAGACCGAGCAGGAAGCGCTCGACGCCGGCACGGTATGGTGGGACGGCGAACTGTTCAGCGGCGATCCCGACTGGAACAAGCTGCTGGCTTTCCCCCGGCCGACACTGTCCGCCGAGGAGCGCGCTTTCCTCGACGGTCCGGTCGAGGAGTTGTGCCGGATGTGCGACGAGTGGCAAATCACGCACGAACTCTACGATCTGCCGCCGCACGCCTGGCAGTTCATCAAGGATCAAGGCTTTCTCGGCATGATCATCCCGAAGCAGTATGGCGGTCTGGGTTTTTCGGCGCTCGCGCATTCCGAAGTGATCATGAAGCTCACCACGCGCAGCGGCACCGCGGCGATATCGGTGATGGTGCCGAATTCGCTCGGCCCCGCCGAATTGCTGCTGCACTATGGCACCCCGGCGCAGAAAGAGCATTATCTGCCGCGTCTGGCAAAAGGGCTCGAGATTCCCTGTTTTGCGCTGACCAGCCCCGCAGCGGGTTCGGACGCGGGCGGCATTCCCGATTTTGGCATCGTCTGCCGCGGCGAGTGGGAAGGCAGACGGGACGTGCTCGGCATTCGCGTGACGTGGGAAAAGCGCTATATCACGCTCGCGCCGATCGCCACTCTGCTCGGCCTGGCGTTTCGCCTCTACGACCCCGATCACATCCTGGGCGGGGATGATGACATCGGCATCACGCTGGCGCTGATCCCGACCGCCACCGCTGGCGTGCATATCGGCCGCCGGCACATGCCGCTCAATGCCGCGTTCCTCAACGGTCCGACCTGGGGCAAGGATGTGTTCATCCCGATCGATTACGTCATTGGCGGCGCCGATTACGTCGGCCAGGGCTGGAAAATGCTGATGAATTCGCTCGCCGCCGGGCGTTCGATCTCGCTGCCGGCGAACAGCGTCGGCATGGCCAAGATGTGCGCGCTCACCACCGGCGCCTACGGCCACGTGCGCACCCAGTTCCATATGCCGGTCGGCCGCTTCGAGGGGGTGGCGGAGGCGATGGCCCGCATCGGCGGCAATACCTATCTCATGGAAGCGGCGCGGGTGATGACCGCCGGCGCGGTCGATCTCGGCGAGAAGCCCTCAGTGATTTCGGCGATCGTCAAGTATCACCTGACCGAGCGCGCGCGGAAAGTGATCAACGATGCCATGGACGTGCACGGCGGCAAAGGCATTTGCATGGGTCCCAGCAACTATCTGGCGCGTGGCTACCAGCAGATGCCGATCGCGATCACGGTCGAAGGCGCGAATATCCTGACGCGCTCGATGATCATTTTCGGCCAGGGTGCGATCCGCGGTCATCCCTACGTGTTGAAGGAAATCGCCGCGACCCGCGAACCCGACGCGCGCAAGGCGCTGCGCGATTTCGACGCCGCCTTTTTCGGGCATCTCGCCTTCATCGTCTCCAACAAGGCGCGTGCCTACTGGATGGGTCTCACCCTGGCGCGCTTCGTCAGCACGCCGGGCGATGCGCATACCCGGCGCTATTATCGGCAGCTCACGCGTCTGTCGAGTGCTTTCGCGCTGACGGCGGATGTGGCGATGCTGATGCTCGGCGGAACGTTGAAACGCCGCGAGCGCCTGTCGGCGCGGCTGGGCGACATTCTGAGCCAACTTTATCTGGCTTCGTGCGTGCTCAAACGCTACGAGGACGAGGGGCGGCCGGCGGAAGATCTGCCTTTGCTGCACTGGGCGATGCAGGATGCCTTGCATGGCATCGAAGAGGCTTTTTACGGTTTGTTCGAGAATTTCCCCAGCCGTTTCGTTGCCTGGGTGCTGCGGGGCGTGATATTTCCGCTGATCCTGCCTTATGGCCGGGAGTTCGGCGCGCCGCGCGATGAACTCGGCAGCAAGGTCGTCGATCTCATGCTCGTTCCCAATCCGGCGCGCGCGCGGCTCACCGCCGGCGTTTTCCTGCCACAGGACGAAAACGATGCCATTGCCGTGCTCGAAGTCGCGCTGCGCGCGGCGATTGCGGCAGAAGAGGTCGAGGCGAAAATCCGGGCCGCGCACCAGGCCGGCGCGATCGGCGGCGGTTTGGCCGAAGATCTGGTCGCACAGGCGCTGGCAAAAGGCGTGATCAGCGCAAGCGAAGCCGCGACCCTCGAGCGCGCCGCGCAGTTGCGCCGCAAAGCGATCATGGTCGACGATTTCCCCCGCGATTTCGGCAAAACCGAAATCCATCAGACCACCCAGCCGGTCACTTTCGAGGCGCTGCGCAGGCGGGCATGAGCGGGAAAATTCTCTATACCGTTGCCGACGGCGTGGCGACGATCACACTGAGCCGTCCGCAGGTGATGAATGCGCTCGATGCGCAGATGATAGTGCAGTTGCGCGAGGCTTGCGAGCAGGCCCGCGATGACGCGCGCGTGCGCGCGGTATTGCTGCGCGGAGCAGGACCGGCGTTTCTTGCCGGTGGCGACGTGGCGTTCTTTCACGAGAATCTGCCGCGCATGTCGGAGCTGGCGGCGCAGGGCGCCGGTGAACTGCACCGCGCGATCCTGGCGCTGCGGCGAACCCCCAAACCGGTGGTGGCGAGCGTGCATGGTGCGGTAGCGGGCGCCGGCATGAGTCTGATGGCGGCCGCGGATTTCGTGATCGCCGCGGCCGATACCCAGTTCACGATGGCCTATAGCAGAATCGGCGCGAGCCCCGATGGCGGCAGCACTTTTTTTCTGCCACGGCTGGTCGGCTATCAGCGGGCGATGGAGCTGATGCTGCTGTCCGATACGGTCGATGCTGGAACTTTGCACGGTTTCGGGCTGATCAACCGGGTGGTGCCGACGCACGAACTCGAGGTCGAGGCGCGGGCCATCGTCGTGCGTTTCGCCACGGGGCCGACGCTCGCTTTCGGTGAAACCAAGGCGCTGGCGAACCGGGCCTGCGACGGCTTGCTCGAAGCGCAGCTCGCAGCGGAAGCAGAGGCGTTCGCGCGCTGTGCCGCCACGCGCGATTTCGCCGAGGGCGTGACGGCTTTCGTCGAAAAACGGCCGCCGCGGTTTCGCGGCGCCTGAGAGATGATCGTGTGATGCAATCGATGCGGGGAGGTGGCGTGTCGCTCAAGGGAAAAACGGTTTTCATCACCGGCGCGAGCCGTGGCATCGGCCGGGAGATCGCGCTCAGATGCGCGCGTGATGGCGCCAACGTCGTGGTCACTGCCAAGACCGCTGAACCGCATCCGCGGCTGCCCGGTACCATATATAGCGTGGCACGGGAAGTCGAAGCGGCCGGTGGCAAGGCGCTGGCCTTGCGGCTTGATGTGCGCGACGAAAACGCGATTCAGGCGGCGGTGCGCGAGGCGGCAGCGGCTTTCGGCGGGATCGACGTCCTGGTCAACAATGCGAGCGCCATCCTGCTCGCCGGCACGCTGGCAACACCGATGAAGCGCTTCGACCTGATGTTCGGTGTCAACGTGCGCGGCACTTTCTCCTGCTCGCAAGCATGCATTCCGTATCTGGCGAAAAGCGGCAATCCGCACATCCTCAACCTGGCGCCGCCGCTCAACATGAGCGCCCGCTGGTTCAAGGACCACCTCGCCTACACCATGGCGAAATACGGCATGAGCATGTGCACGCTCGGCATGGCGGCGGAACTGAAACCGCAGGCAATCGCGGTCAATTCGCTGTGGCCGCGCACCACCATTGCCACGGCGGCAATCGAAATCAATTTTTCCGAGGCGATACTGAAGGCAAGCCGCAAGCCCGCGATCGTGGCCGATGCCGCTTATGCGATCGTGTGCCGCGACAGCCGCAACACGACCGGCAATTTTTATATCGACGAGACGGTGTTGCGCGAGGAGGGCGTGGTCGATTTCGACCAATACGCCGTGAGTCCGGGGGCAAGCCTCTATACCGATCTGTTTCTGGACTGAACGAGGCGATAAACGGTAAGCAATAAGTGGTGAATGGCGAGGCATGTCCGGTTTCCACTTGCCGCTCACTGTTCGCATTCATCAGGAGGCGAGGAGGAGTCATGTTACAGCAGGCCAACCATGTCATTCCGGTCGAAGCGTCGGTCACCCTCGACGGGCTGTTTCGCGAAAGGGTCAGGCGCACGCCCGATCTGGTGGCTTACCGCGATTTCAATCCACTGCATGGCAACTGGCGCGACTATACCTGGACGCAGATGAACCATCAGGTGGCGCGCTGGCAGGCGGCGCTCGAAAAAGAAGGCCTGAGCCCCGGCGACCGCGTCGCGGTCATGCTGCGCAACTCGCCGGAGTGGGTGGCGTTCGACCAGGCGGCGCTGGGACTGGGACTGGTGGTGGTGCCGCTCTATACCCAGGACCGCCCCGACAACACCGCCTACATACTCGACGATGCTGGCTGCAAGGTGCTGCTGTTCGAAGGCGAAGAACAGTGGCGGAGCCTCGCCGGCGTGCGCGAACAACTGGGCGGTCTGGTGCGCATTCTCGCGGTGAACGCGCTGTCGGCCCCGGGAGAGGATTCGCGTCTGCGATGGATAGGCGAGTGGCTGCCCGAGGACGGCGGCGAAACGCGGCACGTACCGCGCGATCCGCACGCGCTCGCGACCATCGTCTATACCTCGGGAACCACCGGCCGGCCGAAAGGCGTGATGCTGTCGCATCACAACATCCTCAGCAATGTCGCGGCTTGTCTCGGCGTGCTCGCGCCGGGTCACGAGGATGTCTTTCTGTCATTTTTGCCGCTGTCGCACACCCTCGAGCGCACTGCCGGTTATTATTTGCCGATGGCGTCGGGAACGACCGTGAGTTACGCGCGGTCGATCCCGCAGCTGGGCGAAGACCTGCTCACCATACGCCCGACTTTCCTGATTTCGGTGCCGCGCATCTACGAGCGTGTCTATGCTGCCATTCGCGCCAAACTCGACGAGGGTCCGCCGCTCAGGAAAAAGCTGTTCGAGCTCGCCGTCGCTATCGGCTATGCGCGTTTCGAACATTCCCAGCGCAGGGGGCCGTGGCTGCCCTCGTTTCTGCTATGGCCGCTGCTCGATGCGCTGGTGGCGAAGAAAATCCTGGCGCGGCTCGGCGGCCGGATGCGCGCGGCCATTTCCGGCGGTGCTGCGCTTTCACTCGACGTTTCCCGTGTCTTTCTCGGCCTCGGGCTCAATGTGCTGCAGGGGTATGGCCTGACCGAGACCAGCCCGACGGTTTCGGCCAATCGCATCGACGACAACGTGCCGGCGAGCGTGGGGCGTCCGGTGCCGGGCGTGGAGGTCAAGCTTGGCGACAAGGACGCGCTGCTGATCAGGGGGCCCAACGTCATGCTCGGCTACTGGAACAACGAGGAGGCGACGCGGCAGATGATACAGCCCGACGGCTGGCTCAATTCCGGGGACACCGCCCGCATCGATGCGCAGGGACATATCTACATCACCGGCCGGCTCAAAGAGATCATCGTCATGTCGACCGGTGAAAAAGTGCCGCCGGCCGACATGGAAGCTGCGATCATGCGCGATCCGCTGTTCGAGCAGGTGATGCTGCTGGGCGAGGGCAAGTCATATCTCAGCGTAATGGTGGTGCTCAACCGCGAACGCTGGAACAAGCTTGCGGCCGAACATGGAATCGATGCGGCAGCCGTGACCTCACAGCAGGCCGAGGAGCTCGCACTCGCGCGCATCGCCGCGCAGCTGAAGGCGTTTCCCGGCTACGCACAGGTGCGCCGCGCGACCCTCACGCTCGAGCCGTGGACAGTGGAGAACGGCTTGCTGACGCCGACCATGAAACTGAGGCGGGCCAAGGTGATGGAAAAATTCAACGCCGAAATCGACCGGATGTACACCGGACATTGAAGGGCGGTGAAAGGTAAAGGGTGAAGATTCAAAAACCGGGAGGCGATCCGCCATGACGATGTTGCCGACAGGCAAGGAGCCGACGCTGCGCGTGGTGCCGATGCCGGCCGATGCCAGTTATACCGGGGATATTTTCGGCGGCTGGATCATGTCCCAGGTCGATCTCGCGGGCAGTGTGCCGGCGATGCGGCTCGCCAAGGGGCGCGTGGCCACCGTAGCGGTGAATTCGTTTCACTTCAAGCAGCCGGTGCTGGTCGGCGATCTGGTGAGCATCTACGCCGAGGTGGTGCGGGTGGGGCGCACTTCGATCACCGTCAACGTCGAAGTCTATGCCCAGCGCCGCCCCGCCGAAGCGGAATGCGTGAAGGTCACCGAAGCGACGCTGACCTACGTGGCGGTGGATGATAATCGCCGGCCGCGCGTTGTATCGGCGCAACAATGAAAAGCCGGAACGGATTGGTTCGGTTGTCAAAAAAGCGGCGCGGAGTAAGATGGCCGCTGGAGCGAAGAACGCTCATCTGATGTTTCACGATGATGATCAACGGAGAGAGAGGATTTCATGAAAAATATCAATAAAATCATGTTGTTATCTGTTTGTTCGGCGCTGGCCGGAATCTCGGGCGGCGCACTGGCTTCGGGTTTCCAGTTGATAGAACAGAACGCCAGCGGCTTGGGCAACGCGTATGCGGGGCAGGCCGCGGCGGCCGCGGACGCGAGCACGATTTATTTCAATCCCGCCGGCATGACCCGCCTGCCGGGCAGGAATTTCGTGGTCGCGGGCCATCTGATCAAGCCATCGACCACTTTCAACAACACGGCGACCACGCCGGCGGTATCGACGATCACGGGGGCGGGGCCTTTTGCCCTCAATGGCAATGGCGGTGACGGCGGCGATCTTGCCGTGATTCCCGGCGCTTACCTGTCGTGGCAACTCAATCCGCGGCTGTTCGCGGGCGTGGGCATGAGCGTGCCGTTCGGCCTCAAGACCGACTACGACGCCAACTGGATGGGGCGCTTTCACGCGATCAAATCCGAGATAAAAACCATCAACGTCAATCCGAGCATCGCCTACAAGGTGAACGACACCGTTTCCATCGGCGCCGGCCTCAACTGGCAGCGCGTCGAAGCCGAGCTGACCAAGGCGGTAAACTACAGCTTCGTTGCATCGGCGGGTGGCATTCCCGGGGTGGCGAACAACACCGAAGGCAGCAACAAGATCGAAGGCAGCGACAGCACCTGGGGCTTCAACCTCGGGGTGATAATCAACCCCGCGCCCGATACCAACATCGGTTTTTCCTACCGTTCGGCGATGAACTACAAGCTGACAGGCGATGTGTCGTATTTCGGCCGCACGGCGTTGCTGAATTCAGTGCTCGGCGGCGCGTTCGGTCCGGCGGCTGCGGCGGCAGCCGGCGCGCAAATCGGCGACAGCCCGGTCACTGCCGACCTCAAGCTGCCCGCGACTTTCTCGGCAGCGTTCAAGCACCAGATCAATCCCAAGTGGGAAGTGCTGGCGGATGCGACGTGGACCCAGTGGAGCACGCTGAAGTCGCTCGACATCATCCGCAACAGCGGTGTGCTGCTCGAAGCCACGCCTTTCAACTGGCGCGACACCTGGCGCGTCGGCGTCGGCGTCAATTACCGCACGAGCGATGCATGGACCGTGCGCGCCGGTGTCGCCTATGACCAGACGCCGACTTCGGACACCTACCGCACACCGCGTCTTCCCGACCAGGATCGCACCTGGCTCGCGTTCGGCGCCCAATACAGGCTGTCGAAAGCCGGCGCGCTCGATTTCGGTTATGCGCATCTGTTCGTGAAGGATGCGTCGATCGCGTTGAGCGGCCCGCCTGCCTTGCCTTCCGCCGCGGTCGCCGCCGGACGCGGCAGCCTCGTCGGCACATCCGACAACAAGGTCGACATCGTGAGCGTGCAGTATCGCCACAGCTTCTGAGCCGCTGCGGCGTTGCCGCCGCGCTCGACAATACCGCCAGACCGTGCGAAGCTAGTGATGGTCTGGCGGTTTATTTTGGAGAATTGTTTCCATGCCGGAAAACTCACCTTTCATCGTGCGCAAGGCGGCGGTTCTGGGCGCCGGCGTGATGGGCGCGCAGATCGCGGCACATTTTGTCAATGCCAACGTCCCGGCGATGCTTTTCGAACTGCCCGCCAAGGAAGGCGATCCCAACGGCAACGTGCTGAAAGCGATCGACAACCTGCGCAAGCTCGAACCGAGCCCGCTCGCGGTCAAGTCGAAAGCGGATTTCATCGAAGCGGCGAATTACGGCCAGCATCTCGAGCGGCTGAAGGAGTGCGACCTCGTCATCGAGGCGATATCGGAGCGGCTCGACTGGAAAGCCGATCTTTACCGCAAGGTGGCTCCCCACCTCGCCGAGCACGCGATATTCGCGAGCAACACTTCGGGCCTGTCCATCAACAAACTTGCGGAATCCTTGCCGCCGGCATTGCGGCACAGATTCTGCGGCGTGCATTTTTTCAATCCGCCGCGTTACATGCATCTGGTCGAGTTGATCGCGTGCCGGGAAACCGATTCCGCCATCCTCGACGAGCTCGAGAAATTCCTGGTCACCACGCTCGGCAAAGGCGTGATCCGTGCCAAGGACACGCCCAACTTCATCGCCAACCGGGTCGGCGTGTTTTCAATGCTGGCCACCATCCATCACGCGCAGCAGTTCGGCATCGGCTTCGATACCGTCGATGCGCTGACCGGCCCGCTGATCGGCCGGCCCAAGAGCGCGACTTTCCGTACCGCGGACGTGGTTGGCCTCGATACCTTCGCGCATGTCGTCAACACCATGAAGGAGACGCTGCCTGATGATCCGTGGCACCGCTATTATGACGTGCCGGCCTGGTTGAAGTCGCTGATCGATGCGGGCGCGCTCGGCCAGAAGACGCGGCGCGGCGTCTACCAGAAAAAGAACGGCGATATCCATGTTTTCGATCCCGCCAGCGGCGATTACCGCCCGGCCCAGGGCAGCGCCGACGAGAAGATGGTGGAAATCCTCAAGAACAAAATCCCCGCGGAGCGATTCGCGCAATTGCACGCGAGCAGCCATCCGCAGGCGCGGTTCCTGTGGTCGATTTTTCGCGACTCCTTCCACTATTGCGCGGTGCATCTGGCGGAAATCGCCGACAATGCGCGCGATCTCGATTTCGCCATCCGCTGGGGCTTCGGCTGGGAGCGGGGGCCTTTCGAAATCTGGCAGGCGGCGGGCTGGCAAAAACTCGCCGGCTGGATTGCGGAAGACATCGCCGCGGGCAGGGCGATGAGCGCAACGCCGTTGCCGGCGTGGGTCACGGAACCGGGGCGCAGTGGCGTGCACGGTCCTCATGGTTCCTATGCGCCGGCTGCGAATGCCTATCGGCCGCGCTCGGCGCTGCCGGTGTACCGGCGCCAGCCGTTCCCCGATCGCCTGCTGGGCGAGGAGGTGAAGTACGGCGAGACGATATTCGAAACCGATGGTGTGCGCTGCTGGCACAGCGGGGACGATATCGCTATCGTCAGCTTCAAGAGCCGTATGCACGCCATCGGCGACGACGTGCTCGACGGTGTGTTGCGGGCGATCGATGAAGCCGAACGCAATTACCTGGGGCTGGTGATCTGGCAGACCGAACCGCCGTTTTCGGTGGGCGCCAATCTCAAGAAAACACCGGCGGGGGGAGGCCAGACCTCGCAGCCTTCGGCCGTCGGGAAATTTTTCAAGAAAATCAGGCGGGAGGCGGAATCACTGGCGCTCAAGGCGGCGCGCCAGCTTGGCGTCGCCGACCAGCTGATGGCGGGCAGGCTCGCCGAGGTCGAGCATCTGGTCGAGCAGTTCCAGTTCACCACGCAGCAATTGCGCTATTCGATGGTGCCGACGGTGGCTGCGGTCGACGGTCTAGCGCTGGGTGGCGGCTGCGAGTTCCTCATGCATTGCGACCGCGCGGTGGCGACGCTGGAAAGCTATATCGGACTGGTCGAAGTCGGTGTCGGCCTGCTGCCGGCGGGAGGTGGCTGCAAGGAATTCGCGCTGCGCGCGGTGGCCGACGCCAGGGGCGCGGACATTTCGCCTTTCCTGCAGAAATATTTCAAGGCGGTGGCGATGGCCGAAGTGGGCCGCAGCGCCGAACATGCACGCGAAATCGGCTATCTGCGGCCGGCCGACAAGATCGTGATGAACCGTTTCGAGCTGCTCGATGTCGCCAAGGCCGAGTTGCGCGCGCTCGCCGCGGCCGGTTACCGGCCGCCGCTCAGGCCGGTGGCGATTCCGGTGGCGGGGCGCAGCGCGATCGCGACCATACGCGCTTTCATGGAAAACCTGCTGGCCGGCGGCCATATTTCGGAGCACGATTACCTGATCGGCCGCAAAATCGCGACCGTGATGTGCGGCGGCGATATCGAAGGCGGCAGCCTGGTGGACGAGCAATGGTTTCTCGACCTCGAGCGCCAGCATTTCATGGAATTGATCGCCACCCAGAAAACGCAGGAGCGGATAGAGCATATGCTGAAGACAGGCAAGCCGCTGAGGAATTAGTAAGCGGGAAGTGGTGAGTGGGGAGCGGGAAAGGATCGACTTATTCTGCTCACGGCTTACGGAGAAAGGTTTTTATGAGCAAACAGATACAGGAAGCGTACATCGTCGCCGCCACCCGTACGCCGGTCGGCAAGGCGCCGCGCGGCGTGTTCCGGCACGTGCGCCCTGACGACATGCTGGCGCATGTGCTGAAGGCGGCGCTCGACAAGTGTCCCGGTCTCGATCCGGCGGCCGTCGAGGACGTGATCGTCGGCTGCGCGATGCCCGAAGCCGAGCAGGGAATGAACGTCGCGCGCATCGGATTGCTGCTTGCCGGATTTCCCGACAGCGTTCCGGGCATGACCATCAACCGTTTCTGCTCCTCGGGCGTGCAGGCGGTCGCCCTGGCCGCCGACCGCATACGCCTGGGCGAGGCCGATGTCATGATCGCCGCCGGCACCGAAAGCATGAGTATGGTGCCCATGGGGGGCAACAAACCGACCTACAGCCCGGCGATATTCGAGAAGGAGGAGAACATCGCGATTGCCTACGGCATGGGGATCACCGCCGAGAAAGTCGCCACGCAGTGGAAAGTGAGTCGTGAAGAGCAGGACATGTTTGCCACCGAGAGCCACCGCCGCGCGCTGCGGGCCATCGACTCGGGCGAATTCAGGGACGAGATCACGCCTTTCGCCGTCGCCGAGAAACTCCCCGATCTCGCCAGCCGCGAGATCGGGATCAGAACCCGCGAAGTGCTGAACGACGAAGGCCCGCGCCGCGACACTTCGCCGGAAGCGCTTGCCCGGCTCAAGCCGGCGTTTGCCGCCCGAGGCAGCGTCACCGCGGGCAACAGTTCGCAGATGTCGGACGGCGCGGGCGCGGTCGTGCTCATGAGCGAAGCGGCGATGAAACGCTACGGGCTCGCTCCGCTCGGCCGTTTCATGGGATATGCCGTGGCTGGCGTGCCTCCCGAGATCATGGGCATCGGCCCGGTCAAGGCGATTCCCAAGGTGTTGCGGCAGACCGGTCTCAGGCAGGACGACATCGACTGGATAGAACTGAACGAAGCGTTTGCCGCGCAGACGCTGGCGGTGATCAAGGATCTCGGTCTCGATCATGGCCGCGTCAACCCCCTCGGCGGGGCGATCGCGCTTGGCCACCCGCTGGGTGCCACGGGCGCCATACGCGTGGCGACGCTGCTGCACGGCCTGCGGCGCCACAAGAAAAAATACGGCATGGTGACGATGTGCATCGGCACCGGCATGGGTGCCGCGGGAGTATTCGAAGCGCTGTGATGGAAGCCCGTCGGGAAGTGATGGCCTTGCTGCGCGCAGCAGCATCACCAGGAACCGGAAGGAGCGCGGCCGATGCCGAAGGTTGTTATTAAGATATTGTTTTTAATAGGTTTTTTTACTACCTGGGGGGCTGGCGCTGCTGAGGTCGAAGCCGTCAGGCTGGCCGACAGGATCCGCGTCTCCGAAGCGGGACCGGAACTCGTGCTCAACGGCGCCGGGGTGCGGACGCGCTTCGTTTTCAAGGTCTATGTCGGCGCGCTTTACCTGCAGCGGAAAATGGCCGCGGCGGCCGAGGTGTTGAACGACACCGCTCCCAAGCGCGTCGCAATGCACCTGCTGCGCGAGCTTTCCTCCGACCAGTTGCTGTCGGCGCTGAATGACGGACTGAAAAACAACCATACGCCCGAGCAACTGGCGGCGTTCGAGCAGCAGATCAGGCAGCTCGAAGGCATTTTCGGCGCGGTCAAGGCAGCGAAAGCAGGCGATGCGATCCTGCTCGACTATCTTCCCGAGCACGGCACGCGGATCACGGTCAACGGCGACACCAAAGGCATCATTCCCGGCTTCGGATTCAACCAGGCATTGCTGCGGGTGTGGCTGGGCGCGAGCCCGGCCGATGCCGACCTGAAAAAGGCGATGCTGGGAGGGAGCTGACGGCGCGGCCTTGGCCGGCCCTTCACATATTGGGATAGTTCGGCCCGCCGCCGCCTTCCGGCGCGACCCACACGATGTTCTGCGTCGGATCCTTGATGTCGCAGGTCTTGCAGTGGACGCAATTCTGGGCGTTGATCTGCAGGCGGGGGTTTTCGCCGTTCGCATCGCGCACGATTTCGTAGACGCCGGCCGGACAGTAGCGCTGCTCGGGCGCGTCGTAGAACTCGAGGTTGATGCGGATCGGCACCGTCGGGTCCTTGAGCTTGAGATGGCACGGCTGGTTTTCGCGGTGATTGGTATTGGAGAGAAACACCGATGACAGCCGGTCGAAGGTGATCACGCCGTCGGGTTTCGGATAATCGATCGGCCGCGCCTGCTTTTTGTTCGCGAGCGTTTCGTGATCGGCATGGCGATGGCGCAGCGTCCACGGCGCGCGTCCGCCGAATACGACCTGGTCGATGCCGACCATCAGCGTGCCGGTAAAAAGTCCTTTGCTCATCCACGGCTTGAAGTTGCGCGCGCGATACAGTTCGTCGTACAGCCAGCTCGCACGGAAAGCCTGCGGATAGGCCACAAGTTCGCTGCCATTGCCGGATTTCAGCGCGTCGAACGCGGCCTCGGCGGCGAGCATGCCCGATTTCATGGCGGTATGACTGCCTTTGATGCGGGAAGCGTTGAGAAAACCCGCGTCGTCGCCGATCAGACAGCCGCCGGGGAAGGTGAGCTTGGGCAGCGCCTGCAGTCCGCCGGCGGCGATCGCACGCGCGCCGTAAGCGATGCGCTTGCCGCCTTCGAGGAAAGGGCGGATCGCGGGATGGGTCTTGAAGCGCTGGAATTCCTCGAACGGACTGAGATAGGGGTTGCGGTAGGCGAGGCCGACGACGTAGCCGATCGCCACCAGGTTGTCTTCCATATGGTAGAGGAAAGAGCCGCCGTAAGTGTCGTTGTCGAGCGGCCAGCCGGCGGTGTGGATCACCAGCCCCTGCTGGTGTTTTTCAGGCCGGATTTCCCACAGTTCCTTGAGGCCGATGCCGTGGACCTGGGGATCGGCGCCTTCGCGCAGACGCAGGCGTTCCTGCAGCTGCTTGCCGAGATGGCCGCGGCAGCCCTCGGCGAAGAACGTGTAGCGAGCATGCAGTTCCATTCCCGGCTGATAGGCATCGGTCGGTTTGCCGTCGCGGCCCACGCCCATGTCGCCGGTCGCCACGCCCTTGACGCCGCCGTCGTCGTGATACAGCACTTCGGCGGCGGCGAATCCCGGAAAAATTTCCACACCGAGGTTCTCCGCCTGCCGGCCGAGCCAGCGGCACAGATTGCCGAGGCTGATGACGTAGTTGCCGTGGTTGCGGAAGCATCCCGGCAGCATGAAGTCGGGAATTCTGTAAGAAGAGGCGGCGGTGAGCAGCAGAAAGCGGTCTTCACTCACCGGCGCGTTGAGCGGCGCGCCGAGCTCTTGCCAGTTCGGGAACAGTTCGTGAAGTGCGCGCGGATCGAATACCGCGCCCGACAGGATGTGCGCCCCGACCTCGGCGCCTTTCTCGAGCACGCATACGCTCACTTCGTGATTGTGCTCGGTGGCGAGCTGCTTGAGGCGGATCGCCGCGGCCAGCCCCGCCGGGCCGGCACCGACGATCACGACATCGTATTGCATGGATTCGCGTTCAGGCACGGTGGACCTCTGTTATTATGAAGTTATCACCAGGCGTCATTATATTCCGTCCTCGTGCCGATGAGTCAGAACAAAAAGCCGCTGTGGACCGAAATCCTGAAAGTCCGTTGGGGCGACATGGACGCCCTCGGCCATGTCAACAATGCCGTCTACTTCCGCTACCTGGAGCAGGCGCGCATATCGTGGCTCGACGCGCTGGGCGTGCCCATGCTGGAAAACGGCTGCGGCCCGGTCATCGTCAAAGCGGCGTGCGAGTTCCTGAAACCCATCACTTATCCGGCGACGGTGGCGATCGCGGTTTATCTCGAAAAAGTCGGGCGCAGCAGCGTCACCGTAACGCACGATATCCACCTCGACGGCGAGCCCGCTGCGGTTTTTGCCCGCGGCGAAGTGGTGATCGTGTGGGTCGATCATGAGCGAGGGAAATCCGTGCCGTTGCCGCAGCAGGTGCTGAAGGCGCTAGGTTGATGTCATGATGTGCCGCGCGCAGGCAATGCCGCTGCGCACCGCGGCTTCCAGGGTGGCGGGGTAATCGCTGTCGGTGTAATCGCCGGCAAGAAAAAAATTCTTCAGCGCGGTGCGCTGCGCCGGTCGTTGCAGGCCGACGCTGCAGGCGAAGGTCGCGCGCTTTTCCGCGATCACCCGCTGCCACAGCGGTGCGGGCAGGGGCCCGAAGTGCCGTTCCAGTTCAGCGTGTATGCGCTGCGCGAGTTCATCCTGGGTCATGTGCTGATGCGGGCCTTCGGCACTGATCACGGCGGCAACCAGCCCTTGCTGGTTGCAGACCGCTTCACGGTCGAACACCCACTGCGCGAGCCCGCCACTCAGTCCCAGCATGGGCGTGGGCAGCGCGACGCGCTTCGGATATTGCAGGTAAATCGTATAGATCGGCTGGTATTCGAAGCGCTCGAGCCGGGCCGCAGTTTCACCCAGCGCAGGCAACCCGGAGATCACTCCGGCCAGGCGCTGCGGCGGCAGCGCGCACACGACATGCGTGAAATGGAATGCCTGGCCGCGCGCGCTGACCGCAAAGCCCTTGTCGTCTTCGGCAACGGCATCGACACTGTGGCCGGTGAGGACCTGTCCGCCGTGTGAACGGATGTAGTCTGCGCCGGGATCGGGGAAAAGCGCGGAGAGATCGACGCGGGACAACAGGATTTCGTTGTCGGCGCGGCCGGCATTGAGGCTGTCGCGCAGCACATTGAGAAATACCTGGGCCGAGGCGGCATCCGGCGGCGTATTGAGCGCGGCGAGGCACAGCGGATGCCATAGATGGCGCGTGAACGCCGCGCCTTGCCGATGCTGCCGCAGCAGCTCGCTTACCGGCATGTCCTGCGGCAGATGGAAATTCGCTTTGCGTGCGGCGCGCATGAATGCGGCCGCCGCCACGCGCTCACCGCAGGCCGCGCCGCGTGCCGTCAGCAGCGCGAGCGCCAGATGCCAGGGAGCGGGCAGCGGCGCGGCTCGCAGACGGAAGCGGCCGTGAACCCGCCAGTCGAGCGGCAGGCGCAGCAGCGCATGCCCGGCATCCGGGTTGACAAGTTTGATCAGGCGCAGCGTCTGGCGATAGGCGCCGATCAGGATGTGCTGGCCGTTATCGAGCACGGCGTCATGGCGGGCGACGCCGCGCGCGCGACCGCCGAGTTGCGGCGCCGCTTCGAAAACGGTTGCGGCAATGCCGCGTTCCGCGAGTGCCACCGCGGCTGCCATGCCGGCATAGCCGCCGCCGATGACGGCGATTTTCATGCGATCGGGTGGCGGCAGCGGCGTGGCTCCGTGCGGGACGCGGACGCTAGGCGATTTTTTCTGCCGCCGGCTGAGCTCGCGCTGCGGAGCGGGCTGAGGCTATTCCCGACCACACGTGGTGCGGCACATAGACCCGGCCGTCGAAAATCCGGCGCGCGGTGCGGATCAGCGCAGCGCGCCGGATGACCGGTTGCGGCCGGTCGAGCTCGACATCGAGGTCGATGGCGATCATGCCCGACGGGTGTTCGATTTTCACGATGCCCTGGGGCGCCGCTGCCAGGGGGGCGATGCGATTGGCCACCGTGCCGGGAATCGCGCACGCCGATGCGACGCAGACCGTGCCGGTTACGGCGTGCGCCTTGTGGCAGGAATAGGGCACGAAATAGCGCGAGGCGATGGTGCCACCGTGGCGCGGAGGCGCCAGCAGCCCGATTTTGGGCACCACCATATTGGAGACGTCGCCCATGCCCATCATGGTGCCGGCTTTGCGGCGGATCTCTTCCATGCGGGCCAACAGCGCCTTGTCGGCGTCGAGTTCGGCCGCGGTTTCGTGGCCGGTTTTGCCCAGCTGCTCCGCCGGCATCAGGATCATGGGCATCGCCATGTCGACGCAGCTCACGTCGACGCCGTCGATGCGGTCCAGCGCTCTGCCCGTCGGCAGCAGTTTGCCGGTCACGGCGCCGACCGCGCTTTTGAAATTGAGCTTGACGGGGGCGGCGGTACCGGGCACGCCATCGATGACGGTGTCGCCTTCATACGCGACGCGGCCCCCCGGCGTTTGCACGATGGCTTCGACCAGCGACTGGGTGTTGACATTGAAAATCCGCACCACGGTCTCGGGATCGCGCGCGGGAACCAGACCGGACTCGATGGCGAAAGGGCCTACCGCCACCAGCATGTTGCCGCAATTGGGCTTGGTGTCGACGCGGCTTTCGTTGACCAGCACCTGCGCGAACAGATAATCGACGTCGGCCCCGCTCTGGACGGATTTGCTGATGATCGCCACCTTG
>JBKBXX010000015.1:0-40066 GCA_046313915.1 Burkholderiales bacterium | reverse complement strand
CTGGTCGGCGCTGGTCAGCGCACCGTTCATCGCGAAATTTTCTGAAGAAGGGTATCGATATGAGCGCAATATTGCCGCCGTCAGAGCGACTGTGGTGGAAACAGCCTTTGGATCGCGTCGAGGGGACATGGATCCTGATCGCCTTCATTTGGTGCATGATCATGTTTGCCATGATGGTCGGCTGGCACATTTATGGCAAGCAGAACCTGTCGACCGAGACCTACAAAACCACGCCCGAGCTATTCGCGGCGAAAGCGCAGGCCGTAGTAGACAAGTATACGGTCCGCAAGGAAACCGACAAGCAGATTCCTGTTGTACGACCGCCGGCAGGAAGTGACGTTTACCTCGTTGCCCGTTTGTGGGATTGGTGGCCGATCCTGGAGCTCGAGAAAGACCAAACCTATCGTCTTCATCTTACCTCGATGGACTACAACCACGGTTTTTCTCTGCAACCCGTCAACATCAACATACAGGTTGTGCCGGGCTTTGAGCATGTGGTGAAGGTGACGCCCAATCAGGCCGGGGTCTTTTCCATCGTCTGTAATGAATATTGCGGAATAGGTCATGCCAACATGGCCGGACGCATCTATGTCAAGTGAGGGGGGCACGCCGATGACTACTTACCGTATTTGCCCGCGTTCCGGACTGCAGTTCGAAAGCCAGGCGGAGAAACTGATGCTGGCCAATGCCGTCGTGGCAGTGGTCTATTTGCTGGTGGGCGGCATACTCGCCGTCGGGGTGGTATTGACCCGGTGGCCCGCGGTGCACTGGCTTGCCGCCGACAACTTTTACATGGTGCTGACCGCCCACGGCATCGACATGCTGATTTTCTGGATCATCTTCTTCGAAATTGCGGTCCTTTATTTCTGCTCCTCGACTTTACTGCGTTGCCGGATCGCCACACCGAGAATTGCCTGGCTGGGCTTTGCTTTGATGGTAATCGGCTCCGTCACGACCAATGTCGCCATATTCCAAGGCGACTCGAGCGTGATGATGACCTCCTATGTGCCGATGATGGCGCAACCGGCATTCTATCTCGGTTTGATTCTGTTTGCGGTGGGGGCACTGATCGGCTGCTTCGTTTTCTTCGGAACACTCGTGGTAGCAAAAAACGAAAAAACCTACCAAGGTTCGGTGCCGCTGGTCACCTTTGGCGCGATTACGGCCGCCATCATCGCCGTATTTACCATCGTGTCGGGCGCGATCATCCTGATTCCCACTTTTCTCATGTCGGTGGGAATCGTCAAGGAGGTAAATCCCCTTGTATACCGCACCATTTGGTGGGCTTTTGGCCATTCCTCGCAACAAATCAATGTTGCGGCGCACATTGCAATCTGGTACGCCATTGCTGCCATCTGCTTCGGTGCCAAGCCGATGTCCGAGCGCGTCAGTCGCGGCGCCTTTCTGCTTTACATCCTGTTTTTGCAATTGGCGAGCGCGCACCACCTGCTGGCGGACCCCGGCCTGGGCACCGAATGGAAAGTGGTCAATACCAGCTACTTCATGTACTTTGCGGTGCTGGCTTCGATGATCCACGGCCTTACCATTCCCGGCGCCATCGAGGTGGCGCAGCGGAACAAGGGGTTCACCAAAGGCCTGTTCGAGTGGCTTAGAAAAGCCCCATGGGGCAACCCGGTGTTCTCGGGGATGTTCATTTCCTTGATCGGTTTTGGCTTTCTTGGTGGCATTTCCGGAGTAATGATGGGCACGGAACAGCTGAACATGATCATCCACAATACCATTTATGTCCCGGGCCATTTCCATGCCACGGTGGTGATCGGCACCACGCTCGCGTTCATGGCGCTGACATACTTCCTGATACCGGTACTGTTCAGGCGCGAAATGATCAGCCCGGGACTGGCGAGAGTGCAACCCTATCTTTTCGGCCTGTCGATGTACTTCTTCGTGCTGGTGATGATGGGGGCGGGAACCCTCGGTGTTTCTCGGCGCCACTGGGACATGGCCATGGGTGGTTCACCGTTTGCCTATGAGTTTCCTGGCGCCGCCTACCTGATGATGGGTTTGGTCGGAATCGCGGGCGTGGTAGCCATCATTGGGGGCGCGCTCTACATATACATAACCGTTGGCTCGTTGCTGTGGGGTAAAAAACTGGACGCTGGCGCGCCCAGCCAGAAAACAGTGGCGGTGGTGCCTGTCCCGTCTGCCGTCGCGCTCCAGGGACACGGGTCGGTCGGTTTCGCCGCGCCGGGAACGTTTGCCTTGGCGATGGTGTTTCTGGTGGCGTTCGTGCTGTATTACTTCATCAACTGGAAGTATCTGTCCCAGGTCTGGGGGCTCAGTTGATATGCTGTAAGACAGACGTCGTGATGCACCGGCCGGGGCGGTAACGTTGCGGCCGGTCATCCTCGTGTGGCAACACGAAGACCAGAGGCGGGCAAACATGGATACGACACTTCGCACCAGTGACGCCACGCATCTTGCGCGAAAGATTCTGGGTCTGTTCAAGCTGCGCATCGGCTTTGTCATCATGGTTACGGCCGTAGCCGGCTTCATCGTCACGCCTGGAGCAGGGGCGGACAGTGTTCGGCTCATGGTGCTCGCACTCTCCGTGCTGATCTCCGCGGCGAGCGCCGGTGCCTTCAATCAGTATGTCGAGCGTGATATCGACAGGCTGATGTCACGCACACGCGGCCGCGCATTTCCTGCGGGCGAGCTTCCGCATACTCCGGCGTGGCTGGTGCTGATCGGCATCATGCTCGCGGCATCGGTTGCGGCGGCATGGTATGCGATCAACCTGCTCACTGCGCTGTATGTCTTTCTGGGCGCATTCTTCTACGCCATCGTTTACACTGTCTGGCTCAAGCGTCGCACCTGGCTCAACATCGTCATCGGCGGGCTGGCAGGGAGTTTTGCGGTGCTCGCGGGCGCTGCGGCAGCAAACCCGGAACCGGGTGCGGTACCGCTCTTGCTCGCGCTGGTGCTGTTTCTTTGGACGCCGCCCCATTTCTGGAGCCTTGCCATTGCCAACCGCTCTGATTATGCGGCAGCAGGTGTGCCGATGTTACCGGTGGTCGTCGGAACCGTACGCGCTGCGCACATCGTGCTCGCCAGCACTTTCGTGCTGGTCGCTGTTTCACTGCTGCCCGTTTTCTTCGGGGCGGGCGTGGTTTATTTTGCTGGCGCCTTGAGCGGCGGTGTTTATTTTATCCGCAAGGCGTGGCAACTGGCCCGCGTGCCTGGCCGCAAAACGGCGATGAGCTCATTTCATGCGTCATTGTTTCAGTTGAGTTTTTTGCTTTTGGCGGCGATGATAGACGCGTTGCTGTTCTGAGAAGAAATAGCGCGATGCGGATGTGATGACCGCACCCTGAGCGCCCGGTTGGTCAAACCACGCAGGATATCTTACCGTATTTTCAATGACTTGCAACGTTTTTGCCACCTGTGGCCGATGGCGCTGCTTCCATGCCGGCGCAATGCTGGCGATATATTGCTGCGTGGCCTTCCCCGCCGTGGCGTCCGCAGACGTTGCACAAGGTGTGACCATCACGCCAGTATTTGCCACGGCCTTGGACCAGACTGCCGCCTTGCGTGCCAGCCAGGCCGCGGTAGGGCGCACGATCGGCAACTACACCTTGCGGGATCGCGAGGGGCGACCGGTCAGTTTGTCGGGCTACCGCGGCAAGCCGCTGCTGGTGAGCTTCATTTACACCGGCTGTTTTCAGGTTTGCCCGACGACCACCCGTGCGTTGCAGCAGGCGGTTTCAGTTGCGCAAGATGCCCTCGGCGAAGGCCGTTTCAACGTGATCAGCATCGGTTTCAATCAGCCTGCCGATTCACCGCAGGCGCTCAAGTCGTTCGCGGCACAGTACGGCATCAGCTTGCCCAATTGGGAGTTTCTCAGTCCGCCAGCTGCCATCGTGCCCGAGCTTGCGCGTGACTTCGGTTTCCGTTTTGTTGCCACGGCGGCGGGTTTCGACCACCTGCTGCAGGTCAGCGTCGTTGACGCAGAAGGGCGCATCTATCGCCAGATTTACGGCGAAGCGTATTCTGCCGACTATCTGGTTGAGCCACTCAAGCAGCTCATTATGGGCGTTCCCGTTACCGATGGCGCAAGTTTTTCCTCGATCGCCGAACGGGTGCGGATACTATGCTCGGTGTATGATCCGCGCACCGGCAAGTATCGCGTCAGCTATGCCGTCGTGCTCGAAATTGCCGGCGGCGTTACATTCCTGCTCTGGCTGATCTGGTTCTTCCTCAACGAATGGCTTATGCGCAGACGCCCGAAGAGGCGCTTGGGCGCTTGATACACCCCGACCCGACCGGCGCTGCATGCGGCGGTGTGATCCGTCTTTGCAGAAGCAATGCCGAGTGACCATGAACTTCTTTGATTCACTGCGCAATGGCGCTGTGGTCACTTATCGTCACATTGAACACGGCTTCGACGTCGTATTTGGCGCCACGCTGAACCCATGGCGGCATCTTGGCGCATTGGGATTCCTGTTCTTCTGGATCATTGTCATCAGTGGACTCTATCTTTACGCTGTCCTCGACACCTCGGTCGATGGTGCCTATCGCTCCATAAGCTGGCTTTCGCGCGAACAGTGGTACCTCGGCGGCGTGCTGCGCAGTCTGCACCGCTATGCCGCCGATGCCTTCCTTGTCGTCACACTGTTGCATCTGCTGCGCGAATTTCTGTTCGGCCGGTATGGCGGCTTCCGTTATTTTTCCTGGCTCACCGGCGTGCCGTTGCTGTGGCTTATCTACATCTCGGGCGTCGTAGGCTTTTGGATGAGATGGGATCAGCTTGCGCAATTTTCTGCAGTCGCAACCGCCGAATGGCTCGATAGTCTGCCTATTTTCGCCACGTCGCTGACGCGCAACTTCCTGAGTGCGGCTGCTGTCAGCGACCGGCTGTTCTCGCTGTTCGTGTTTGTCCATATCGGGGTGCCGTTGCTCCTGGTCTTTGGTCTGTGGTTCCACATCCAGCGCATCAACCGCGCCGAGGT
This sequence comes from Burkholderiales bacterium, assembly GCA_046313915.1. Taxonomy (GTDB): domain Bacteria; phylum Pseudomonadota; class Gammaproteobacteria; order Burkholderiales; family SG8-41; genus CAKKQX01. The sequence continues at coordinate 35,099 of JBKBXX010000015.1, read as the reverse complement.
ATTCCCGCCGCGTCCGCTTGCCGTCGGCTCGCTGCTTACCCTGGGGGCACTGTGCTTGGTGCTGCCAGTTGCGAGCCAGGATGCTGCAGATATTTCCCTCGTCCCCGGCCTTCTCGCGTTGGACTGGTTCTACCTGTTCTGGCAGCCGTTGATGTATGCCACATCGGCTGGTGCGGTATGGGCGCTGGTTACCGCCGCGACCCTGTTCCTGTTTGTCCTCCCCATTTTTCCCCGCGGCGCCCCCCAGCCGGTTGCAGAGGTGCATCCCGACTACTGCAACGGATGCCGCCGCTGCTTCGAGGATTGTCCTTATGCGGCTATCGTTATGGTGCCGCGTCCGGGCACGGTGCCGGCGCGGCAGCTCGCTGAAGTAATCCCCGGTTTCTGTGCCAGTTGCGGCATCTGTGTCGGATCCTGCCCATCGTCGACGCCTTTCCGTAGCACGGTTGAACTGGTATCTGGCATCGACATGCCTGACATGCCGATCGGGAAATACAGAAAGGATCTGGAACAAGGGCTCATGCAGCTCGAAAGTGAAAATAAAATTGTCGTTTTCGGCTGCGACCATGGCGCCGATGTGATGGGTCTTGCCGAAAAAGATGTTGCCAGTTTCAGCTTCATCTGTATCGGTATGCTGCCGCCTTCTTTTGTCGAGTATGCGCTGCGCAATGGTGCCGGCGGGGTAGTGGTGACCGGTTGTCGTGCAGGCGGCTGTGCTTACCGTCTGGGCAACCGTTGGACCGAAGAGCGCCTTGCTGGTATACGCGAGCCACATTTGCGCAGGAGGGTGTCACGAGAAACGCTCCGGATTGTCTGGGCCGATCAGGGCGAGGAGGCCAGACTCGCTGCTGTGCTCGACGATTTGCGACGGGTGTTGGCGCTGAAACGGCCGCATAATGCGGCCTTGGTTGTCCCATCGACAGGGGCGGCACATGGCTAGGTTAGTTTCCTGGGCGGGGCAGGCGTTGCTTTACGCACTGTTTGCGTTGATCATCGGCTATTTCTCCAGTTCGCCGCCTTACCAGCATCTGCCGCCCAACCAGGCGCTGATCAAGTTGAGCTTCAGCCATCAGGGAAAGCTGGTCGCGGAATGTCGCCAGCGCACTCCGGAAGAACTCGCCAAACTGGCTCCGAACATGCGTGCGCTGCTGGAATGCCAGCGCGAACGCTCTGCGGTTACCGTCGAGATCGATCTGGACAACGTCCCCGTTTACCGTCATGTTGCCAAGCCTTCCGGGCTGTCGAGGGACGGTGTTTCGACCGTCTACCACCGGTTCGCCGTGCCGGCAGGAGAGCACCGCATCGCAGTTCGGCTGAACGATGACGCGCGTAATGCGGGCTTTAATTACCGCCGCGAGGAAACTGTGGCACTGAGGCCCGGAAAGGTGCTGGTGATTGACTTCGACACAGGAGCGGGCGGAATCACTCTGCAATGAGCGCGCCGATGATGCCTTTGACCAACTATGCATTGCAAGTGCCGGACAGTGCCCGGCGCGAGCTGGCCCGGGCCTGGTTGTGGCTGGGCCTGCTTGCGCTGATTGGTTCGGGAGTGTTTTCGGTGTTGCTGGTGCTGTCGCGAACCCCTTTCTTGCAGAACCTGTTCCCCGTTGCGGACTTTTTTCATGTCGCGCTGGTGGTTCACGTCGATCTCTCGGTGCTGGTGTGGTTCATTGCCATTGCCGGCATGCTGTGGAGCATCAACAGTGCTACGCGCGCCATGGCCTGGGGGTGGCTTGCGTTGGGGGGGTGCGCGCTCGGGGCGGCGTTGATGTCGCTCGCGCCGTTCTTCGGCCGTGGCGAAGCGATCATGGCGAACTACATCCCGGTGCTGGACAACCCGATTTTTCTCTCGGGACTCATCGTGTTCGGCGCCGGTTTCGCCGCGCTGGTGCTGCGCAGTCTTTTCCTTGCTCCGGTCCTCGGTCTCAGCTTCGACGGCAGTGGCGCCCTGCGCTTTGGCCTGAACGCAGCCGCTGTCTCTGCTGCCGTGGCGATACTGGCTTTTGCCTGGTCCTACGCCGCAGTCCCGATATCGCTCGGCGGCAAAGCATATTATGAAATCCTTTTCTGGGGCGGCGGCCACGCCTTGCAGTTTACCTGGACGCTACTCATGCTGGTAGCATGGATATGGCTCATCAGCGCTTGTGGAGCACATGTGCCGCTGAGTCCGCGCGTGGCGCTGCTGATGTTCCTGCTGGCCCTGGTCTGCGTATTTGTTACCCCTTATGCCTATCTGGCTTACGACGTCACCTCGGTCGAACACCGTAATCTGCTCACCTGGGCCATGCGCTTCGGTGGCGGACTGGCGATCCTGCCGATGAGCCTCGCGGTACTGGTGGCGCTGCGTCCGGACACCGGCATGCGTGAGGACGCACAGCCGCTGCGCATGGCACTGATCTCCTCGGTGGTGCTGTTCGCGGTCGGTGGTGTGATCGGCATATTCATCAGTGGCAGCAACGTTAGAATTCCAGCCCATTATCACGGTTCCATTGTCGGTGTGACCCTTGCCCTGATGGGGCTCGTCTATCATCTGCTGCCCCAGCTCGGGTTTGCCGCGCCGATCGGCAGGCTGGCCACTTGGCAGCCCGTTCTCTACGGTGCGGGACAACTGATGCATATCACGGGACTCGTATGGTCGGGCGGCTATGGTGTGCAGCGCAAGGTTGCGGGCGCCGGTCAGGTGTTGAGGAACAGCGGCGAAATTGCGGGAATGGGATTGATGGGGCTGGGCGGGCTGATCGCCATTATCGGCGGCCTGCTTTTTGTAGTGGTGGTGATCCGCGCTGTGCGCGACGGCAAGAAAGTGACCGCGCAATGATTAAACGTTTGCAGCGCGGCATGCAATGGTTGTTCATGCGCATCGAGGCGCTGTTCAATGCCGCCTTCGAGAGCAGGCTCAATCCGCTCTATCACCTCGGCGCCATCACCTTTTTCCTGTTCTGGGTCGTGGCAGTCAGCGGGCTTTATCTTTACATCTTCTTCAGGACCGGCGTAGCCGATGCCTATGCTTCGGTCGAGGCTTTGACCAGGGATCAATGGTATGCAGGTGGGATCATGCGCAGCATGCATCGCTACGCCTCGGATGCCATGGTGCTGACCATGCTTGTGCATCTGCTGCGCCATTTCGCCTTCGACCGCTTTCGCGGTTTTCGCTGGTTCTCGTGGATAACCGGCGTGATACTCATCTGGCTGGTCTATATTTCCGGCATCAACGGCTACATGCTTCCCTGGGACAGCCTGGCGCAATTCGTGGTCATCGGCAGTTTCGAGTGGCTCGACTGGCTGCCGATATTCGATGGTGTGCTGATCCGCAACTTCATCCACCAGGAAAGCGTCAACGACCGGTTTTTCTCACTACTTTCTTTTATTCATATTGGTCTGCCCTTGCTGGTGTTGTTGCTGATGTGGGTCCACGTGCAGCGCGTACCCAAGGCAAACACCAGTCCACCGCGGCCTGTCATGGCCGGCCTGCTGTTTGCCCTGCTGGCCCTGGCGCTGGTCAAACCCGCGCTGAGCCAGGACGGTGTGGCAGATTTCGGTGTGGTGCCCACAAGACTTGCGCTCGACTGGTTTTATCTGATGGTATTTCCGCTGCTGTATATCTGGCCGCTGGGCCAGGTCTGGTTGCTGCTTTTTGCAGCAACCGCGTTTTTTGCGGCCATGCCCTGGCTGCCGCCGAAACTCCACCGGGGCGCAAAACGGGAATTCCTGATGTGGATACACCCCGATAACCGCAATGTCGCCATGCGTGAAGGTGAAACCATTCTCGAAGCTGGTCTGCGCGCCGGAATCAATCTGCCGTTTGAGTGCCGCAACGGCGCCTGCGGTAAATGCAAGTGCATCCTCCTTCATGGCAGCGTTGACCAGGGCAACTATCAGAAAAGCGCACTGACCGATACCGAGAAAGCCCTGGGCAAGATGCTTATGTGTACCGCCGTTCCCCGGTCCGATCTGGAGATCGAATACGAAACTCGTGACACGGCTGTGGCCGCAACCGTGCGGACTTATATCGGGTGCGTAGCCGGCATGGAGCGGCTCTCGGATGAGGTCATGCGGCTCGTGATTTCATTGCCGGCCGACGAAAGCCTTCATTTTGTCGCCGGTCAGTACATCAACATCCTGCTTCCGGGTGGCCAACGGCGCGCCTTTTCTTTCGCCAATCCGCCGCATCAGGGCGGTTATGTCGAGCTGCATGTCCGCCTGATCGCCGGGGGGCGATTTACGACTCACGTGTTCACCCGGATGAAAGTTGGCGACGATTTGCTCTTCGAAGGGCCGCTGGGTTCGTTTTATCTGCGCGAAAGCCGACGGCCGATCGTTTTTGTTGCCGGCGCAACCGGCTTTGCGCCAATCAAGAGCATCATCGAAGACGCTTTTCATCGCGGTATCCGGCGGCCGATGCTGTTGTACTGGGGGGCGAGACGACCTAAAGATCTGTACATGATGGAACTCGCCCAGCGCTGGCAGCGGGAGCACGACAACTTCAAGTTCGTGCCGGTGGTTTCTGAAGCCAGACCGGAGGACCAATGGCGGGGCCGTAGCGGCCTCGTGCACGAGGCGATCCTGCGGGATTTCCCGGATCTCAGTGGTTACGAAATCTATATCTGCGGTTCGGTGAAAATGGTGGATACGGCATTTCCCGCTTTTCTTGAGCGAGGACTTGCGGAAGAATATTGTTTTTCTGATGCTTTTTTGACCTCGGTCGGCTAGCTGATGGAGCGACGGAATCCCAAAGGCGAGATGCACTTGCTCAAGGCGGCGACGTCCATTGCGCTGGCGCTGGCATTTGCTGTGATTGCTGCCAGCGCGTATTTGAGGCTCGATCAGGCCGGCCTCGGTTGTGCTGACTGGCCTGCGTGTTATGGTTTGCAACTGATGGAACCGGTTGCCACTGCAAAACAAGCCGTCTCGGAACAATCCCTGGCCGTTGTTTCGGTGCGCACCGCGCACCGGCTATTCGCTGCCGGCATCGGCATGCTGATCGCGATCATCGCCATTGTCTGCTTTCGCACAAGACATGATTGGCCGGAAGGCGTCACAATTGCGGCGGCGCTCGTCGTGCTGGTGCTTTTTCTTGCCGTGCTGGGCCGTGCCACGCAAGGTTCTCGATTGCCGGCGGTAACGCTTGGCAATTTGCTCGGTGGCATGGCCATGCTGGCGCTGCTGTGGTGGCTGCGATTGCGAATCGTGCATCAAGCACGAGGGCTTCACTGTGGCACGAATCGTCGCCTCACCCTCTGGGCCTGGACCGGACTGACTGTTCTCGTGTTGCAGGTTGGTCTTGGCGCGATGGTCAGCACAGGGTACGCGGCTGCGAGCTGCGGCACCGTGCCGGACTGTCATGGCATCTGGTGGCCGGCTGACTGGGCGCTTTCGGCTTTCGACCCATGGCATGAGGTGAGCATATCGGCAGACGGGGCGTGGCGGTCCGACCCGGCGCGGCAGGCACTGCACATGGCGCATCGGCTTGGAGCGCTGATCACGGCAGGATGTCTGTCGGTGCTCGCGCTGTTGCTTCTGCGTCGCGGTGGCGTGCAACGCGCATGGGGGTTGGGTTTGCTGGGATCATTGCTGTTACAGGTGATGCTGGGCCTTGCCATTATCCTTTTTCAGCCCAATCTGCTGCTCGCGCTTCTCCACAACATGGTGGCCGCATTGATCGTGATTGTAGTGGTCAGCGCTATTTTTCATTCGAGACCGGCGGAAGCGGCAAAGGTGTCGGAGGCATGCCAGATGGTGACTTCAAAGTAGCCCTCGGGGATGAATTTGGAACGGTAATCAAAGCCGTTTTGCCTGAGGATGCGGAACAAGGGGCGCGGCTCGCAGTGAATCAGCATGACGAGCTTCTGGCCGTGCGGCAGAAGCTCGAGCGCTTCCAGTGCGCGCATCATCGGCTCTGGCGGTTGCCAGCCCCGAGCATCTATTGTCTGAAATACCTGCTCCATTTTTTCGTCCGGTATGATTGTTCAGGCGGGAGTATTGCACACCGGCGTCATGCTTGAACCGCGAGTGCGGGATCAAGGCGGCCGGCTGATGCGCCAAACCAGGCGAGTTGCTCATGCAGCCTGGCAACCTCGCCGATGATGATCAAGGTCGGCGTTTTCAGTTTTTCCTGCGAAACTCTGCCTGGCAGCGTGACGAGCGTGCCGGTAACGACGCGCTGGGCTGCGGTTGTGCCTTGCTGGATCGCCGCGGCGGGCGTCGTTTCCGGGAGTCCGTGTGTGACGAGTTCCCGGCATATTTTCGGCAGGGTCAGCAATCCCATATAGATCACGATGGTTTGCCGCGGTCGTGCGAGTGCCTGCCAGTCGAGATCGAGGCTTCCGTCCTTGAGATGGCCGGTAACCAATACGCAGGCATGCGCGCAATCACGGTGGGTAAGGGGAATGCCGGCATAGGCCGCAGCGCCAGCGGCTGCCGTGATTCCCGGTACGATCTCGAAGGGTATGCCGCAGAGCGCCAGCGCTTCTGTTTCTTCGCCGCCGCGCCCAAAAATGAATGGGTCACCACCCTTGAGCCGCACGACCTGGTGGCCGCACTCGGCAAACTGGACCAGCAGATTATTGATCTCGTGCTGCGGCAGCGCATGATTCGAGGATTCTTTTCCCACATAGATGCGCTGCGCGCCGCTTGGCGCGAGTCCGACGATTTCGCTATTGACAAGGTGATCGTAAAGCACTACATCGGCGAGACCCAGCACCCGGAAGGCGCGCAGCGTCAGCAGCTCAGGATCTCCCGGCCCCGCGCCGACCAGATAAACTTTGCCGCAACGCGGCCCGTCATTTGCATTCAATGGAGGCTCCCTTTCATCCGCAGCCGGTGACCTGGCGGGTGGATGATCGCAACCGGCAGCAAGGTTGAATTAGCCGACCGCGACTGGACATTACTCTAGGGTACGGCTTTTGGAATAACCTTGATGTGTATCAAGGAATAAAACCGGCGCTGGCAGGATGCTATTTTGGCTCGTATTGATGGATGGCAACGAATGCATCGTCGTTTGTGGTGACCTCGGCCCGAGCCGCCACTGCAGTGGGAATTGCCTTGCCGGTGTGCCGGGCCGTGGACGTCAGGCAAATTGACGATGCTCAATAATATGAGTTGCCTTTTTCTTGACAACATGAACGGGAGCCGAGCCAAGCCATGACACCCAGACACCTCGCCATTTTTCTTACGGCGGCGGTTGCCGTGCCGCTGACAACGGGTATTGCACTCGCGCAGGAAAAAGAAAAGCCGAAGACTCCGCCTAGCGTCACACAGGAGGAATTGCGCTACCAAGCGGGGGGGTCCCCGCTGGCCGGCGTCGAAATGCATCAAGATATCAATCCCAAGGCGCCTCCCATGACCAAGGCGGAATTCGAACACGCCCGTCAAGTCTATTTCGAGCGCTGTGCCGGTTGTCACGGCGTGCTGCGCAAAGGAGCGACCGGCAAGCCGCTCACACCCGACATCACGCTGACCAAGGGTACGGATTACCTGAAGGTATTCATCAACTACGGATCGCCGGCCGGCATGCCGAACTGGGGAACATCGGGGGAACTGACCGAGAAGGAAGTCGATCTGATGGCGCGCTATGTTCAGCAGACCCCGCCGCAACCACCGGAATTCGGCATGGCCGAAATGAAGGCAACGTGGAAAGTAATCGTGCCGCCGGAGCAGCGTCCGAAGAAAAAGATGAATAGTTACAACATTGAAAATCTGTTTTCAACCACGCTGCGCGATAGCGGGGAAGTGGCGCTGATCGACGGCGATACCAAGAAGATCGTCAATATCGTCAAGACCGGTTATGCGGTGCATATTTCCAGGCTGTCGGCCTCGGGGCGCTATCTCTATGTGATCGGGCGCGATGCCAAAGTGAATCTGATCGATCTGTGGATGGAGAAGCCGGATAACGTCGCTGAAATCCGGATCGGTCTCGAGGCGCGCTCGGTGGACACATCGAAATACAAGAAAAAAGGTTTCGAAGACAAGTATGCGATTGCCGGCTCGTACTGGCCTCCGCAATACACGATCATGAAAGGTGACACGCTCGAGCCGTTGAAGATTGTCTCGACGCGGGGTATGACGGTAGACACGCAGGAATATCATCCGGAACCGCGAGTGGCCGCGATCGTGTCCTCACATTTCAAGCCTGAGTTCGTCGTCAATGTCAAGGAGACGGGCAAAATCCTGCTCGTCAATTACGAAGATATCAATAATCTCAAGGTGACCACGATCGGCGCCGCGAGGTTTCTGCATGACGGGGGATGGGACTCGACCAAGCGTTACTTTCTCGTGGCGGCGAACCAATCGAACAAGATCGCAGTGATGGACGCCAAGGAAGGCAAGCTCGTCAGACTGATCGAGGTCGGCAAGATTCCGCATCCGGGACGCGGTGCCAATTTTGTGCATCCGAAATACGGCCCGGTGTGGGCGACCGGACATCTCGGTGACGAAACCATCTCACTGATCGGTACCGATCCGGAGAGACACAAACAAAATGCCTGGAAAGTGGTGCAGGCGCTCAAGGGACAGGGCGGGGGGTCGCTGTTCATCAAGACCCATCCCAAATCGAAGAACCTGTGGGTGGACACACCGCTCAATCCGGATGCCAAAATCAGCCAGTCGGTCGCGGTGTTCGACATCAATAATCTCGACAAGGCGCCCGAGATCCTGCCGATTGCGGAGTGGGCGGGTGTGAGTGAAGGGGCCAAGCGGGTAGTGCAGCCGGAATACAACAAGGAGGGCGATGAGGTTTGGTTTTCGGTCTGGAGCGCGAAAAACCAGGAATCGGCGGTCGTGGTCATCGACGACAAAACGCGCAAGCTCAAGGCTGTAATCAAGGATCCACGGCTGATAACGCCTACCGGGAAGTTTAACGTTTACAACACGACACACGACATCTATTGAGAAAGGAGTCTGAATCATGAAACCGATACTGGCAATATTTGTCGTCGCGGGGGCCGTGGCAGTGGCACCGGCAGCCATGGCCGACGAGGCACTGGCGAAGAAATACAATTGCATGGCTTGCCATCAGATCGACAAGAAGTCAGTCGGCCCGGCCTACAAGGACGTGGCCAAGAAATACAAAGGCCAGGCTGATGCTGTCGCTAAATTGTCCGACAAGGTGAAAAAGGGCGGGTCGGGCGTCTGGGGTCCGGTTCCGATGCCGCCCAACGCTGCAGTGCCGGACGCCGATGTCCAGAAGCTGGTGAAGTGGGTCTTGGGGCTGTAGCCGACGGCCGGCTCCGTCGACGGGCCGGGCGGCGTATCGATGCCGGACGCCGCCTGTTTTTCCCCTTGAAGCCGGTCATGATCGCGGCGGTGCTGCTGGGTGGCGGTCTTGCCACCGCAGCGGCAATGGCTGTTGAGCCGCTCGTTGCCCGTCCTCCGGGTCCGGTGTCGCCCGCACGGCAAGCCGAATTGATGTACATCGTGCGCCATGATTGCGGTTCGTGCCACGGCATGACACTGAACGGCGGCCTTGGCCCGGCACTGACACCACAGGTGCTCAGGCACAAGTCGGCGCCTTATCTGGCTGCCGTCATTCTCGATGGCCGGCATGGCACTGCGATGCCGGGGTGGCGGCCGCTGTTGTCGGAAGCCGAGGTTTCCTGGATCGCAGCGCAACTGCGGGAGGGGATGCCGGATGCACATTAAAACCTTGTTCGTGCTGACGGCGCTCGTCGCGGGCTGCGCGGGGGCCGATCTGCGCAGTAGCGGCGATCTCGGTGTCGTGGTCGAGCGCGCCTCCGGCTCGCTGCAGCTTGTCGATACCACGCGGCGTGTTGCCATCGGCCGGCTGCCCGGTCTGGGCGACCTCTCGCATGCGTCGATCGTCTACTCCCGCGATGGTCGTTACGCCTATGTCTTCGGGCGCGATGGCGGACTGACCAAGGTCGACCTGCTGCGGGCACGCATTGTGCGGCGTGTGGTGCAGTCCGGTAACAGTATCGGTGGCGCGATTTCGCAGGATGGAAAGTTCGTAGCCGTTGCGAATTACAGTCCTGGCGGCGTGAAGGTTTTTACTGCCGACACGCTGGAGCTGCTTGCCGACATTCCCGCGATTTATGGGGATGGCCGGCGTGCCAAGGTCGTGGGGCTTGAAGATGCGCCCGGCAACCGTTTCGTGTTCAGCCTGTTCGAGGCCGGAGAGATCTGGGTTGCTGATTTTGGTGCCGGCGCATCGCCGGTGGTTACCAAATTCAAGGACGTTGGCAAAGAGCCTTATGACGCACTGGTGACACCGGATGGGCGCTATTATCTTGCTGGCCTGTTCGGTGAGGATGGCATGGCGATGCTCGATCTGTGGCACCCGGAGCACGGTGTCAAGCGAGTACTCGAAGGTTACGGCAGGGGCGCACAGAAGCTTCCCGTCTACAAAATGCCGCATCTCGAAGGGTGGGCCATGGCGGGCCGTTTTGCATTCGTACCCGCGGTCGGTCATCATGAAGTACTGGTGCTCGACACCGAAACCTGGCGCGAGGTTGGCCGTATCACAGTCGCCGGCCAACCGGTATTCGTCATTGCGCGTCCCGATGGTCGGCAGGTCTGGGTAAACTTTGCGCTGCCGCACAACGATACCGTGCAGGTGATCGATACCGAACGGCGTGCCGTGGAAGCGACACTCAAGCCCGGACGGGCGATTTTGCATATGGAGTTCACGCCTCGCGGCGAGGCGGTATGGATCTCGGCGCGCGACGACGACCGGGTCGTTGTCTATGACACGGCGAGATTGATGCAGATCGCGGAAATCTCTGCGGAAAAGCCAAGCGGCATCTTTTTTTCCGCGCGGGCGTTTCGCACGGGTTTCTGAGATGGACAGGCTCGAGCAACGCCTGTTGAACGATTTTCAGCGCGGCCTGCCGCTCGTGCAGCGTCCGTTTGCGGAGATCGGTGCACGGCTTGGGATGGCCGAGACGAGCGTGATTTCAATGCTCGGCCGGCTCATCGCAGCCGGCAAGATAAGCCGGGTTGGCGCAACTTTTGTTCCGGGACGTGTCGGCGCGGCAACGCTTGCTGCCGCTTCGGTTCTGCCGGAGCGATTGCCGGACGTGGCCAGGATGGTCAGCGCCTGCCCCGAGGTCAATCACAACTATGAGCGTGAACATCGCCTCAACCTGTGGTTTGTCGTTACCGGTTCCGATGAACACCATGTCGATGCCGTGGTGCGCCGGATCGAAGGGGTTGCGGATTGCGGCCGCGTGCTGTCGCTGCCGATGGTGGAGGCTTACCACGCAGATCTGGGCTTCGATATTCTGGGCAGAACTGTGGCAGACGCCGCTTCGCCACGCCTGCGGACTCCTCGGAAAGAGGCATCAATGCCGGTTGTATTCAGCGCATCGGAACACGCACTTGCGGCTGCATTGCAGCAGGGGCTGCCGCTGGTGGTGCGCCCTTACGCCAGCCTGGGTCATTACGCCGCCTTGAGTGAACCCGAGGTCATCGCGATCCTGGCAAGGTGGGTGGAAAGCCGGATCATCAATCGCATCGGAGTGATCGTGCGGCACCATGAGCTCGGTTTCAATGCCAACGCAATGGCGGTGTGGGATGTGCCCGATGCAGAAGTGCGCAGTGTTGGCTTGAGCGTGGCACAAGCCAGATATGTAACGTTATGCTACCGGCGCTTGCGTCATCTTCCCGAGTGGCCATATAACCTTTTTTGCATGATCCATGGCACCAGCCGGAACGAGGTCTCGGCCCGGATTGCAGAACTCAACGGAAATCATGGACTCGCGCGCTATCCTCAGGCGGTGCTGTTCAGTTGCCGGAGATTCAAGCAGTGTGGGGCGCGCTACTTGCGATCCGCGACAAAGGTGGCGGCCGGTGGATGACACGGATCGTGCCGTTATCAATGCCCTGCAACAGGGGTTTCCGGTGACGGAACGCCCCTATCGCGATGTCGCATTTCGACTCGGCCTTGCGGAAGAAGATCTCATCGGGCGTCTGGCGAGGCTGCTTGATGATGGGGTGCTGATGCGGTTCGGCCCGCTTTTCCAGGCGGAGCGCATGGGCGGCGCATATACACTGGCGGCGATGAGCGTTCGGGATGCGGATTTCGAGACAGTGACGGCGCTGGTCAATGCCCATGCCGAGGTGGCACATAACTATCGCCGCGACCACCACTATAACATGTGGTTCGTGCTGGCGGCAGAAACGGAACTGGGGATCGAACAGGCCATCACGCGTATCGAGCGCGAGACCGGCTACAAGGTGCTGAATGTGCCGAAGCTGCGGGAATATTTTGTGGGGCTGAGGCTCCGGGCCTAGCATGCGCCAAATCGACGATATCGACCGGCGCATCATCGTGGCGATGCAGGATGGACTGCCGCTGGTGCCGCAGCCTTATCATGCGGTCGCGGCGGACGTCGGCATCGAACCACGGGAACTCATGACCCGCATCAGGCATATGCAGGAATGCGGCATCATCCGCCGCATCGGCGCCGTGCCCAACCATTATGCGCTGGGCTATCGGGCCAACGGCATGGCAGTGTGGGATGTCGATGACCGGCGGGTCGACGATCTCGGAAGCCGCATCGGTTCAATGCCTTTCGTAAGCCATTGCTACCGCCGTGTCCGCCGCCTGCCGCATTGGCCATACAATCTGTTTGCGATGATACATGGTCATTCGCGGGACGAGGTGGCAAGAAGGGTTGCCGACATCGGCACGATAGTCGGTGAGGCGGCGTATGGCCATCAACTACTGTATAGCGTCGCCATTCTGAAGAAAACCGGCCTGCGGTTGAAGGAAGAAGCCTGAGCCATGTTCCGCCTTTCACAATTCATGCGAGAGCTTCGCCAGCCGGCCGCGCACGGTTTGCCACCGAGGCCATCGGGGCCGGTGGTGATCTGGAATCTCGTCCGTCGTTGCAATCTTGCTTGCAGGCATTGCTACTCGATTTCGGCCGATACGGATTTCCCCGGCGAGCTGAATACGAGCCAGGTGTTCTCGGTGATGGATGACCTGAAGGCATTTGGCGTGCCGGTGCTGATACTCTCCGGTGGCGAACCGCTGCTGCGGCCCGATATCTACGACGTTGCGGCACGCGCGAAGAGCATGGGGTTCTATGTGGGTCTGTCCACCAACGGCACGCTGATAGACGGTTCCAATATCGGGCGCATTGCGGGGGTGGGATTCGACTATGTTGGCATCAGCCTCGATGGCATCAGGGACACGCACGACCGTTTCCGTCGCCAGGCCGGCGCCTACGACCGGTCGCTTGCTGCGATCCGGCTTTGCCGCGATGCCGGCATCAAGGTTGGAGTGCGTTTCACCGTCACCCAGGACAATCAGCATGACCTGCCGGCACTGCTGAACCTGATCGAACGCGAGCGCATCGGCAAATTTTATCTCTCGCACCTCAACTATGCCGGACGCGGCAATATCAACCGCAAGACCGATGCCCGTCATGACACTTCGCGCCGGGTGATGGACTTGCTGTTTGACACCTGCTGGCATTACGTCGAACGCGGTGTGGACAAGGAATTCGTCACCGGCAACAACGATGCCGATGGCGTGTACTTCCTGTACTGGGTGCGACGCAACTTGCCGCACCTCGAACAGTCCGTGCGCGACAGACTGGCACGATGGGGGGGGAACAGCTCGGGCGTCAACATTGCCAACATCGACAACGTTGGTAATGTCCATCCCGACACCATGTGGTGGCATTACAATCTCGGTAATGTTAGCGACCGGCCGTTTTCGGCGATCTGGAGCGATATTTCCGATCCGCTGATGGCCGGCCTCAAAGCCAGCCCGCGCCAGGTGAAGGGCCGTTGCGGGGCATGTCGCTATTTCGACATCTGCGGCGGCAACACGCGGGTACGGGCGCAGCAGCTGACTGGCGACCCGTGGGAAGAGGATCCCGGTTGCTATCTCAGCGACGAGGAAATCGGAGTGCCTGTGCGCGAGCGCATCGGTATTACGCCTTATACGCGCCAGCGGCGGGCGAGGTGAAATGATGAAACGGCTGCTGGCGCGCTGCCTGGCAGCGACGTTGCTTTTTGTTGGCGCCTCGATGCCGGCATCGGCACAGCCGGCAGCCGGTGTCTACCAGCAGCAGTGTGCAAGCTGCCACGGCGCGGACCGTCTGGGTGGCAGTGGCCCGGCGCTGCTGCCGGAGAATCTCGGGCGGCTGTCGCGCGAAGAGGCCGGCAAGGTCATTACCGAAGGCCGATTTGCCACCCGGATGCAGGCTTTCGGCGACAGGCTTGCTCCGAAGGAAATCCGCGGGCTGGTCGATTTTATCTATACACCGCTGCCGCAATTGCCGGAATGGGGACTCGAGCAGATTCGCGCTTCGCGTGTCGAGTACGCGAGGCCGGATGCGCTTGGCGACAAACCGGTATTCGACGCCGATCCGCTCAATCTGTTCGTGGTGGTGGAAGCGGGAGACCATCATGTGACCATCCTCGACGGCGACCGCTTCGTGTCGCTGGCGCGCTTCGCGACGCGGTTTGCACTGCATGGCGGGCCGAAGTTCTCCCCCGACGGCCGCTACGTCTACTTCGCCTCGCGCGACGGCTGGATCAGCAAGTATGATCTGTACAGCCTCAGGACCGTGGCCGAGGCGCGCGCCGGCATCAATACCCGCAATGCCGCGGTGTCGGGCGACGGCCGCTTCGTGATGGTCGCCAATTACCTGCCGCACACGCTGACGGTGCTGGACGCGCGCGATCTTTCACCGGTCAGGGTAATCAAGGTGCAGGATAAAAACGGCCGCAGTTCGCGCGTGTCCGCGGTATACGACGCCACGCCGCGCAGGAGCTTCGTTGCGGCATTGAAGGACATCCCGGAGATCTGGGAAGTGAGCTATGATGAAAACGCGCCGCCGCTTCACGAAGGACTGGTGCACGACTATCGCATGGGCGAGGCGATTGCCACCAGCAGCTTTCTCAATCCACGCCGCACGCTGCTTGACGAATACCTGGATGATTTTTTCTTCGACCAGGGTTATGCCCACGTGATTGGCGCTGCGCGCAGCGGCGGCAAGGGACAGGTGGTGAATCTCGATGTGCGGCGCAAGGTCGCAGAGGTGCCGCTGCCGGGGCTGCCGCACCTCGGTTCGGGTATCAGCTGGGAATGGCAGGGACGCACGGTGCTCGCCACCCCTAATCTCAGGCACGGCGTGGTGAGTGTGATCGAGATGAAAACCTGGAAACCGGTCAAGAACATCCAGATCAACGGCGCGGGCTTCTTCATGCGCAGTCACGAAAACACTCGCTATGCGTGGACCGATGCTTTCAACAGCGCCAGGCGCGACACCCTTCAGGTGATCGACAAGGAAACGCTGGAAGTGGTGGCGAGCGTGACGCCCGCGCCCGGCAAGATCGCGGCGCACATCGAGTTCACGCGCGATGGCAGGTATGCATTGGCGAGCGTGTGGGACATGGAGGGGGCGATAGTGGTGTACGATGCCGCCACCCTGCAAGAGGTGAAACGCATACCGATGCGAAAGCCTTCCGGAAAATACAATGTATTCAACAAGATAAATAAATCAGCGGGCACCAGTCACTGAGCGGTCCGGTCCGTTCAGCCTTCATGGGTGCGCAGACGCTCGATATCGAGGATCACCACGCTGCGGCCTTCCACTTTGATCAGGCCCTCTTCGACGAGATCGTGCAGGATGCGCGAAAAATGTTCCGGAGTGAGGTTCAGACGCGAGGCAATGATGCTTTTCCGCGTGGGCAGTTCCACACTGAGGGGGGCATCGGTGGCGTTCGGCTCAAGTTCGCTCCGGAGCAGGTAACCGATCACGCGTTGCGTGCCCGAATGCAGTGAATAGGCTTCGAGATCGGTAACGAGGCCATGCAGCCGCCGGCTCAGACCGGCGATCATTCTGCGGGCGAACTGCGGATCGCGTTCGATTTCCTCGAACACCGCCGATTTCGCGATATGCAGCAGCATCGAATCGGCAAGCGCCTGCGCATAGACCACGTATGGTTTTTCCATGAACATCACGGCTTCTCCGAAGCTCTGGCCTGGCGCTATGATTTCCACCACTTTTTCTGCGCCGCTGGGAGAGGTAAAAGCGAGCTTGATCTGGCCGTAGATCACGAAGTGGAAACCTTGGCACGGATCCCCCTTGCGGAACAGGATGTCGCCGCGCAGGACATGGATCTCGCTGGTGCCGGCGGCGATGCGGTCGATTTCCTCTTGCCGCATTTCCTTGAACAACGGGATATTGGCGAGAAACGCCTGAACTTTGATTGTTGTGCTTGGCATAACGCTGCTTGGCTGTGGCCAGCCTCCCCTCCGGGCCCAATGCGCCATTATCCGGCAAACTCGCGCCGGGAAGAAGGCGGCGGGCACCTGCAGTGCTTCCTGCGTGATTTACATGACGACGGCGCGTGATATGCCGTAGACTGTCCCCGGACGGTCACGCCGCTGCCCGGCGTATCACCAGCGAATCGAATCTGGCGGCAAGCCGGTCGCACAGCGGTTTGTCAGGCAGGTGCCTCGCGGCCGGAAAAAGCGCGTCTGCGGTGCAAGCGGCGGGACGGTACTCCTGCAGCGCATAATGCCGCGCACCCATCGCGACAAGTGCTTCGCAGATTTCGACGATGGCTTGCTGCGACAGCAATCCTGCATGCACCGTGGTGCGGAATTCGCAGGCCACGCCGCTCTCGACGACGAGCCGGACGCTTTGCCGCGCCCGCTCGCCGCTGCCGCTGCTGCCGGTGATTTCCCCATAACGGTGAAACGGCGCCTTGACGTCCATGCCGACCCAGTCGACGAGCGGCAGCACCGTTTCGAGCCGGCGCGGGTAGATGCCGGCGGTGTGCAGCCCCACTTTGTAGCCCATGGATTTTACCGCCCGCATGGCATCGGCCAGCCCTCGATGCAGCGTCGGCTCGCCACCGCTGAAAACTATGGCGTCGAGCAGCCCCCGCCGCCGGCCGAGGAAAGCCTCGACAGCGTCCCACGGCATTTCATCGCGTCCGTTCCGCGGCAGGAGATGGGGGTTGTGGCAGTAGCCGCAACGCCACGGGCAGCCCTGGCAGAAAACCACGGCTGCCAGCTGGTCCGGGTAGTCGGTGGCCGATAATGGAACCAGTCCGCCGACGCGCAGCTTCATGTTGCGATCATTTCACGCGCGCTTCTTCGAAAAATTTCCGTTCGTGGAATTCGCCTTTTTTGCCGATGTTGAATGAGGAAACCGGCCGGTGGTAGCCCATCACCCGGGTCCAGATTTCGCACGGCTGGCGTTCCTCGTCGGTGAGCACGATTTCCGCTGCCAGCGCCTGAATATCGGTCATGTCGTTCATTTTGTCCTCCTGGTCTGAGTCGTTCAAGCCGCTTTCAAGGCGGCGCGTTTGCGTGCGATCAGTTCATCGTCGCATTTGGGGCAGAATTTGTGTTCCCCCGCGAGATAGCCGTGAGCGGGGCAGATGGAAAAAGTGGGTGTCACGGTGATGTACGGCAGCGCGAAACGTTCCAGTGCGCGTCGCACCAGCGTTTTGCATGCCTGGGCGGAAGTGATGCGCTCGCTCATGTAAAGATGCAGCACCGTGCCGCCGGTGTACTTGCGCTGTAGCTCTTCCTGGCGTTCCAGCGCTTCGAACGGGTCATCGGTAAAGCCGACCGGCAATTGCGAGGAATTGGTGTAGTACGGCATCTCGGGTGTGCCGGCCTGCAGGATGTCGGGGAAGCGTTTGCGGTCTTCCTTGGCGAAGCGGTAGGTCGTGCCTTCGGCGGGCGTGGCTTCGAGGTTGTACATGTGGCCGGTTTCTTCCTGGAAGGCGACGATGCGCGCGCGAACATGATCGAGCAGCCGCAGCGCGAAATGATGGCCCCAGTCGCTGGTGATGTCATGCTGATCCGCGGTGAAATTGCGAATCATCTCGTTGACGCCGTTGATGCCTATCGTCGAAAAATGGTTGCGCAACGTGCCGAGATAGCGCTTGGTATAGGGGAAAAGCCCGTTGTCCATGTGGCGCTGGATCACCTTGCGCTTGATCTCGAGGCTGGTGCGCGCGATTTCCAGCAGGCGGTCGACGCGCGCGAGCATTGCCTGCTCGTTGCCGCGGTAGAGATAACCGAGACGCGCGCAGTTGAGCGTGACTACGCCCAGCGATCCGGTCTGTTCGGCGCTGCCGAACAGACCGTTGCCGCGTTTGAGCAGTTCGCGCAGGTCGAGCTGCAACCGGCAGCACATCGAGCGGATCATATTGGGCTTGAGATCCGATTTGATGAAATTCTGGAAATAGGGCAGCCCGTATTTCGCCGTCATCTCGAACAGGAGCCCGGCGTTGGGATGGTCCCAGTCGAAATCGCGCGTCATGTTGTAGGTCGGTATCGGGAAGGTGAAGACGCGACCTTTGGCGTCGCCCGCCATCATTACTTCGATGTAGGCGCGGTTGATGAGATCCATTTCGGGCTGCAGTTCGCCATAGCAAAACGGCATTTCCTCGCCGGCGATCACCGGCACCTGTTCGCGCAGATCCTCCGGACAGGTCCAGTCGAAGGTGAGATTGGTGAACGGCGTCTGCGTGCCCCAGCGCGAAGGCACGTTGAGGTTGTAGATCAGCTCCTGGATGCACTGCTTGACTTCGCGATACGACAGCCGGTCCTTGCGGATGAACGGCGCCATGTAGGTGTCGAAGGAAGAGAAGGCCTGCGCGCCGGCCCATTCGTTCTGCAGCGTTCCCAGGAAATTCACGATCTGCCCGACCGCGCTCGAAAGATGCCGCGGCGGTGCGGCCTCGACTTTACCGGGCACACCATTCAGACCTTCGGCGAGAAAGGTGCGCAGCGACCATCCGGCGCAATAGCCCGCGAGCATGTCGAGATCGTGGATATGAATGTCGCCGTTGCGGTGTGCTTCGCCGACTTCGGGCGGGTAGACGTGGCTCAGCCAGTAATTCGCCATGACTTTGCCGGAAACATTGAGAATCAGGCCGCCGAGCGAATAACCCTGGTTGGCATTGGCATTGACGCGCCAGTCCTGCTGGTCGAGGTATTCGTTGACCGAAGACGCGACGTCGAGCACGGTTTTGCGGTCCTCGCGCAGCTTTTTACGCTGCTCGCGATAAACGATGTAGGCGCGCGCGGTGGTGAAGAAACCGGCCGCGACCAGCTGCTGTTCGACGATGTCCTGGATGTCTTCTATCGACGGCGTGCGCTGGCGCTGGCGATGGGCGAGGACGCGCAGCACGCGCTCGGTCAGGCGCTGGCCTTCATCGGCCGCGTATTCGCCGGTCGCGACCCCGGCGCGAACCACGGCGGACAGGATTTTTGCCGCATCGAACGGCTTGCGGCTGCCGTCGCGCTTGATGACTTCGTGCGGCAGGGATTCGTCGCCCAGCAAAGATACCGATGACATGATTCCCCCTTGGATATACAACATATTGTGGTGAAGGGTGATTAATCCACAAGATATGATGATCCGTCAATGCCGATCGGTCTTCGAGGAGGGAGCTTTTTGCGATTCTTTGATCCAGATCAACTTGCGGCAAGATCCCCCGGCGCCGGCGGCGCCGGGGTTTTGACCCGCTGCAACGGTGCCGACGGCTAGCGTCGTGGCGCCTGCTGCAGCAGTTGCGCAAGTTCTTGCTTGTAGAGCCTCGCCATGCCGGTGGTGCCGTGGCCGCGCGTGTCGGCGCTGGCGGGAAGCAGCAGATAGCGGCCGTTCCTGATGCGCTTCATTTCGCGGTCCATGACGCCGAGTTCCGGCGGATTGCGCTCGTCGTCGGCGGCGTTGATCGCGAGCACCGCAGCCTGGATGCGATCGAGGCCCGGCGAGGGGTCATAGTCGTAAGAGGATTCCCACTGGTAGAGAACGTTGTTGGCGTCCCCGCGGAAAGGTGCGGCGAGCCGTTTGGCGATGAGCTCGTCGGCTTTGGCGGCGTTCGGCGCCTGACGGTAGAGCGCCTGGTTGCCGCCATTGGTGGCGAGGGCGAAGTAGAGCAGATGGCGCTGCATGTTGCGCGGCTGCGCGGTGTAATCGCCGTTGTTCCACTCCGGGTCGTTGCGGATGGCCTGGGTCAGCATGCGGCGCAGCATCCAGTTGCGGCCCGACATCGCAACCGGCAGGCACGCCATCGGCACCAGCGCGTCCATCATGTCCGGGTAACGCGTGCCCCAGATCCAGGCCTGCATGCCGCCCATCGAATTGCCGATCACCAGCCGCAGGTGCTTGACGCCGAGACCTTCGGTCACGAGCCGGTACTGCGCGAGCACCATGTCGTCGTAGTTGTAGCGCGGAAATTTCGTGCGCAGGCCGTCGGAAGGCTTGGCCGATTGCCCGGTGCCGAGGGCGTCGGGCAGGATGATGTAGTAGCGGCGCGTGTCGAGCGGCTGGCCCGCTCCGAACAACTCGTCGGCGAAGTCGCGGGTGAGCATGCTTGCGCCCGAGCCGGCGGTACCGTGCAGCACCAGCACCGGTTCGCCCGTCGGCTCGCCGATCGTGCGGTAATGCAGCTTCAGCTCCGCGAAAACCTCGCCGGTGTGGAAGCGGAAGTCGCGTGCCACCCACTCGCCTTGCCGGGGTTCGGGATAAGCGGCGGCGGATGCCGGCAGCGCGGCACACAACAGTAAAATGAAGAACGGTGCGACGATACGGTATGACGATCTCATGGCTCCCCCCCGAGCGGCTGACAACAGCGCGCATTGTCGGCCGGGAGCGGCCGGAATGAAAGCGGATTCCATTTCGCTTTTCCGCGGATTTTGTTCAATTGTTGCGACGGGTGCGTTCCGCTTCATATGTAACTGATTGTTTTATAACATATATTATTTTGGGGCGTTCGCGCCGTCGTCGGCTTGGGGGGACCTGGGCGGGAAGCGCATCCTGAGCGCGGTGGCTCGCACATGGCAGATTCTTCTTCGGCGCCATCGCCGCGCGCCAACCGCGGCTTTCACCCCCCCATGCGAGCCGGACCTCGCGCTATTGCTGCCCGAGCGACGAATATTGCATACTTCCCGAGAGGGCGTTTTCGCACATCACTCAGGGAGGAGCACATGTTTCGCAATTTGTTCCGTTTACCGCGACTCGTCGCTGCCGCGGCTTGCGTTGCAGCTGCCGCCGTTGCGCAGGCAGCCGAACCGATCAGGATAGGCATCAGCATCACACTATCGCCGCCGGGCTCGGTGGTGCAGGGCACCCAGGTGAGGGATGGCGTCGAGATCGTCAAGGACATGATCAACAAGTCGGGAGGCGTGCTCGGCCGGCCGCTCGAACTGGTCTACGAAGACAATCAGGGCATCCCGGAGAAAGGCCGCGCCGCGGTCGAAAAACTGATCACGCGCGACAAGGTGGTCGCGGTGACTGGCGGACATCAAAGTTCGGTATGCCTTGCCGAAATCGAAGTCGCCAAACGCTACAACATTCCGTACGTGAACACCAACTGCTGGGCCGACGCCGTCAGGACCAAGGGCTATCCGCAGGTGTTCAATGCGCCCATCTACAGCTCGCGCGTGGCCGAGTCGATCGCCGAAACCATCGTCAAGCTCGGAGTCAAGCGCGTGGTGGCGTTCTGCGAGAACACCGACTATGGCATCGGCCAGGCCAAGGCGGTTGCTGCGGCGCTCAAGCAGAAAGCCCCCGCAATCGAGTACAAGTTCGAGACGCTCGATCGCGCCGGCAAGGATTTCACGCCGGCGATCCTGCCGTTGCGTGCCAATCCGCCCGACATGGTGCTGATGATCATGCTGCCGCCGCCGGCCTATATCGTGATGAACCAGCTCTACGAGCAGGGCGTGGCGCCGACGGCCAGAACCTGGCTCTACGACAGTTCCGGTCTCGCCGACTATCCCGATTTCTGGCAGAACGTGAAGGAAGCGGGCAAGTACATGCTCAATTTCGCGCTCTACCATCCGCAGATGAAGCTGCCCAGGCTTGCGCAGGAAGTGGGGCAGGCCTACAAGGAACGCACCAAGAACGAACCGAACCGGCTGATTTTCCAGGCAGCGGATTCGTTGCTGTTCATCGTGGAGGCGATCAGGCAGGCGAAGGGCACCGAACCCGATGCGATGATCAAGGCCATGGCGAACATGAAATTCGAAGGCGTCCGCGGCCAGTTCCAGATCGCGAGGGAAGCGGGCGTCAGGTATCAGCAGATGGTCGACATCCCGTCGGTCACCTACCAGATCACCGAAGTCAACCAGCCGACCGGCAAGACCCTGCTGATCGAAGGTCCCGGCATGCCGCTGTCGACGGCCAAACTGCTGAGGCCGGCGAAGTAAGGCTGTTCCCGGCCACCTTCCCCGTGGTGGGGAAGGTGGCGCTGCGCTCGCAAAAATGCTGAACGTCGATCTGTTGATCAACGGCCTCATCATCGGCCTGTTCTACGCGCTGATGGCGGTGGGGCTCACGCTCATTTTCGGCATCCTCAAGGTGGTGAACTTTGCTCACGGCGAGTTCTACATGGTGGGCGCCTATACCTATACGCTCGCCGCGCTCAAGCTCGGCGTCGGGCCGTGGTTCGCGTTGCCGCTCGCGTTTGCCGGCGGCGCGCTCGTCGGCTGGCTGACCGAACGCGCGCTGATGCGCCCGCTTTACTCCGGCTATACCTCGTGGGGCCTGATGCGCGACGAATACGCGGTCGTGGTGACCTTTGCGCTGTCGCTGCTGCTGATCAATCTGGTGGACAAGGTGGTCGGCCCCTATTCGCAGCGCGGCCCCGCGCTGGTGGACATCCCGCGCATGGCATTCGGGCCGATCATGCTGTCGGGGCACAAGCTGGTTGCCACCGGTGTGGCGGCGGTGATGATCGCCGCTCTTGCGCTTTTCATCCGTTATTCGTCGTGGGGCCGGCAGATCCGCGCGGTGGCGCAAAACCGGCTCGGCGCCTCGCTTGCCGGTATCGACACTGCGCGTGCCAGCAGTCTGGTGTTCGCCCTTTCGGGAGCGCTTGCCGCACTCGCCGGCGCGCTGCTCGCGCCCATCATCAACGCCTCGCCCGACGTCGGCGCTTTCCCGGCGATCAAGTCCTATGTCATCGTGGTGCTGGGCGGCATGGGCTCAATGCCCGGCAGCGTCGTCGCGAGCCTCATGCTCGGCGTGCTGGAGAGTTTCGGCGCGGTCTACATCTCCTACGACTACCGTGACACTTTCGGTCTCGTGATCCTGATGCTGGTGCTGCTCGCCCGTCCGCAGGGCCTGTTCGGCGAGAAAGGCCGCGAGGTGTGATGAATCTGTCGCAAAACCGTCTCACGACCGAATTCCGGCTGTCGCTCGCGTTGCTTGCGGCGATCGCCTTGCTGCCGCTGGCGGTTTCCAATCCCTATTGGCTGGGCGTGCTGATCGTGTCGATGTATTTCGCGCTGCTCGCCGCCGGCTGGAATCTGCTTGCGGGTTATGCCGGCCAGTTCTCGATGGCGCCGGCGTGTTTTGCCATGATCGGCGCCTACGCGACCGGCCTGCTTTCGTATCACTGGCAGGTTGCGCCGTGGCTCGGCATCCTGGCTGCCATTCTCGCCGCCGCAGCAATCGGCATGACGCTTGGCCGCATCGTGATGCGACTGCGCGGACCGTATCTTGCGCTCACCACGCTGTCATTTGCCGAGATCATGCGGCTGGTGATCGGCAATTCCTATGAGTTTACGCGCGGCGACCTCGGGTTGAGCGTGCCCGGTCTGTTCGATGCGCGGCTCGCCTATTATTACCTGTTTCTCGCGGTGCTCGGCGCGGCGCAGGCAGGACTGTTCCTGTTGATGCGCTCGAAAGCCGGCCTCTATCTGCAGGCGATACGCGACGACGAAGTCGCGGCGGCGAGCCGCGGCGTGGACGTGGTGTTCTGGAAGACCGCCGCCTTCACGCTGAGTGCGGCGGTGAGCGGGCTTGCGGGCGCGCTCTACGGCCATTTCAGCCAGCTCGTCAGCCCCGAACTCGGCCTGCTGCTGCAGACGGGGCTCGTGATCTGCATGGTGGTGATCGGCGGCATCGGCAGCTTGATCGGTCCGCTCATGGGTGCGTTTCTCGTCTATCTCGGTTCGGAAATGCTGCGCGAAGCGGGAGGCGTCCAGCTCATCGTGTTTTCCCTGCTCGTGATCCTGTTCGCGCGCTTTTTCCGGGAAGGGCTGTGGGGTCTGGCCAAGCGCGCGTTGCGGCGGGATGCGGCATGAGTTGTCTCGCCGTCTCCGCTGTCTCCAAATCGTTTGGCGGCCTGCGCGCCGTGGACGATGTCTCCTTCACCATAGCCGATGGCGAACTGGTGGGGCTCATCGGTCCCAACGGCTCGGGCAAGACGACGCTGCTCAATATCGTCTCCGGCCATCAGCCGCCGGATGCCGGCAGCGTGCTGCTCGACGGCAAAGCCGTCCATGGGCTGAAACCGGAGCGCATCGCGCAGGCGGGCCTGCTGCGCATGTTTCAGCTGACGCGGGTGTTCCGCCGCATGAGCACGCTCGACAATCTGCTTACTGCGGGACGGGCGTTGGGGCTCACTCATGCGCAGGCGGTGGCGCGGGCCGGGCAGCTGCTCGAAGAACTCGCCCTCGAACGCGTGCGCGATCTCGACGCGGGCCGGCTCTCCGGCGGGCAGCAGAAGCTGCTCGAGTTCGGCTGCTGTTTCATGGTGCCGCCGCGCATCGCGCTGCTCGACGAACCTTTCGCCGCAGTGCATCCCGCGATGAAGGAGATCATGGCCGGTTATATCCGGGCGCAACACGCGGCGGGCCAGACTTTTCTCATCGTCAGCCACGATATGCCGGTGATCGTCGAGCTGTGCCCGCGCACCGTGTGCATGAATGCCGGCGCGGTGATTGCCGATGAGGCCACGCGCGCGGTGCTGAGCGACCCACTGGTGATCGAAGCCTATCTCGGCGGGGATGCCGCATGAGCGCGCTGCTTGCCATGTCCGGCGTCACCGCCGGCTACGCCGCCGACATCGACATCCTGCGCAATCTCTCGCTGTCGATCGAAACGGGGCGCATCACCGGCCTGATCGGTCTCAACGGCGCTGGCAAGTCGACATTGATGAAGACGATCTGTGGATTTCTGAAGCCGGCGGCGGGAACCATTCATTATGACGGCGCCGACATCACCGGTATCGCGCCTCATACCCTGATCGACCGCGGCATCTGGTACATCCCCCAGGAGTCGAGTCTGTTCCCTTATATGAGCGTCGCCGACAACCTGCGCCTGCCGCTCGAGCGTCTCCAGCGTGCAGGCGCCGGCGGCCCGAGCGCCGCCGCGCGTTTCGAAGACATGCTTGTGCATTTTCCGGCGATGCGCGAGCGGCTTTACGCCCAGGCCGGCGATCTGTCCGGCGGCCAGCAGAAGATGGTCGAATTCGCCAAGGCCTACGTGGTGCGCCCGCGGCTGTGCCTGATCGACGAGCCGAGCATCGGGCTGTCGCCGAAAATCGCGACCGAGGTCTATCGCTGGATCGATTTTTTTGCCACCCAGGGCATGACGATCCTGCTGGTCGATCACAACGTGCGGCGTGTCGTGAAAATGGCGGAATACATTTACGTGCTGAGCCTGGGCGAGATCACTGCCGAGGGCCGGCGCGAGGATTTCGAGGGCGATCTGCACGAACAGGTCAAGGCCTGGCTCGGAGTGAATTTCTAGCGTCTGCCGGCGATGGCGCCAGCGTCGCTCCGGCCTGCGCCTTACTTCTGCAGCGCGGCTTCTTCGATCAGCACCCTGTATGCGTAACCGGCTCCGAGATCCCTGTCGGTGCGCACGATGCCTTTCACCAGCACGACATCGCCGATCCGGCTCCGGTCCTTGGTCGTTGCGACCACATCATTCGTCTGGTCCGCAGCCGAGCCCGAGCCGTCGCGCAGATGAAGCCAGTTCTTGCCGAGCACGTCGGGCGTGTATCGCACCACCTTGCCGCGAAGCAGAACGGTCTTGTCCTTGAGTTCGACTCGCTTGGCGTTAATCTCCGCAACGGTTCGCGCGTTTGGGCCGTTCGCTTTCGGAACCTTGATGTCTTCTGCGTCTGCCGTCTTGGCGATGCCCGCGTGCACTGCCGCCAGCTCGCCGCTCGTGCCGGAGCTTGCGCCAGCCAGCGTGCCGAACATGACCCTGTCGAATTTTTTCTTGAGCGCCTTGCTTTCGAGGCCGTTCATGACGATCGTATTCTCGAGCGTGACTTCGGCACCGTTCTTGACCGGCGTCCTGGTGACCGCGGCCCAGATTTCGCCGTCCTTGGTCCTGAGACGCAGATAGGTGAAGCTGTCGGCATCCCTGACTTCGAGCACCTTGCCGCTGAGGGACGCTGCCCCGGAAGGCATCGGTTGTTGCGCAGCCCAGGCCGCGCTGAAACAAAAACAAAACATCGCCACAACGGTCGCCAGCAATTTCATGATCGCACGCTCCTTTTGCCGGGATTCTTGCACGAATCCCCGCCCTTAAACAGTTTTCCGCGCAATCATGGCGTTTTGCCGGGTCATTCTACCTGCTGCCGTTCCGCCATTGCGCAACGGCAGATGCCGCCCGCGCAGTCTCAGTGCAGCTTCAGTCCCGCTTCCTTCACCAGCGTGCGCCACTTGGCGATTTCGTTTTTGATGTGGGCGGTGAACTGCTCCGGGCTGCTGCCGACGGGCGTGGAGCCATCGTGGCTCAGGCGCTGCACGACATCGGGCGATTTGAGCGTTTCGGCGATCGCTGCGGAGAGCTTGGCGACGACGGGGCGAGGCACTTTGGCCGAGGTGATCACACCGTACCACTGATCGACTTCGTAGCCGGGAAGACCCGCTTCGGCCACCGTTGGCAGGTCGGGCACCGCAGGCGAACGCCTGCCCGAAGTAATGGCGAGCGCATGCAGGCGGCCACTCGTGATGTGCGGGCGCACGCCGAACAGCGTGCCGAATCCGACCTGGACATCACCCGCCAGCATCGCCACCGTCACGCCGGCAGTGCCTTTGTACGGTACATGGACCATTTTCACGCGCGCCATGTGGTTGAACATTTCGCCGGCGAAGTGCTGCAGCCCGCCGGTTCCCGACGAGCCGAAGTTGAGCTTGCCGGGATTAGCCTTGGCGTAGGCGATCAGTTCCCGGATCGATTTTACCGGGATCGAGGGGTGGTGATAGACGACGTAGAACAGCGTGGTCGCCTGGGTCACGCCCTGCAGGTCGCGGGTGAGATCGTACGGCAGTTTGGGATTGGTCGCCGAATTGACGGCGTTCGACGCCGAAATCAGGCAGATGGTGTAGCCGTCGGGAATCGCCTGCGCGGTGAGATCGACGCCGATCGCGCCTGCCGCACCGGTGCGGTTGTCGACCACGACCTGCTGGCCCCACATTTCGGAAAGTTTCTGGGCGATGGTGCGCGCGGTGGTGTCGGTGCCGGCACCTGCGGTGAAAGGCACGATGAAGCGGATCGGCTTGTTCGGATAATCCTTCACGGCATCGGCTTGCGCTGCGGCGAGCGGCAGCGCAAGCCCCGCGCCGGCGCACAACACAACCATCCGCAGGAATCGTTTGGACTGCATCATCGTGATTTTCTCCTCGTGTTGTTCGGTTATTTTTACCGCGACCGGGGCGCCTGGCGCGTCACTTCGCCGCGTATCTCGCGCAACTTGGCCTTGATGCGCGCGGCATGGTCGTTGCCGATCCGCATCAGGATTTTCTGGCCCGCCGAGCGCGCTTCCTGTTCGGGATCGGCATAAAGGTAGAAGACCTTGGGCCGCACGAGCTTGGGTGGCGTTTGCGGCTCCGGCGTGGCGAGCAGATGGTCGATGACTTCGACCAGCCGGTCGTTGAAATAGGCCTCGGGGTAGCCCAGCTCGAGATAGGCTTCCTGGAACAGCGGATAGAAGCGGACGTAGAGCGCGACCAGTTTCTGCGCCTCGACGGTCTCGGCGAGCCGTACGTACGGCGCATAGCGCGCGGCGTTGTCCGGGGCAATCGCGAGGTTGTCGCCTTCGCCGGCAGCGAGGAATTTGCCGCCCACGGTCTTGACTGGCAGCAGCCGCAAAGCGAGTTTCTGGCGCGGCAGATTGTCGATGGTGGCGACGATGCGGCGCACGAAATCCTTGAGGTGGAAAAACTGCGCAAGCGTTTTCTCGTGCCACAGGCCGGCCAGCGCTTGCCCGATGGCGGCGTCGCTTTCGGCGAGTGCGGGCAGCGGTTTTTCCTGGGGTTGCCGCTCGACCGGATGGCGGATCGTCGGCGCGGAGGGCGGTGCGGCGGGCGATGGCGCAACCGCCGGCTGCTTGGGCGGCGGCGCGGGTGCGGGCTGCCGGGTCACGAAGTAGACGATGACCACAAGCGCGATCGATGCCGGCACCATCATCAACCAGCGGCTGTTTTTTCCCATGAGCAGTTCCTGCGGGACGGTGGCATTAGCTTAACACGGCGCGCGGCCCGCCGGACGCTGTGCATGACCGCCCGGGAGAGGAGGCGCGATTATCCTGCTGCTTTACCTCTCCCGGGCGGGAAGAGTAATCCACGGGATGCGTGGTGTGGGATATGAGTCCGGCCGCAGCATCGTCAGCGTTCCATCGCGCCGTAGACCAGCGCCGCGATCTGCTCACGATAATACTTGCGGATTTCGCCCGGCCCGACCGACATCAGCACCACGACCAGCTGTTCCCTGGGATCGGCCCAGAAAATCGTGCCGTTGGCGCCATTCCAGGTGTAGTCGCCGACCGAGCCGTTGGTCGCCGCAACACCCGGTTCGAGGCGCACTGCCACGCCGAGGCGCCCAGAGTTTTATAACGCCATGTTTTTAAAAAAAATCAATACGATGGGCGGCGAAGATTTCAAGGCGAGCCGAACGGCCACCGACGATGGCGGGATTCGGGGATCGCCCCGCCAGACGACCCGGCCACCACCGCGTGGCGTGACCTTGGCCGCTTTATTTCGCATCGAGCAGCTCGACTTCGAACACCAGGGTCGCGTTGGGCGGAATGACGCTGCCGGCGCCGCGCGCGCCGTAACCCAGCGCGGGCGGGATGGTGAGCTTGCGCGTGCCGCCGACTTTCATGCCCTGCACGCCTTCATCCCAGCCCTTGATGACGTGGCCCGCGCCGAGCGCAAACACGAAAGGATCGTTGCGGTCCTTGCTCGAGTCGAATTTTCTGCCGTCGGCGAGCCAGCCGGTATAGTGGACGGTCACGGTGTGGCCGGCGGCGGCTTCGGCACCCGTGCCGGGGGTGGTGTCGTCGATGATGAGGCCGCTCGCGGTGATGATGGAAGTCATGGTGCATCCTTTCGGTCAGTGAAGACCGCATTATGAAGGCATTGGACGGCGTGCGAAAGGCTGCGGAGAAAGAGGCAGGCATTCCTGATCGTTGCGCTTCCGCCCGCGGGGGCGTTGCGGCTGCGCATTTTTTTTCTTGCGCAGAAGCAGTTGGCGACGTTTCAGTCTTCGCCGAACAGCATGCGCGCGGTGCCGCCACAGATCTGCGCTTTTTCCTCCGCCGTAAGCCCGGGCGTCGCATCGAGTGCGGCGACCGGATTCTCATAACCCATGTTGAAAGGATTGTCGGTGCCGATCACGACGTGGTCGGCGCCTGCCATGTTGATGAGATGGCGGGTGGCGCGCGGATCATGGGTGAGCGCGTCGAAATAAAAGCGTTTGAACAGATCGTAAGGCGAACTTTGGGTCGCAACGCTCGCTGCGGGCCGGTGCCGGTGGGCGCGCGCGAAACGCCCGATCTGGTACGGCACATAGCCGCCGCCGTGGGGAATGACGATCTTCAGGGTCTTGAGGTCGTCGAGCGCGCCGCTTGCCATCAAATGCGCCGCCATCAGCGTCGAATCGAGCGGGTAGCCGACGGTGTTGAAAAGCTCGTAGCTGTCCATGCCGCCTTTGGCGGAGCAGGCGTAGGGGTGGGTGAAAATGAAGCAGCCGAGCTGTTCGACGGTCTTGAGCAGCCTGCGGAATTTCGGGTGCGCGAGCTGTTCGCCTTCGACCGAAGTACCCATTTCCACCGCCTTGAAGCCGTATTCCTTCACCACCCGCTCGAGTTCGGTGATCGCGGCGTCGGGATCCTGCATCGGCAGCGTCGCCATGCCACGCAGCCGCGCCGGATATTTCTCGACCATCCGTGCGATGCCGTCGTTGCTCAGGCGCGAGGCGGCGAGTCCAGCTTCCGCAGGAAGGTTGTAGAAATAGGTGGGCGGCGCCACCGACAGCGCCGAGACGTCGATGCGCATGCGGTCCATCGCCGCGATCTTGGCGTCGACGTCGTGAAACTCGCGTTCCATTTCGGAGAGCTGGCCGCGCCGCTCGAAAAAGAGCCTGCCGTCGCGCTCGACGACTTTCATGCCGAACCGCTGCGGATCGGCTTTCATGGCTTCAACGATGGTCGGTGGAATGACGTGGCTGTGCAGATCGTAGGTACGCATGGTGTTGCGGTGGCTCCGTTGAAAACAAGAATCGTGTTTCGGACAGGGCGACATGATACATGGCCTGCGCCGGTGTTGCCGCGGGCCGCGACTGTGCGGATTTGTGTAGAATGGCGCGCTTCGAACCCTGGACCGGAAAGGAATGGAAGTGAGTTTGATCGCAAAACTGTTGCGGGAAGTTCCGGCGGCAGAAAAATACCGGGCCGAACTGGAAGCCATGGAGCAGGAGAACGCGCGGCTCAAGGCGGAAAACGCCGAGCTCGGCGATGAGCTCGCGCAGGCGCTGCAGGACTGGCAAACACTCGACCATGACGCGGTGCGCACGCTGGAGCACCTGGCGCGCTTCGAGCGCGGCGAGCCGCAGGAAATCGCGAGCGCCAACCGCGTCAACATCCAGATCGTGGAGTCGTACCTCGCTTTTCTCGCGCGCGAGCAGTATGTCGTGCCGCCGCTCAACGGCGAACCGTACTACGGCATCACGCACAAGGGCCGGCGTTACCTGCGGCTGCGCGGCTTGCCGAAAAACGATCGGTCAAAGTAGCGAACTGCCGGGAAAAGAGGTGTTTTCGCGCTCGGCTGCCGGTTCCGAATTCGCCCGATGCGCATCCACGGAGCGGCGATTCGCAAGGGTGACCAGCTGGCCGCTCGGCGGGGTGCAGGCGAAGCGGTTGCGGCCGCCCATCCGTGCCTGGTGTAGCGCCAGCGCCGCAGCCGCGGCGAGATCGCCGGCTGATTTGTCCTGCGGTGCCGCTTCGATGTGCAGGCCGAGGCTGACGGTCACCGCAAGCGGTCCGGCGGGCGTGACGACGGGACGTTCGGCGATCGTGCGCCGGATCCGCTCCGCAATGACCTGGGCAGTGCCCCAGTCGCAATCGCCGAGCACCGTCAGCAATTCTTCTTCTCCGTAGCGGCCGATCGCGTCATAGGCGCGCAGACACGAGCGCATTCTTTGCGCCACTTCCAGCAGCACCTTGTGTGCGATGCGATGGCCGTGGGTGTCGTGGAGATGTCTGAAATGGTCGATGTTCGCCAGCAGCACGCCGACGGCGGAATGTTGCCGCGTGCCTCTGGCGAGTTCCCGCTGCACGATGTCCATGATCGCCGTACGGTTCCAGCAGCGGGTGGGCGCGTCGAGCATGCTTTTGCGCTGGAGTGCATCGGACTCGGTGATGAGCTGTTTCTGGGCGTGGCTCAATCTGCAGACTTGAAGCTCGGACTCGACCAGGGCAACCAGGTCTTTCAGGGCCTCGAGGTCTTCCTCGCCGAGATGCCGCGGATAGCGGTCCATCACACACAGTGTGCCGATCTTGCTGCCGTCGGCGCTTTTGAGGGGATGCCCGGCATAGAAACGGACGAACGGTTCGCCGGTGACCAGCGGGTTGTTCGCAAACCGCGGATCCGCGCGGGTTTCCGGGACGATCATGACGCCGTCCGCGAGGAGGGTGTGACCGCAGAACGAGACGTCGCGGGGCATTTCGCTCGCCTCGAGGCCGTGCGATGACTTCAGCCACAGGCAATGCGCGCCAATCAGGGAAATCTGGGCGATGGGCACGCCGAGCAGCCTCGCGGCAAGCCCGGTTATCCTGTCGAAGCGTTCTTCCGCGGGGGTGAAAAGAATTCCCAGTTTATCAAGCGCTTCGAGGCGGCGGGGTTCATCGATGGGCAAAGTGGCTGGGGTCATGAGCGTTCCTGTGGATATTGTTGGTTAGCGGCGGAAGCGGGAAAAACTTTAGCCGCGACAGGAACCGCTGCATTTCTCCGCTCGCCACACGGTGTTGGCCGAGGCGGACGTGGCGGCGGCGTACGAAAGCGCGAGCGTGGTCGAAAAGGAGATATCGCTTATCATTGAGATCCCGATCATCGACCAAGGAGAAAGACCGTCATGGCAAAGGCATATTGGATTGCGCTTTATCGTTCGATCAAAAACCCCGAGGCGCTGGCGGCGTACGCCAAACTCGCCGGACCGGCGATCCAGGCTGCGGGCGGGCGGTTCCTGGTGCGCGGCATGCCGGCCAAGACCTATGAGGCGGGGCTCGACCAGCGCGCAGTAATGATCGAATTCGACAGCGTGCAGCAGGCGATCGCCGCGCACGACAGTCCTGCTTACCAGGAGGCGCTGAAGGCGCTGGGCAGCGATGCAGTGGAGCGCGACATGCGGATCGTCGAAGGCGTGGCCTGAGCCGACGCGAGCCGGAAGCGATGTCCGGAGACCGCCGCCGGAAGGTGGCGGCACCGCCAGCCGGGCGGATTGCGACGCAGGCGCTATCAGATTAGAAAAAATAAATTGACCCGGTACAATAAAGAGCGCGCTGCAGTGCAATAATTCCATTAGTTTCATGGTATAAAAGCCTTGTAACTCGACCGGATGCCGCCGTTCAAATTAGCAGTTCTTGCTAATGCGAGCGGGGCATCCTGACCCCAAGGAGCTTTCGCCATGAGACGTCTTGCCCAAAAACCCACGCGCAATTCCGGAATGATCAGCCGCATCAATCACATTCAGATGAGCAAATGCGATCGCGAGGCGACCTTGCTCTATATGGAGCAGGCCGAATCGTTTGCCGAAGCGATCTGTCGCGCGGAATCGGCCCTCCGGTTTCTGGCGAGGGAAATCGGGCACGGGTGCCGCATATTGGCGCACCGGGCCAAGATGGCTTTCGGGAAACCCGTGCATCACTGAAAGCGAAGACGGCAGCACGAGCAGAGGCCGGCTGCAGCATGCGGCCTGCCCGCAGTGTTACCATCGGCGCGGGGAGGTTCGCATGTCCGATGCATTCGACAAGCCCGCGTCCGACGTGTTCGAAGCGGCGCGCACGCGGCGTTCGGTCCGCGCCTATAAAACCGATGCCGTGCCCAGCGCGACGCTGCGCGAGATCATCGCGCTGGGGCGCCATGCGCCGAGCGGTTCCAATATCCAGCCGTGGCAGGTGTACGTGCTGACCGGTGCCACGCTGCGGCGTGTGGGAGGGGCGCTGCAGCAGGCGTTTCTTGCCGACGCACCGGAGTGCCGCGACTATGATTATTACACCGACCCTATCGAGGAGCCGTATCTCGCGCGCCGCCGTGAGTGCGGCTGGGGGCTTTACGGCACGCTGGGAATCGCTCGCGGCGACCGTGTGAAATCGAAAGCTTACCGGGCGACGAATTACAATTTTTTCGGCGCGCCCGTCGGTCTGGTATTCACCATCGACCGCAAGCTCGAGAAGGGAAGCTGGCTCGATTACGGCATGTTTCTGCAGACGATCATGCTGGCGGCGCGTGCCAGGGGACTCCATACCTGCCCCGAAGCTTCGATCGCGGATTATCCCGACATCGTGCGCCGCGAACTCGGCATCGGCCGGGACCGGGTGGTCGTCTGCGGCATGGCGCTGGGCTATGCCGATCCCGCCGCGCCGGTCAATACTTTCCAGCCGCCGCGCCTCGGCCTCGACGAGTATGCGGCGTTTTTCGACTGATTCTCGCGCCCGGCGCCGTTGTGGGGTATGCTGATCGCCGGTTTTCCGGAGGCCGGCCATGGGCCACAAGCACGAGCATCTGATCCGCGCCATTTTCCACGATCCGATCAGCGGCAACATCCACTGGCGCGAAATCGAGTCGCTGCTGCACCATCTGGGCGCAGAGATCGAGCTGCTCTCGGGAGCGCGGTTGCGAGTGAAGCTGAACGGCATGGAAGGCATTCTCCACCGTCCGCATCACAGCAATACGCTCGACAAGAACGGCGTCAAGGCCTTGCGCGAATACCTCGCCCGTGCCCGCGTCACCCCTTCGCTTTACGAAACGAAGTCAGGGCAGTGACGGCGCGCGGGGTGCGTTACACTTCGCGTTTCCGGAGTCACGAGACAAGGGTGTCGCGATGGAACTCAAAATCGTAAAAATCGAAAAACCCGAGACGGTGAATTTCATCCTCGGCCAGTCGCATTTCATCAAGACGGTGGAAGACATCCACGAAGCGCTGGCGGGCGCGGTGCCCGGCATCAGGTTCGGGCTGGCGTTTTGCGAAGCTTCCGGCAAGTGCCTGGTGCGCTGTTCGGGCACCGACGGCGCAATGCTGGAACTTGC
The DNA here is from genome assembly GCA_046313915.1 of Burkholderiales bacterium. Lineage (GTDB taxonomy): Bacteria > Pseudomonadota > Gammaproteobacteria > Burkholderiales > SG8-41 > CAKKQX01. The sequence goes on along the minus strand of JBKBXX010000015.1, from coordinate 817 downwards.
GAAGAAAAACGCGCAGGCGCTCGCGGCAGGGCACGCTTTCATCGTTTTTCTCGGTGACGGTTTTTTCCCGGTGAATGTGCTGAACACCCTCAAAATGGTTCCCGAAGTGTGCCGCATTTTCTGCGCTACCGCCAATCCCGTCGAGGTGATCGTCGCCGAGACTGCACAGGGGCGCGGCATCCTCGGTGTGATCGACGGTTTCCGTTCGCAGGGCATCGAAGGCGAGGCCGACATCGCGTGGCGCAAGAACCTGCTGCGGCAGATCGGCTACAAGCTCTGAGGCGGGCGCGGGACCGGTCGGTCCCGCTTTCCGCTCGCCGATGAAGAACCTGCTGATCGTGTTCCACTCCGGCACCGGCGGCACGCACCAGATGGTGCAGGCGGCGCTGCGCGGCGCGGCAAGCGAGAGCGGGGTTCGTGCGCGTGCGCTGCATGCCGCGCAGGCGGGGCCGGTCGACCTGCTGCACGCCGACGGTTACGTGTTCGCGACGCCGGAGAATCTCGCCGCGATTTCCGGAATCATGAAGGACTTTTTTGACCGGACCTATTACGCGGTGCTCGACCGCATCGCCGGGCGCCCTTATGCGGCGCTGGTGTGTGCGGGCAGCGACGGCCACAATGCCGCGCGCCAGCTCGAGCGCATCTGCACCGGCTGGCGCCTGAAGCCGGTCGCGGCGCCGCTGATCGTGTGCACGCACGCGCAGACACCAGAAGCGATCCTCGCACCCAAGACCATCGCGGCCGCCGATCTGCACCGCTGCGAGGAAGCGGGCGCGGCGATCGCCGCGGGCCTGGCGCTCGGCGTTTTTTAGCAGGA
>JBKBXX010000014.1:24819-41370 GCA_046313915.1 Burkholderiales bacterium | reverse complement strand
TTATTGGCATTGACAGCGCTGGCATAAAGCCAAAGAATGGATCTTGTCTAAACCACCAACAGCGCCATGCAAAGACGCGACTTCGTGAAAATCTGTGCTGCCGCGACTCTCGCCGCCCGCCCGGCATTGGCGGCGGCCGCCAGCCTCGAGCCGCGCTTTTATTCACGCACTCTGCTGGTCGACGGTAACGGTCGGCCGCTGCCAGCTTCCCGGCTGGTTCCCGGCCAGAATTACATTTTTCATTATCCGTTCGAAAGTACGCCGTGTTTTTTGCTCGATCTCGGCAAGCCTGCGGTGCAAAAGGCAGCGCTCAAGGCCGAGAATGGCGACAGTTATGAATGGCCGGGTGGCGTGGGTCCCAACCACGCCATCGTCGGCTATTCGGCGATCTGCGCCCACCGCATGACCTACCCCACGCGCCAGATCAGCTTCATCAGCTATCGCAGCCGCTCGACCGCGTCGGCCGCTGCGCGCCCCAACATGATCCACTGCTGTTCGGAACACAGCGAATACGATCCGGCCGCGGGCGCGCGGGTGATGGGCGGCCCCGCGCCGCAGCCGCTGGCGGCGATCCTGCTCGAGTATGACCGCTCCGGCGACGCGCTCTATGCCGTCGGCACGCTGGGCGGCGAGATGTTCAACGCATTTTTCGAGAAATTCGGCTTCAAGCTCGCACTCGATTACGGCGCTGACCGCGTGAAAAGCCGGGTTGCCGCCCGAAGCACGGTGGTCGAACTCGAAAGTTTTTGCAAGCAGCAGGTCCGTTGCTAAAAATACATATAAAACAATGTGTTGCATTTAGTCCAAGCCGTGCCCTCCCCGCAGCGCTGCCGCGGGTCGATCAACCGGATTGCAGGAGGGGAACATGAAACAGGTATGGGGCGGAATCTCGTGCATGCTGCTGCTCGCGGCTTGCGCGACCATCACGGAACAGGAAGGGCCGTCGGCCACTGCAGTGCTTCAGCCCCGCAGCGGCAGCCAGGTCCACGGCACGGTCAAATTCACCCAAGTGGGACAGCGGATGCGCGTGACGGGCAAGGTGTGGGGACACGGTCCTGGCAACAAGGGTTTCCATATCCACGAAAAAGGCGATTGCAGCGATCCCAAGGCGATGAGCGCCGGCGGCCATTTCAATCCCATGAAAGCGAAACACGGCGCGCCCGGCGGCGGCCATGCCGGCGATCTCGGCAACCTGGTGTTCGACCAGTCGGGCAAGGCCGTGATCGACCTGATGGCGGGCGGCATCTCGGTCGGCAAGGATACGGCAGACGGCATCATCGGCCGCAGCCTGATCGTCCACATGGACGCCGATGATCTGAAAACCGATCCCACCGGCAACGCGGGCGGCCGCGCCGCCTGCGGTGTGATCGGCTGAGCTACTGCAGCAGGCTGCTCAATGCCGGCACCGCGTGGCACAACAGTCCGTCGCTGCCCCAAGCAGCGGGTTGCAGCGCTTTGACGATGCCGAAAACGCCCAGACCGCCGATGACCGCGCCGGCGGCGAGGCGCACCGGCCGCAATGCCGAAAATTTCCTCAGCTGCGCCGACAGCAAAGCGATGGCGAGCATATTGGGCAAAGTGCCCAGGCCGAAAGCCAACATCACCAGCGCGCCGTGGCGCACGTCGGCCGTCGCCACGGCGGTCAGCAACACCGCGTAGACCATGCCGCACGGCAGCCAGCCCCATAGCGCGCCCAATCCCAGCGCGCGCGGCATTGAATCGACCGGCAGGAACCAGCGCGAATAAGGCTGGAGGCGGCGCCAGATGACACCGCCCGCGGCTTCCAGCGCACGGGCGACCGACGTCACGCCCGCCACGGCGAGCGCCATCAGCAGCAGCGTAGTTCCGGCCATGGCAAGCAGTATCTGTTGTGCGAGCGGCCCGCCGCGCAACGCAAGTCCGCCGTAGCCCAGCGCGCCGGCCAGCGCGCCGGCGACGGTATAGCTGAAAATGCGGCCGCCGTTATAGGCGAGTGCCTGACACCATTGCGCGCCCGCCCCGCTTCGCGGCCTGCACACGGCACCGACGATGCCGCCGCACATCGCCGCGCAATGCGCGCCGCCCAGCACGCCGGTAAGGAATGCCGCCAGCAGCATTGCCTGAAGCCAGTTGTTCATCGCATCGGCCAGCGCGAAAAATAAGCCATGAAACGGGCACGGGCCGCAGGCTCCAGGCGGGCTCTCCGCCGCGCGCCGCAGCAGCTCATATCACCCGCGAATAGCGGCCGACTTCGTGCTCGTGCTGCAGATATTTGTCGAACGCCATGCAGATGTTGCGGATCAGCATGCGTCCTTTGGGCGTGACGTTGATCCAGCGCTCGTTGAGTTCGAGCAGGCCTTCTTTGCGAAACTCCTCCAGCTGGACCAGCTCCTCAGAAAAATAATTATCAAAATCAATAAGATATGAAATCTCTATGGCATCCTTCGACAACGCGAAATGGCACATCAGCGCCTGGATCACCGCGCGCCGCAGCAGATCGTCGGCAGTAAGCTCCATGCCCCGCATCACCGGCAGCTCGCCGCGATCGAGGCTGTCGTAATAATCCTCGAGATTGCGATGATTCTGGCTGTAGGTCGGACCGATGCAGCCGATCGCCGAGACGCCGAGCGCGACCAGGTCGCATTCGGCATGCGTCGAGTAGCCCTGGAAATTGCGGTGCAGCCGGCCCTGGCGCTGCGCCACCACCAGCGAATCTTCGGGGCGCGCGAAATGGTCCATGCCGATATAGACGTAGCCGGCTTCGGTGAGCCGCTGCGCCGCGAGCGCCAGCAGCTTCAGTTTGGTTTCCGGCGAAGGCAGGTCGGCTTCGTCGATCTGGCGTTGCGACTTGAAGCGCGCCGGCAGATGGGCGTAGTTGTACACCGCGATGCGGTCGGGCTGCGCTGCGACGATTCTCGCCAGGGTCCGGTTGAAAGTGATCAGGCTCTGCCTGGGCAGGCCGTAGATCAGATCGACGTTGAGCGACAGGAAACCCTCGCGCCGCGCCGCCTCCATGATGGCGAGCGTTTTTTCCTCGCTTTGCAGGCGGTTGACGGCGCGCTGCACGTCCGGATCGAAATCCTGCACGCCGAGGCTCAGCCGGTTGAAACCCATGGCGCGCAACGCGGCGATCGTTTCTTCATCGACGGTGCGCGGATCGATTTCGATCGAATATTCGCCCTCCGGCGCGAAATCGAAATGCCGCCGCAGCAAGCCGTAGAGTTCCTGCATCTGCTCGGTGCTGAAAAAAGTCGGCGTGCCGCCCCCCCAGTGCATCTGCTCGACCGCCGGGTCGTCCTTGAACAGCGCGCCCTGCAGCGCGATTTCTTTCTCGAGATAATCGAGATACTCGACACCGCGCTTCTTGTTGCGGGTCACGATCTTGTTGCACGCGCAGTAATAGCAGATGGTGCTGCAGAACGGCAGATGGACATAGATCGAGAGCGCGCGCCGCACGCCGCCGATGTTGCGCTTGGCCGCCCACGAACGGTAGGCCTGGGGGCCGAAAGCTTCGACGAAGCGGTCGGCGGTGGGGTACGAGGTGTAGCGCGGACCGTTGCGGTCGAGCCTGCGGATGAGGTCGAGGTCGACTTCGAAAGGCAGATAATCCGAAACGGAATTCATGATAAAAGTCATAAAGATCCAGAAAACAGTATCCCATCGGTAATGCCGCTCATTTTGATCCAAGTCAAAATCGTTGTATATTGGCGCTGGTTTTGCACGCGACGATTGCGCCGGCCGGCCCGCCGGGCATCTCGCTACGCGGACCAACGGAGGCGGTAGCGGTTTTATTCCCCTGCTCATGGGATGGATTATGAATCTGGTTTTCTCCTCCACTCCGGTCGTATACACTAGGCGGGCATTTTTCGCCTGTCCGCGCCATCATTCGGGGAAACGATGTCATCCCAGCTGAATCTCGTCGCCGTCGACGTCAACAAGCTCAAGACGGTCTGCGCGACCTGCAGCCTGCACGAGCTGTGTCTGCCCGCCGGCCTCAGTCCTCAGGAACTCGAGACTTTCGACCGGCTGTTCAACCGCCGTCGCTCGGTGAAGCGCGGCGACTATCTCTACCGCGCCGGCACCGAACTGCAGTCGCTATACGCGATCCGCAGCGGCTTCATGAAAAGCTGCGTGCTGCACGAAGACGGGCGCGAGCAGGTCGCGGGCTTCCACATGATGGGAGATCTGCTGGGACTCGACGCCATCAGCACCAATCACCACACCACCGACACGGTGGCACTGGAAGACAGCGACGTGTGCGAAATCCCCTTCACCGCGCTGGAAAAACTGTCGCGCGAAATGCCTGCGCTGCAGCAGCATTTCCATCGCATCATGAGCCGGGAAATCGTGCGCGATCACGGCGTGATGCTGCTGCTCGGCACCATGCGCGCCGAGGAGCGGCTTGCCGCTTTTCTGCTCAATCTGTCGCAACGCTTCGCCGCCCGCGGCTACTCCGCGCTCGAATTCAATCTGCGCATGACGCGCGAAGAAATCGGCAGCTATCTCGGTCTCAAGCTCGAAACCATCAGCCGCGTGCTGTCGCGCTTCCAGGAAGACGGCCTGATCGATGTGAAGAACAAGCATATCCGCATCAACAAGATCGAGCAACTGCGCGAACTGATCGGCCAGACCGGCTGCAAGCCGTGACGCACCCCTCAGAAGCGGCGGCGCCGGCGTCACAGAGCACGATGTCCAGAATCAGCTGCGCTCATCGGCCTGCGGCGCTTCGCGCTTGGGACAGCCGACAGGACGGTCTGCCGGCTCGAGCGGGCACAGACGATTGATCTCGAAAGCGCTGCGCTGCAGGAAACAGGTAAAGGCGCTGGAAGCGGCGGCAAACGCCCAGAACAGGAAAAAACCGAGCGAATAGACCGCAGTGCGCGACAGTTCCATGGGTTCGCCGAGGATGAAAAGATCCATCGGATCGAACAGCGTGAAAAATACCGCCTCGGCAATGCCGCCCACCACGAACGATGGCCACAAGATCCAAATCAGCCGTTTCATGCTCCCTCCTCAGTGTGCGACGAGCTGCAGCATCGTCTGCTGCGGAATGCGCCATTCCCCGGTCAGGCGCCAGCTGCGGCTTTCGTCCTCCATGGTGACCAGCCAGCGCCCCGCGCCCGGCGCGGCGACCGTGGCTTCATAGACCCCCGGCGCGAGCGCGGCCAGCGGTATCTGCCGGTCGAAGCCGGCGCGCGTCGGATGCAGCAGACGCAGCTGCAACGTCGGCGGCAACGGCCCTTTTCCTTCCAGCGTCACTCGCAGACGGCCTGTTGCGGCGTCCCAGCCCAGGACGGCACGGTAGCCATGCGCCGCCGCATTGCGGTCGCGCGTCAGTTCCTGGTTGATCGCAAGCCCGCGCTTGTAATAATCGTCGGCCACCAAGCCGTCATCGCTGGTGATCGCCAGCCACAGCGTGACCATACTCGCCACCACCACCAGCGCCGGTCCGGCCATCAGCAGCCACGGCCACGGTTCGCGATACCACGGCCTGGTTCCGGCCGATGGTGTCATTGCCGCCCCCAGCCCTGGAAACGGCCCGCGCGTCGTGGCTTCTCACAAACTTCCGCGTCTTCCATGGCCCACGATCATCTCACAAAAAATCTTGATTTTTCAATGACTTTTATTTGAGGCTGATCGCTGTCCGCGACGTGGAACAGGATCGCATGCGAACCCGGCTTGAGCCCGGCGGGATCGGCGCGCACCGCGACCGCGATCGCCTGCGTGGCGGCACCGGCGACTTCCACCGGCTGCTTCGCCACCAGTTGCAAGCCTTCGAGGCCGGACACCGTGATGCGGTAGCGGTGCGGACGCTCGTCGGTATTCATGATCTGCAGGCGGTAGACATTCTCGATCAGCCCGTCCTCGACTTCGCGCACCAGGGTGGCGCGATCGCGGATCACGTCGACCTTGAGCGGCGACCTCAGGTACAGCGCGGCCGCGAAGGCCACCACGATCGCCAGCAGCACCGCGCCGTAGAACAGCACGCGCGGCCGGAATACATGCGCGAGAATTTTTTCTTCCGGATACTCGCGCTTGATCGCGTTTTCGGTCGAATAGCGGATGAGACCGGGCGGATAACCCATTTTCCTCATCACCTGATCACAGGCGTCGATGCACGCGGCACAGCCGATGCATTCATACTGCAGCCCTTCTCGGATGTCGATGCCGGTCGGACAGACCTGCACGCAGATGCCGCAATCGACGCAGTCACCGAGCCCCGCCGCCTTGTAATCGGCCGACTTGCTGCGCGAGCCGCGCGGCTCGCCGCGCTGCGCATCGTAGGTGATGACCAGCGTGTCGGGGTCGAACATCACGCCCTGGAAACGCGCGTAGGGGCACATGTATTTGCACACCTGCTCGCGCATCCAGCCGGCGTTGCCGTAGGTCGCGAAACCATAGAACAGGATCCAGAACGTCTCCCATGGGCCGAGGCTCAGGCTCGCGACTTCGCCGGTCAGCGTCTTCACCGGCGTGAAATAGCCGACGAAAGTGAAGCCGGTCCACAGCGCGAGCGCGATCCAGATCGCGTGTTTGAGCGACTTCAAGGCAAGCTTGCGCGGGCCGATCGCGCCGTGGTCGAGCCGCATGCGCTGCAAGCGGTCGCCTTCGACGAAGTGCTCGATCCACATGAAGATCTCGGTATAAACCGTCTGCGGGCAGGCAAAACCGCACCACAGGCGACCGGCGATCGCGGTGAAAAGGAACAGCGACAGCGCCGAAATCACCAGCAGCGCGGTGAGGAAAATGAAATCCTGGGGCCAGAACACCCAGCCGAAGATGTAGAACTTGCGCGATACCAGATCGAAAAGCACCGCCTGGCGGTCGTTCCAGCCAAGCCACGGCAAGCCGTAGAAAACCAGCTGGGTCAGCACCACCAGCGCGATGCGCCAGCCGGCGAACCAGCCGTGCACCGCGCGCGGATAGATCTTCTGGCGGACTTCGTAGAGTTCGACCGCCTCGGGGGCATTCGCGGGCGCAAGCTTGCGCGCGGCTTTGCTCAAAGCCGGCTCCCGTCGCCGCCGCCGGCAGCCGCCCCTGAAAAAGCCGACGGCAGGCGAATCAGGCAGGTGGCGGTATCGATATCGGCTGCCCGGGCATGTTCATGGTTTTCCCGCCGCCATCGCGCATCACTTCGCGGCATTCGATAGGCCCCACACATAAGCCGCCAGCACGTGAATCTTGCCCGCGTCGAGAAAATCCTTGTGCGCCGGCATGGCGCTCGCGCCGGTGGCGGCCGCGTCGCCGCGGCGGCCTTTCATGATGGTCTCGATGATGGTGTTTTCCGAGCCGCTGTAGAGCCAGATGTTATCGGTCAGGTTGGGCGCGCCGAGCGCCGGGTTGCCCTTGCCGTCCGCGCCGTGGCAGGCGGCGCATATCGTCGCGAACTTGGCCTTGCCGCGAAACGCGCGCAGGCTGTCGTGGGTGCGTCCCGAAAGCGAAAGCACGTAATGCGCAAGGTCCTTGGCGCCCTCGTCGCCCCCCACCGCCGCGCCCAGCGCCGGCATCACGCCGTTGCGGCCATTGGCGATGCTCGCCTTGATGGTTTCGGGATCGCCGCCGTAGAGCCAATCGTTGTCGCGCAGATTGGGAAAACCGCGGGAGCCGGCGGCGTCCGAACCATGGCACTGCGCGCAATAGGTCAAAAACAGCCGCTGCCCCATTTCCCGCGCTTCGGGATCGGCCGCCACCGCCTTGAGATCCTGCTTGAGGAATTTGTCGAAAATCGGGTTGTAGACCGCCGCGGCCCTCGCCTGCTCGTCCTGATACTGTTTTTGCGAACTCCACCCCAGATAGCCGGGATAGCCGCCCAACCCCGGATAAAGCACCAGATAGAGCAAACCGAAGACTATCGTGATGTAAAACAGCCACATCCACCACCGCGGCAGGGGATTGTTCCATTCAGTGAGGTCTTCGTCCCAGGTGTGGCCGGTGGTGTCGACCTGCTCGCCGGGAGCCACGCGTCTGGTTGACAATGCCTTGAGCAGCACCGCACAGGCGACGATGCTGATCAGGGTGATCAGCGCGATGTAGATGCTCCACGCTTCGCTCGTGAAATCGCTCATTTCAGTTTCCTTCTATTGCCAGCCTTGCCGACGATCGTCCGCAAGAGGCTCGTCGTCGAAAGGCAGGCGCGCGGCGGCATCGAACGCCGGCTTGCGGCTGCCGCTCCAGGCCCACAGCACGATGCCGATGAATACTGCCAGCAGGACCACCGTCATGACCGACCGCAGAAAATTGATGTCCATACGTTGTCACCTCACGTTTCTCAGCACGGTGCCCAGTCCCTGCAGATAGGCGATGACCGCGTCCATTTCGGTCTTGCCCTTGACGCTGTCGGCGGCTTTGGCGATGTCTTCGTCGCTGTAGGGCACGCCGAGTCTGCGCAGCGCGCGCATTTTTGCCGGCAACTCCGCGGCGTTGAGCGTCGTCTGGTCGAGCCACGCGTAGGCCGGCATGTTGGACTCGGGCACCACGTCGCGCGGATTGATGAGATGCACGCGGTGCCAGTCGTCCGAGTAGCGCAGGCCCACGCGCGCGAGATCCGGCCCGGTGCGTTTCGAGCCCCACAGGAACGGATAGTCGTAGACGAATTCGCCGGCAACGGAATAATGCCCGTAGCGTTCGGTCTCGGCGCGAAACGGCCTGATCATCTGCGAATGGCAGTTGTTGCAGCCTTCGCGGATATAGATGTCGCGCCCCGCGAGCTGCAGCGGCGTATAGGGCTTGAGCCCCGCCACCGGCTGGGTCGTCGATTTCTGGAAAAACAGCGGCACGATCTCGACCAGACCGCCGACACTCACCACCAGGATCACCAGGGCGATCAGCAGCCCCAGGTTTTTTTCGATCAGGGCATGACCGGAAGTCGTGTTCATGTTTTCGTCCTCCGGTCAGGCGTGGGCCGGCTGCACGGCGGGAATCGGCGCATCGACCGCCTGATGTCCGACAGCGGTTTTCCACATGTTATAGACCATGATCAGCATGCCCGAGAGATACAGCAGCCCCCCCAGCAGCCGCACCGCGTAATAGGGATAGGTCGCTTTCACCGCTTCGGCGAAGCTGTAGGTGAGCGTGCCGTCGGGATTGACCGCGCGCCACATCAACCCCTGCATCACGCCGGCGATCCACATCGCCGCGATGTAGAGCACGATGCCGATGGTGGCGACCCAGAAGTGCAGCGTCACCAGCCGCATGCTGTGCATCTCCACCTGCCCGAACAGCCGCGGGATCAGATAATAGAGGCTGCCGATCGAGACCATGCCGACCCAGCCAAGCGCCCCCGAATGTACATGGCCTATCGTCCAGTCGGTGTAATGCGACAGCGCATTCACCGTCTTGATCGACATCATTGGCCCTTCGAAAGTCGACATGCCGTAGAACGACAGCGACACGATCAGGAACTTGAGGATGGGGTCGGTGCGCAGCTTGTGCCACGCGCCCGACAGCGTCATGATGCCATTGATCATGCCGCCCCACGACGGCGCGAGCAGGATCAGCGAGAAAACCATGCCGATCGACTGCGCCCAGTCGGGCAGCGCGGTGTAGTGCAGGTGATGCGGTCCCGCCCACATGTAGGTGAAAATCAGCGCCCAGAAATGCACCACCGACAGGCGGTAGGAATAGACCGGTCTGCCCGCTTGTTTCGGGATGAAATAATACATCATACCGAGAAAACCCGCAGTCAGAAAAAAACCCACCGCGTTATGACCGTACCACCATTGCACCATCGCGTCCTGCACCCCCGCGTAGGCCGAATAGGATTTCCACAGCGTGACCGGGATCTCCGCGTTGTTGACGATGTGCAGCAGCGCGATCGTGATGATGAAAGCGCCGAAAAACCAGTTGGCGACATAGATATGGGAGGTCTTGCGTCTCGCGATGGTGCCGAAAAACACGATCGCGTAAGCCACCCATACCAGCGTGATCAGGATGTCGATCGGCCATTCCAATTCGGCGTACTCCTTGGAAGTGGTGATGCCGAGCGGCAGCGTGGCCGCCGCCGCCACGATCACCGCCTGCCAGCCCCAGAAGGTGAAAGCGGCCAGCGCGTCGCTGAAGAGCCGCGCATGGCAGGTACGCTGCACGACATAATAGGAAGTCGCGAACAGCGCCGAGCCGCCGAAAGCGAAAATCACCGCATTGGTATGCAGCGGCCGCAGCCGCCCGTAGGACAGCCACGGCGCCAGATTGAGTTCGGGCCAGATCAGCTGCGCGGCGATCATCACGCCCACCAGCATGCCGACCACGCCCCATATCACCGCCATGATCGCGAACTGCCGCACTACCTTGTAATTGTATGTGGGCTGCGCTTCCATCTCCGCTTCTCCCCGAGTAATATCGAACACACAACCGATCGAATGATAATCGGCTGCGGCTGACGATAATTTGATCTGCATCAAGATTCGCTGCATAAAAGATTGTAATATATTGTCGTAAAAAACGAGCGCCAAGGCGATCCTGCAAGCAGCAGCGTGGCCTGCCGGAGCAAAAAAGAAACCGGTGGCGAGTGCGGTCTGCGCCGGGCGCGACGAAGCGCGCGGATTCGGCAGCAAAGGGAAAACGGCAATCTGCAGTCGTATTCACCACAACAACGGAGGTAGCGATGTTCAGGAACATTCTGGTGCCGACCGACGGTTCGGCCTTGTCGCGCAAGGCGATCAAAAAAGCGGTGCTGTTCGCAAAAAAAATAGGTGCGCGCATCACGGGCTTTCACGTCGCGCCGGCCTATCGCTTCAACATCTATGCCGACTACGTGCCGCCCAATTTCGAAACCCCCCGCGCATATTCCGAGCGGATCGGGAAAATCGCGCAGCGCCATCTCGATGTCGTCAAGAAAGCGGCGGCCGATGCCGGCGTTGCGTGCTCGTGCTACTACACGACCAGCGATTTTCCGGCCGACGCGATCGTCAAGGCGACGAAAAAATACAAATGCGACGCGATCTTCATGGCCTCCCACGGCCGTAGCGGGCTCTCGCGGCTGCTGCTCGGCAGCGAAGCCACCAAGGTGCTCACGCAATCCAAGGTGCCGGTACTGATCTACCGTTAGGAATCTGTCGGACTGGGCCGACAAGCTCCTGAAAAAAAGCGTCAAAGAACAAAACGGAAAAAACGCCCGCAAGAAAAAGTCGTTCCCGGCGGCATGGCGTTTCGATAAGCGCTGGTGGAAAGCGAACTGCAGGCGCGCTGAACGATCCCCGCCGCGCCGGACGCGACGGACCCTTGATCCACGTCAATCGCCCAGCGGCTGGAATCCCTACAATATTTTGGGTTGGGCGGCATGAGAAAAGAGCCTGTAACATGGCAGAAGGCGCGGGGCAGTCCCGCTTTTCTTCAACCACGCAGGAGCAAACCATGAATGCGCCGAGTGAGAAGCTGATCGCCGACTTCAAAGTGCTGATGACGGATATCGAGGAACTGGTGAAAGCCACCGCCGGCCAACCCGGGGAAAGAATCGCGGAAATGCGCAACCGCCTCCAGCAGGCCGCGGCCGACCTCAAGCCGCGTCTCGCGCAGGCGGAAATGCTGCTGAGGGACAAGGCGAAAGCGGCGGCGGCGACCACCGATGACTACGTTCATGATCATCCGTGGACCGCGATGGGGGTATCCGCGGGGATCGGACTGATCATCGGACTGCTGATCGGTCGCCGCTGAAGATGCTGTGGCCCACCCGCCGCATGGCCGGCATGCACGGCGTCGGCATGGGCACCTTGCTGTTGCTGGTCGTGGCAGCGGGGATGGCGCCGCGGGCAGGGGCCGAGGCTGCGGGCGTGGTCATCGTCAGTCCCCGAGCCGAGGAAACCATCCACGACAACACCGGCAACGTGACGGTGACGGTGACCGTCCGCAACGGCGGTGCAGCGCAGGATGCGCCGCTGCGGGTGTTGCTCGACGGCCAGCCATACGGCCCGCTGCAGCATGCGCGTTCGTTCACGCTCGCCGGCGTCGAGCGCGGCGAGCATACCTTGCAGGTGCAGCTCACCGACGCGGCAGGCGAGGTCGTCGCGTCTTCGGACGCCGTGAAGTTCTATCTGTGGCAGGCCTCGCGACTGTTTCCCGGCCGCAAGTGAACGGCCGGTTTTTGCGGCAGACGGCAGCGCTGCCGTTTCCCGTCGTCTATAACGCAAGGCAGAAAACGCGCTGCCCCAAAACCTCAGCGGGTGGCCGCTGGCGTCGCATCGAGCTGCTCCGCGACCGTCTCGAGCAGGCTGTGCATGGTCCTGTCCCACTTGAAATGAGCCTGGCCATCGTCGAAGGTCTGCCGGCAATTCGCGCAGCTGGTGGCGAGCAGCTCCGCGCCGGTGTCGTCGATCTGCCTGATCTTGATGGCGAACGCGCGGCGACGCAGATCGTCGGCGCGATGGATGGTGACCACGCCTCCGCCGCCGCCGCAACACCAGTTCAGATCGCCGGTGGGCTCCATTTCGCGCAGCTCGGCGCCGAGCGCCCGCAGCACTTCGCGCGGCGCAGCGGTGGCGCCGCCGCGCCGCGAAAGCTGGCAAGGATCATGGAAAGTCACTGATTTATTTAACTTTTTTAGTTTGAGCCGGCCGCCGCGTACGTGGTCGGCGAGAAACTCGGAAATGTGCAGCACCCGGAACGGCAGCGGCTTGCCATAGATGTTGGCGCCCTGCCAGCGCAACGCGCCGTAGGCGTGGCCGCATTCGGGCAGCACGAGCGTGCCGGCGCCGCAGGCGATCGCCGCGCGGATCATTTTCATGCTCGCCTCGCGCTGGCCTTGCGCATCACCGGAGAGCATGCCGAAATTGGTCGCCTCGTAGCCGTCGCTGCGTATCGTCCACGACACCCCGAGGTGGTTGAATATTTTCGCCGCCGCCACGATCGACTGCGGATATTTCATGATCTCGATCGAGGACAAGGTGAGCAGCACGTCGGCTTTTTCGCGGTCGAGCGGAATCTCGATCCCGTAATCGTCCGCCAGCCATTCGATGCGTTCCCTGAGCACCCTGGGGGTGGCGCCGAGCGGACTGCCTTCGCGCTGCGCGCGCTCGGCCACCGCCCACAGCTCGTGCGGCGCGAGCCCGGCCTCGAACATGCCGTGGCGTGCCAGGCCGACGAGACCCGCGATGTCGATGCCCATCGGACAGATCAGGCTGCAGCGCCCGCACATGGTGCACGAATCGTAGAGCAGCTCCTGCCACGCCTCGAGTTCCCTGATGGTGACTTCGCGCTTGAGGTTGAGCGCGCGATACAGCCACGCAAACGGTCCGGCTTCGCGCTGGTAAGTCTGTTTGAAAGGTTCGAGCTTCCAGATCGGAGTGTACTTGGGGTCGCGGGTCGTGACATAAAAATGGCAGGCCTCGGCGCACTGGCCGCAATGGATGCACGATTCCATATAGGCGGCGGTCGTCGCAGTGAAATCCCTGATGAAACTTTTCATTGCGACGGCAACGCGCTCGGCATCGCTCATGCCCCCCTGCTTGTCGTAACGCACCTCGGGCTTTCTCACCGAAAAACGCGCCGCTTCGGTATCGAGCGGAGGAACCGCGTCGATGTCGCTCATGTCGCGGCTCCTTTGCGGGCGAAGGCGGCACCGGTCATGCCGCGCGAAATGAACACCAGGAACGAGTGCGCCAGCTTGCCGAATGGCAGCCAGATGAACAGCAGTTCCGCGCTGAGCAGATGGATCGCGAGCGGCACCGGATAAAGCGGCGGCCCGACGGAAGCCCCTTCCGGAAACGGATGGCTGATCACCATCATGCCGGTCACCAGCGGCAGGAAAGTGACGAACCAGCTGAAATAATCATCGAAATTGGACAACAGCCGCAACACGCCGTCGGTCAGGCGCTCCATCAGGATGATGATCATCGACACGAAAGTCACCGCGACCGCTACGTACACCACCCACGCCGGCAACGCCGGCCACGCCATGCCGCTCACCCGCTCGATGAAGCGGATGTGCGGCAGGAAACCGAAAGCGATGACGGCAAGCCCGACGTGATAGAGATAGGCGTTGAAAGTGCCGATCTTCTCCGTCTTGCGGAATTCCTTCTTCGGGATCATGCGCCCGATGATCGTGCCCACCGCCCCCGCTATCAGCCGCGTGCTGCGCGGTTCGGAAAAATCGGTTCTGGATTTGATGCGGAAAATGCCGATGACGCGCCACGCGCCGCCGAGGAACAGGATGGCCAGCGACAACCCGAGCGCCGGTCCCCGCGCGAATTCGAGCAGCTCCATGCTCACGCTCCTTTCCCGCCAGTTTTCCGTCAACCGGCCCCTTGCCCGCGCCGGCAACCGAGTCCATCAGGATATTCTTATACTCCTCGCCGGGCCGGCTTTTGTTGATTTACGTCAATCAGGCGGGAAAACAGCGGGTGCTTCTTGCAAAGCCCTGGCGCAGCGGCAGGGCTGCGGCCGGCGGGCGTGTCAGGAATGGCGTTTCCAGTTGGCGGCGTAATAGAGCACCGGAATCACCACCAGCGTGAGCAGGGTCGAGACGAAAATGCCGAACAGCAGCGATACCGCCAAGCCGTTGAAAATCGGGTCGTCGAGTATGAACA
This sequence comes from Burkholderiales bacterium, assembly GCA_046313915.1. Classification (GTDB taxonomy): domain Bacteria; phylum Pseudomonadota; class Gammaproteobacteria; order Burkholderiales; family SG8-41; genus CAKKQX01. The sequence goes on along the minus strand of JBKBXX010000014.1, from coordinate 26,872 downwards.
GCGCGCCCAGCATCGCCGCCAGCGCGGTGAGGATGATCGGCTTGGCGCGTGTCGCGCCGGCACGCACGATCGCTTCCTCGAAATTCCGCCCCTGGGCCACTTCGAGATTGACGAAATCGACCAGCAGAATCGAGTTGCGCACGATGATCCCGGCCAGTGCGATCATGCCGATCATCGAGGTCGCGGTAAACTGCGCCCCGAGCAGCGCGTGACCGGGCATCACGCCGATCACCGTCAGCGGGATCGGCGCCATGATGACGAGCGGCGTCAGATAGGATCTGAACTGCGCCACCACCAGCAGATAGATGAGGATCAGGCCGACGGCGTAGGCGATGCCCATGTCGCGGAAGGTTTCGTATGTGACCTGCCATTCGCCGTCCCACTTCAGGCTGTAACCGGCATAACGGTCGGACGGCTGGCGGATGAAATATTCGGCCAGCGTGCCGCCCTGTTCCAGCGCGGCATCGGTGATCTTGCTGCGCATCGCGAACATCCCGTACAAAGGACTGTCGAGTTTGCCCGCCATGTCGCCCACGACATAGACCACCGGCAGCAGATCCTTGTGATAAATGGTCTTGTCGCGCAGCAGCGTTAGCGGCCGCACCAGCTCCGACAGCGGAATCAGCGCGCCCGAATCCGAACGCACGGTCAGTTGCATCAGCCGCGCGATCTGCGACTGTTCTTCGGCAGGCAGGCCGATCTGCACCGGCACCTCGAACTTGGCCTCACCGGTGTGGAGCGGCGTCACGCCCTCCGTCCCCAGCGCGAGCCGCACCGTGGCGACGACATCGCGCTGCGTCACGCCCATCAGCGCGGCTTTGCTGCGGTCGACCTGCAATACCAGCTTTTCGGCATCCGCTTCGCTGCTGTCGTCGATATCGACGATGTCAGCGGTGGCGGCGAACACCCCGCGCACATGCCTCGCGACGGCGATCTGGCCGGCATGGTCGGGACCGTAGACTTCGGCGACGATGGGTGCCAGCACCGGCGGCCCCGGCGGCACCTCGACCACCTTGACGCGGGCATTGGCACGCCGCGCGATGCGCTCGATTTCCGGACGCGCCGCGCCGGCAATCGCGTGGCTTTCGCGGCTGCGTCTGTGCTTGTCGAGCAAGTTCACCTGGATGTCGCCGACTTCCGGCCCGCTGCGCAGGTAATACTGCCGCACCAGGCCGTTGAAGTTGATCGGCGCCGCGGTTCCCGCATAAGCCTGGTAATCGGTCACTTCCGGGATCGTCGCCACATAGGCGCCGATCTCGTGCAGCACCCGCGCCGTTTCCTCGAGTGCGGTGCCGGCGGGCATGTCGATGACGACCTGGAATTCCGACTTGTTGTCGAAAGGCAGCATCTTGAGTATCACCAGCTTGAAGCCGGCGAGCGAAACGGAAAGCGCGATCGCCGCCAGCATGGCCGCCCACAGCAGGCCGCGCTTCGTCCTGCCACGCTCGCCACGCAGAAAAGGCATGAGTACTTTTCCGAATACACGCAGCGCACGGCCGCCGGTTTCGTCAGCGTGGTGCGCCGCTGGCGTTTTGCCCCGCAGCTTCAGCGCCAGCCACGGCGTGATGACGAATGCCACCGCCAGCGAAATCAGCATGCCGATGCTGGCGTTGATCGGAATCGGGCTCATGTACGGGCCCATCAGTCCCGTGACAAAAGCCATCGGCAGCAGCGCCGCGATCACCGTGAAGGTCGCGAGTATGGTCGGGCCACCGACTTCGTCCACCGCATGCGGAATCACTTCGCCCGGCGGCGCGTCCGTCAACGCCCGGTGGCGATGAATGTTTTCCACCACCACGATCGCATCGTCGACCAGGATGCCGATCGAGAAAATCAGCGCAAACAGCGAGACGCGGTTCAACGTGAAACCCCACGCCCACGACGCAAACAGCGTCGCCGCCAGTGTCAGCATCACCGCCAACCCGACGACCATGGCTTCACGCCGGCCGAGCGCCGGCTGATCCTTAGGCTCGACACGCCGCAGCGTGTGCAGCGCTTCCTCAACCGCCTGCCCTTCAACACCGAGCGGCCGCCGTTACGCGACTCGCTTTGC
>JBKBXX010000014.1:0-24809 GCA_046313915.1 Burkholderiales bacterium | reverse complement strand
GTCAGCATCACCGCCACCCCGACGACCATGGCGTCACGCCGGCCGAGCGCCGCCCATACCAGCGCGATCACCGACAGGGTAGCGAAAATCAGCTTCTGGATCAGCTTCTGCGCCTTGTCGTTGGCGGTTTCGCCGTAGTTGCGTGACAGCGCGACATTCACGCCTTCCGGAATCACGCTGCCTTTCAGTTCCCCGACGCGCCGCAGCACCCGGTCGGCGACATCCACCGCATTTTCGCCGGGCTTTTTCGAGATCGCGATCGTGACCGCGGGGAATTCGCCGCCGGGAAACGTTTTGTCCGCGGCGGCACCCGCGCCGTACCAGACATAATGCCGCGGCTGTTCCGGACCGTCTTCGATGCGGGCGACATCCGAAATGCGCACCGGCCTGCCGTTGAAACGTCCCACGACCAGGCCGGCGACATCTTCTGCCGAAGCGAGGAAGCGACCGGTTTCCACCCAGATCTCGCGGTTGTCGCGCGTGAGCTTCCCCGAAGGCAATGCCGCATTGGCCGCAAGCAGCGCGCCCCTGATATCGGCCGCGGTGACGCGATACGCATTGAGGCGGTTGATGTCGAGCAGCACGCGCACCACATGCGCAGCGCCGCCGATGGTGCTGACAGTGCGCGTGCCTGCGACCCTTTTCAGATCGATCTCGGCGGCATTGGCGATCTGCTTGAGCTCGAAGCCGCTGCGTTGCGCATCCGCGGTCCACAGCGTCAAGGTCACGATGGGCACATCGTCGATTCCCACCGGTTTGACGATGAATTCGCCCACGCCGAGCTCGGGAGGCACCCAGTCGCGGTTGGCAAAGAGCGTGTCATAGAGCCGCACCAGCGCCTGGATGCGGTCCTCGCCCACCTTGTACTGCACCGTCAGGACTGCCAGTCCCGGCCTCGATACCGAATACACGTGCTCGATTCCCGAGATCTGCGCCACGACCTGCTCCGCGGGGGTCGCCACCAGTGATTCCACGTCGCGCGCCGAGGCTCCCGGAAAAGGGATGAAGACGTTGGCCATGGTGACGTTGATCTGCGGCTCTTCCTCGCGCGGCGTGATCATCACCGCGAAAACGCCGAGCAGCAACGCCACCAGCGCGATCAGGGGAGTCAGCTGGGATTCGAGAAAAGTGCGGGTGATGCGCCCTGCAATACCCATGATTCGTGTCCGGGTCGCGAAACCGTGCCGCTCAACGGCGCCGTTCGCCGCCTTTCATCGCGATCGCGGCCTTGACCGCATCGAGCGCCACTTTCTCGCCGGGCTGCAAACCGCCGAGCACTTCGAGTCCGTCAGCGCCGAAAGCGGGCCCCAGCCGCACCTGCCGCAAGCGGATCGCGCCGCCGGCGTCGACGACATAGACCGCGGTCACTTCGTTGCGCCTGGCGATCGCCGCTTCGGGCACCAGCAGCCGTTTGGTCCTGCCGACCGCGAAGTGCACGCGTGCGAACATGCCCGGATAGCTGCCCGCGACGTATTCGGGCAGCGCCAGGCGCACGCGCGTGGTATGCGTCTGCGGATCGGCACTCGGCAAGACGGTGATTTCGCGCGCTTTCACGCGGCGGCCCAGCGCCGGGAATTCGATTTCCGCCTTGCCGCTTTTCGCGACCTGCGCGAGCCTCAGCTGCGGCACGTCGGCGACCACGCGCATCTCGCGGGGATCGAAACCGGTCATCAGCGGCTTGCCCGGCGTCACCGTCTCGCCAAGCTCGACATGCCGTGCGGCGACCACGCCGCCAAACGGCGCCGTGACCGTCGCGAAACCCTTGACGGTTTCGGCGCGGCTTGCCACCGCCACCGCCGCCTGCAGCTGGGCTTGCGCCGCCTGGAACTGGGACCGCGCCGTGTCCAGCGCGGCCTGGCTGACGAAGCTCTGCCTGAACAGCTGCTGGGTGCGTTCGTAATGCGCTTTGGCGTTTTGCAGCGCCGCCTGCGCCTGCGCGATCTGCGCCTGGCTGCTGGCGAGCGCATCGCTCACCTCGCGTTCGTCGATGCGCACGATGATCTCGCCTTTTTTGACGAGGTCACCGACATCGAAGCGCACTTCGACGACACGCCCCGAGATCTGTGCCGAAACCGTCGATTGCCTGACCGCTTCCACGATCCCTTCGGCTGCGTAAATCTCGTCCACTTCGCGGTATTCAACGACGGCGGTCGCGAGCGGCGCGGCGGCGTGCGCCCCGCCCGAGACGGCAAACAGCAGGACAGCCAGGATTCTGATGGTGATGGCAGACATGGAGTCAAGCATACGACAGCGGCGGAAATCGCGCCAGACAGACGCCGCTGCCGCGCTTGTCTGGCGCAGGACGGCGCAGGGCGCCACGCTATTTGCGGCCTTGCATTTCGCGCGCCTGCTCCTTGGCCGCGATGCGGCTCAGATCGGCGAGCTCTTCGGCCAGCACCTCCAGCAGGTCGTCGGTCGTGATGATTCCCACCAGTCCGCCGTCGCTGCCGGTCACCGGCATGCGGCGCACGCCCTTGAAACGCATCACTTCCAGGGTCTCGAGGATACCTTCGCTCTCCGGCACCGTGACCAGCTCGGGCGCCATGATGTCGCCGACCGTGATCACCTGCGGGTCGAGCTCGGTCGCATCCACTTCGATCACGATGTCGCGGTCGGTGACGATGCCGACCGGAATGCGCTTGCCGTCCATTTCATCGACCACCACCAGACTGCCGACGTGGTAATGGCGCATCAGCCTGGCCGCGGCCTGAACGGTAGTGTCGCGGGTAGCGTAAATCACTTCGCGATTGCAGACTTCTCCGATTGCCATGGCTTTCTCCTTCCGTCTGGAAATCCGGCATGCCCGCGCGTTGTCCGGATACGCCAACTTCCGTTTCCGTCACGCCCTCGTCTTATGCTAGAAGAGCGGCACCGCAGCGCTTTTGATCCACGTCAAAAGGTCACACCGGCCTGCCGTCACGGCGGCGCTGCACCATCATCCCTTGATGCAGATTTTCGGACGCAGAAAAGCCACGCGGCGCGCGAGTCCCGCCTGCTCGGTTGCCTCCGCCACCGCATCGACGTCCTTGTAGGCACCCGGCGCTTCTTCCGCCGCGCCGCGCATCGAGCGGGTGCGGATCAGGATGCCGCGCCCGGCCAGTTCATCGATGAGCTGGCGGCCATGCCACTGCCTGAGCGCCTGGTGCCGGCTCATGGCGCGGCCCGCGCCGTGGCTAGCCGAGCTGAAAGCGAGCTGCTCGCTGCTTTCCGTGCCGCAAAGTATGTAGGAACCCGTTCCCATGCTGCCACCGATGATCACCGGCTGGCCCGTTTCGCGATAGCGCTGCGGCAGCGCCGGATGCCGCGGGCCGAACGCGCGCGTCGCGCCTTTGCGGTGCACATAGAGCAGCGCCTGTCTGCCGTCCACGACGTGATGTTCCGCCTTGCACGTGTTGTGCGATACGTCGAACAGCGTCTCGAGCACGGCATGCGGCACGATGCGGGTAAAGGACTCGCGCGTAAGATGGGTGAGTATCTGCCGGTTGGCAAGCGCACAGTTGATCGCCGCATTCATCGCGCCTATATACTGCTGTCCTTCCGCCGAGCGGATCGGCGCGCACGCGAGTTCGCGGTCGGGCAGCGCAATGCCCAGCCGCAGCGCCGCTTTTGCCAGGCTCACCAGATAATCGGTGCCGATCTGGTGGCCAAGACCGCGCGAACCGCAATGGATGGACACCACGATCTGCCCTTGCCTCAGGCCGAAAGCTGCTGCCGCCGCGCCGTCATGGATGCGGTCGACGACCTGCACTTCCAGATAGTGGTTGCCGGAACCGAGCGTGCCCATCTCGCCGCGCTGGCGTTTTTTCGCCTGTAACGAAACGTTGCCGGGAACCGCACCGTCGACCCGCCCTCTTTCCTCGACGAACTCGAGGTCGGCGGCGTCGCCGTAGCCATGTTCCACTGCCCACTGGGCACCGCCGAGCAGCACTGCATCGAGCTGCTCTGGCGACAGCTTGAGATTGCCTTCTTCGCCGACTCCCGCCGGTATGCTGCGAAACAGGGTATCGGCGAGCGCGTGCGCCTGCGGCACGAGATCGGCAAGTTCGAGATTGGTGCGTAGGCAGCGTATGCCGCAGGAAATGTCGAAACCGACGCCACCGGCGGAAATGATGCCGCCGCGTTCGGGATCGAAAGCGGCCACCCCGCCTATCGGGAAACCATAACCCCAGTGGGCATCGGGCATGGTCATTGCGCATCCGGCAAGACCCGGCAGCCGCGCAACGTTGGTGATCTGTTCGAGCACCTTGTCGTCCATGGCCGCCAGCAGTTCGGCGCTGCCGTAGAGCCGGACTTCCCCGCGTTCGCCGTGCGGCGCGGGCGGCACCGACCAGCACCACGGCGTGATCGGCGTCAGTGTATCGAGTTTCATACCAGCTGGCCCTCAGACATCGACGACGCAGCGCGCTTCCCATCCCGCCTGCGTGTGCGTCACTGCGAGCATGGTCAGCGTGGCGCCCTTGACTTCGACTCCGCGTTCGAGACCGTCGCGCCACCGCTCGCCGCTTGCCGATCCGCGCCACACCACCGCGTCGCGTTCGAGGCGGAATGCGGCAAACACCATCCCGTTTTCCCGCGCCGCCGCGAGCAGCGCATTCAACCAGCGCACCAGTGCGAGCTCGACATCGGCCTCTTCGAACGCGATGTCCACGTTGTGCTCGCGGCGCACCGCAGCAAGATCGGTCATGATGGCAAACATCGCGGCGGCAGCGGCTTCGAATGCTTCTTCCAGCGTGGCGCCATAGCCGACGACCCCGGTATCGGCGTCGTGCTCGAAATAGGAATAGCGGCTGCCCGCTCGCGAACCCGTTTCCCGAATCGTCATTCCGGAAGTGCTCCCGCTTGCATCCTCCGTCAAGCGCCTTCGCCTGTCATTCATGTTAGCTGCAGTGACGGCGATCTTGTTGATCCAGGTCAATTCGCGGCGCCGGCGGGGCCGACGTTAATCGTATCTCATTGATTTTAATTATAATTTCTGGTAGCGGCGAGCGGTGCGCACCGTGACTGCCGGCGGCGGCGCTTCGGCGTTAAACTGCCGGCATGCCGTGGACCGCAGATTATTATCCGGCGGCGATGAAGCATCTTCCGCCGCTCGTCCGCAACAAGGCGATAGAAATCGCCAACGCGCTGCTCGCCGAAGGCCATCCCGAAGGCCAGTGCATCCGCATCGCCATTGCCCGCGCCAGGCAGTGGGCGCAACGGCACGGCCACGAGCTGCGGCGCGATGGTTTCTGAGACTCGCACCGGCCGGCGCGTCCGTCTGCAATCGCCGGATTCCCGTCCCGGATTCCCGTGCCAATCTCTTGACCGGGATCAAAAAAACGGAACCGGGCGCGGTTAGCATTGATCTTGCGGATCTCCAGCATGGAGGAACGACAAATGAAAGCTGGAATGTCACGCCGCGGCGAGGACGGGGAGCCGTTTCGCAACGGCTTCGCGGTCTAGAAACACCGCCTGCGCGGCGCGCGCCGGAAAAATTCCATGGCCATCATGCCTGCACCGTGTCCGGAAATATCCATCGGCGAAAAAGTCGCTTTTCTCGGCCGGCCCGACGCCTATCCGCAGCGGCCGCAGCAGGTGGAAGTGATCGAAACCCACATGTCGTGGGTTTTCCTCGCCGGCCAATTCGTCTACAAGCTGAAAAAACCGGTGCGCCACGATTTTCTCGACTTCAGCACCGTGGCGGCGAGGCGCTTGAACTGCGAGCGCGAAGTGCAGCTGAACCGCAGGCTCGCCGGCGACGTGTACCGCCGCGTCGTGCCGCTTACCGTGGAAAGCGACGGCACGCTGCGGCTGGAGGGAACGGGCGCCGTCGTCGACTGGCTGGTCGAAATGCGCCGCCTGCCCGCCGACCGCATGCTCGATGTCGCGATCCGCAACCACACGCTAGGCGCCGACGAGCTGCAAAAGCTCGGCGACACGCTGGTCGATTTCTACCGCCACGCGACCCCGGTGCCAATGGATGCCGGCGACTACCGCCAGCGCTTCGAAAAAAGCATCCGCGTCAACCGCGGCGAGCTCAGCCGGCCAGAGAGCGCACTGGATACGGAGCAGATCGAGCGTCTGACCCGCTGCCAGCTGGATTTTGTCGCCGCACGCGGCGATCTGCTCGAACGCCGCGCCACCGCAGGAAAAATCGTGGACGCGCATGGTGACCTGCGGCCCGAACACATCTGTCTCACGCCCGAGCCGGTGATCATCGATTGTCTGGAATTCAATCGCGAGTTCCGCCTGCTCGATCCCGTCGACGAACTCGCGTATCTCGCCATGGAATGCGAACGGCTGGGCGCAGCGGCCCTCGGCGACCGCATTCTGCACTGCTACCTCGAGGCCACCGCCGATCCCGCGCCGCTGCCGCTGATCGCCTTCTACAAGGCATTCCGCGCCTGCCTGCGGGCCAAGATCGCGATCTGGCATCTCGCCGACCGCGAGGTGCGCGACGGCGACAAATGGCGCTGCCGGGCGCGCGACTATCTCGAACTGGCCGAACGCCACCTCTGCCACGGGTAGTTCGCGGCAATGGCAACCGCAAAACGGCCGGCTGCTATCTTTCCAGCAACTCGACCAGCGAGCCGCCGCCGTGGATCCGTTTTATCGCTTCCGCAAACAGCGGCGCGGTATCGAGCACGGCGAGCTTGCGCTGCACCAGCGCGGCATCCAGCCTGAAAGGTGGAATCGTGTCGCTGATCACCAGCCGCTCGAGACCGGGATCGGCAACGAGGCTGGCGGCGTTCCCCACGAAAATGCCATGCGTGGCGGCGGCGTAAACGGCCTTGGCGCCGCGCTGCCTGCAGGCAGCAACCGCGCGCGCGATGGTGCCGCCGGTGCTGATCAGGTCATCGACGATGAGCGCGACCTTGCCTTCGACGTCACCCACCACGGCCTGGCCGCTCACGACGCCGGCGCTGCGATATTTTTCGAGGAAAGCACCGCCGGTTTCCCTGCCCAGCCTGCGGGAAAGCGCCTGGCGGAACTGCTCGGCGCGCTTGACCCCGCCGATGTCGGGCGAGACGACGACCACCGCATCGTCACCGATGCGGGGAGCGAAATAATCGAGAAAAAGCCGCGTCGCCTCGAGATGGTCGGTCGCGCAGCGAAAAGCGTTCTCGAACGCCGCGAGGTTGTGCACGTCCAGCGTCACCACGCGGTCGGTCCCGACCGCCTCCAGCAGGCACGCGAGGTAACGGGTGGTGACGGGATCGCGCGGCTTGGTCCTGCGATCCTTGCGCGCGTAGCACAGATAAGGCAGGACGGCGGTCACGCGCGCCGCCGAGGCATCTTTCAGCGCGCCGATGAAAAACAGCAGCCGGCACAGCTTGTCGTTGGCGCTTCTCCCCGGCTCGCCATACAGGGACTGGATGACGAACACATCCTTTCCCCGCACGTTGTCGAGAGCGCGGGTCTTGTGCTCGCCGTCTTCGAATTGCCTTTCCTCGTGGCGGGCGAGCGCGATCCCCACACCGGCGGCCACCCGTTCGCCGAAACCCCGGCTTTCCTCGAGGGCAAAAAGACCGATATCGCCCGTCCCGCTGCTCATCGCGGCCCCAGATGCTTGAGAAACCACTGGCGGGCAAGCCGCGCCACCTGTTCCAGCGCGCCCGGTTCCTCGAACAGGTGCGTGGCGCCGGGAACGATCTCCAGACTGTGCTCACAGCGCAGATGCGCGGCCGCGGCGCGATTCATGCCGATCACGACTTCGTCCTCGCCGCCCACGATCAGCAGCGTAGGCGCCTTGACCCGCGCCAGCGCATCGTTGCCCGTGAGATCGGGGCGCCCGCCGCGCGAGACCACTGCCGCGATCCGCTCCGGCCGTTCGGCCGCGGCGCGCAAGGCCGCCGCCGCACCGGTACTCGCGCCGAACAATCCCGTCGCCAGTTCCGCGACTTCGTCACGGCTCTGCAGCCAGTCGACGGTGCCGACGAGGCGGCGGCTCAGCAGATCGATGTCGAACCGCAATTCGCGCGTCCATTCGTCGATGCGGTGTTCTTCCGCAGTGAGCAGATCGAACAGCAGCGTCGCGAGCCCACCGCGGTTCAGATAACCGGCCACGAAGCGGTTGCGCGAACTGAAGCGGCTGCTGCCACTGCCGTGAGCAAACACTATGATTCCATTGGATTTTTCAGGAAGCGTCAGCGTGCCCTCGAGAACAGCCCCGCCGGCCTCGATGACGACTTCGGCATGGTGCAGCTTGCGTCGTTCCATCACCGGACTCCTGATAGCTGATCCCGCGGCACTTCCTCGCTGCGTCACTGCCCTTCGTCGCGCATCGTCCAGCTTCTGGCCAGCCTTTCGCGCACGTCGTCGTCGGTGAGCTGGGGAAACTCTACATACCACTGACCGATCGCCCAGAATGGCTCGGGAGTCGCGAGACACACCACTTCGTCGGCCTCGCTGCGCAGAATTTCGACGGTGTCGGACGGGGCCACTGGAACCGCGACCACGATTTTCGCCGGTTTCTGGCGCCGCAGCGCCGCGATCGCGGCGCGCATCGTCGCGCCAGTGGCCACACCATCGTCCACCAGGATCACGCACTTGCCTTCCACTGCCGGTCGGGCACGGTGGCCCCGGTAAGCCTTTTCCCTGCGCTCCAGCTCGCGTTGCTCGCGCTCGGCGACCCGTTCTATGACTTCATCGCTGATCTGCCGTGAATACACGACATCCCGGTTGAGCACCCGGATGCCGCCGCTCGCGATTGCTCCCATTGCCAGTTCCTCATGGCCGGGCGTGCCGAGCTTGCGCACCAGCATCAAATCGACCGGTGCGTGCAACGCTTCGGCCACTTCGCACGCGACCGGAACGCCGCCCCGTGGCAGGGCCAGCACCAGCAGATCGTCACGGCCACGATAGGATTTCATGGCCTGCGCCAAGGCACGCCCCGCCTGCTGCCGGTCACTGATCGGCAGCGCGACGGTCCCGGCCTGCCCTGAGTCCCGTCCTTGTAATCTCATGGAGCATCCCCGCGAGCGTGATATCGCAGCAGCGGTTCGAGCGCCTGGAAAAGCCTGGGGCAACTTTTGCCGGCTTCCTGCACCCCGTGAATTTTCATATTGCACTTTCCGGACGTCTTCATATTGATGCAGATCAAATATCGTCTGCCGCCTTCAAGCACAATGAGTACGGACAAGGATGAGAGGGGCAATGCGGGCGCCTGCCGCAAACGCGGTTTGCCCCCTCGTCCTTTCTCGCGCCCGGACTCATGGCGCCGGGCTGATGTGTTTTGACCCGGAATTCCGGATGCTGGAGATCGACGGCTCCCATGGCGAAGGCGGTGGCCAGCTGCTGCGCACCGCGGTTGCGCTCGCGGCGTTGACCGGCTCCGCGATCCGCTGCCATTCCATTCGCGTCAGGCGCGACAAGCCGGGGCTCGCGCCGCAACACCTCGCAGCGGTCCATGCCGTGGCCGAGCTCTGCGGCGCCCGCGTCGACGGCCTCACCGTGCGCTCCCTCGAAATCACGTTCGCGCCGCGCGGCGTGCGCGGCGGCGAGTTCGCCTTCGATGTGGGAACCGCGGGCAGCGTCACGCTGGTGCTGCAGGCGCTGCTTCCGGTCATGGTCGCGGCGGGGCAAGATTTCCGGGTGCGGGTGAGCGGCGGCACCGATGTTCGCGGCGCGCCGCCGCTCGATTATCTGCGCGAAGTCTTGCTGCCGCTCGTCGCGCGCATGGGCGTCCGTGCGCAGCTCGTCACGCGGTGCCGGGGCTATTATCCGCGCGGCGGCGGTACAGTGGAAATCTCAGTCGCGGCGGGCACATTGCGCCCGCTTCGGCTCGCCACGCCGGGACGGGTCTTGCGCATCGACGGTCTCGCGCATGTAGCGCATCTGCCGGCGCACGTGGCCGAGCGAATGAGAGCCGCCGCGCTGGAACAGCTGGGGCCACGCGAGGCGCCGGTTCGCTGCGCGACCGCCGTTCTCGGCGAGGCAGAGGCCCTCGGCCAGGGCGGCGCGGTGGTGATGTGGGCGCAATGCGAACATACGGTGCTCGGTGCCGGACGTGTCGCGCAGCGCGGCGTGCGCGCGGAAATGCTTGGCGAGGCCGCCGGCCGCGAGCTTGCCGCAGACCTCGCCGCCCGCGCGACAGTCGACGTGCACGCTGCAGACCAGATCCTCGTCTATCTCGCGCTCGCCGGCGGCGTATCGTCATTCACCACGCGTGCGCTCAGCAGTCATGCGACGACGGCGATGTGGCTCATCGAGCAATTCCTGCCGGCGCGCTTTACGGCCGCCCCGCACGACGTGCTCACGCGCGTCGCCGTCGCGCCCCGCTGACAAGGTGCCGTCCATGATCCCGATCCACGACCTGTTGCACCGCATCCAGTGGGATCCTCGGTTCGGCAAGGACGATTTCGTAATCGGTTATCATGACCGCATCAGCGGGCGCATCGTCCGCGTGCCGTTGCGGCGCGTCCATCTGAAAAAGGGCGAGCGCTTCTCGTTCGAGGCCATCGAGGACGACGGTACCGTGCATAGGGTGCCTCTCCATCGCGTGCGCGAAGTCTGGCGCAACGGCGAGCTGATCTGGCACCGCAAGGCAGCCGCGTGAGCGATAATGGTCGGAAACCTGTCTTGGCAATCCAGCTGACTCCATTCCCATGCGGCCGCGCTTCGATGCCCAGCTCGTCAACGAGCCTTTCGGCGACCCCGGCGTCTACGTCGATTTCCGCTTCGAGAAGCGGGCACTCCTGTTCGATCTCGGCGACAACACGGTGCTCGCACCGAAAAAACTGCTGCGCCTGTCACACGTGTTCGTGTCGCACACGCACATGGACCACTTCATCGGTTTCGACCGGCTGCTGCGGATCTGCGTCGGGCGCCAGACCGGAATCCACCTGTTCGGTCCGCCCGGCTTCATCGCCCAGGTCGGACACAAGCTCGCCGCCTACACCTGGAACCTCGTGCACAACTACGAGACCGACTTCATCCTCACCGTCACCGAGATCGGGGACGGCGAGACCGACGGCAGGCGCCAGGCGCACCATGCCCGCTTCCGTTCGCGGCTGCGGTTCGAACGCGAAGACCTGCCCGGCACGACGCTCGACGGCGGCGTGCTGCTTCAGGAAGAGGGTTTCCGGGTGCGGGCGGCACTGCTCGACCACCGCACGCCGTGCCTGGGTTTCGCGCTCGAAGAAAGCATGCACGTCAACGTATGGAAAAACCGTCTGCTCGCCATGGGCCTGCAGACCGGGCCGTGGCTGAGGCAGATGAAGCGCGTGCTGCTCGCGGGCCGGCCCGACAACGAGCCGGTGCGTGCCTGGTGGAAGGAACGGGGAGCGGTCCGCGAGCGCATCGTGACGCTGGGCGAGCTCAAAGCGCAGGCGCTGGAGCTCGTGCCGGGACAGAAAATCTGCTATGTCACCGACGTGGTCTTTCACGATGACAACCGGCAGCGCATCGCCGAACTCGCGCGTCACGCCGATCTGCTTTTCATCGAATCGGTGTTCCTCGATGCCGACAGCGCCCATGCACAGAAGAAAAAGCATCTCACGGCGCGCGAGGCCGGAACGATCGCGCGGCTGGCAGGCGCACGGCTGGTGGTGCCGTTTCATTTTTCACCCCGCTACGCCGGGCGCGAATCGCAGCTGCACGCCGAGCTCGCAGCGGCGTTCGGCGGGCAAAGCACCGCTCACGCCGCATGCGGCGCGCCCGCGGTTCGCGACTGATCCCAGCCCAGCAGAAAACGGCCGTCCGCCTGTTGTTTCACCCACGTCCCCAGTTTTTCTCCTTCGCGGTTCAGCGTCGCGAGCAGCCACAGCACACCTTCCGCCGGCGCCCGGTTGACGCGCAAATGGCGGATCTGCATCGGCGTGATGACGAATCGCAGCAGCCTGCCGCTCACCGCATCCACGAACGGGAAATACATCAGCGACAGGTCCGCGCGGTAGGCATGGTGACCGCCGATGCCTTCGTAATCGTTCAGGAAGTCGCCGCAGCCGTAGATGACGGGCCTTCCCCGATAAACCTCGATGCCCTTGACATGGTGCGAGGAGTGGCCGTGCACCACATCCACGCCCGCAGTATCGATGAGGCGATGCGCGAACGCCCGCTCGTCCTGCGAGATGGCGAAACCCCAGTTGCCGCCCCAATGGATCGACAGCACCACGATGTCGCGCGGCCGCTTGTGTTCCCGTATCCGCCGCGCAATCGCAGCCACGGTACGCGCTGAAAAATCCCGCAGCAGGCTGACGCCGGGACGGTCCCCGCTCGCGGCCCACTCGGCGGGCACGCCACTGTCCGTCATCGCATAGGCATAGACCAGCACCCTGCCTTCGCCCGCCACCTCGATACACGCCGGCGCCGCCGCTTCGTCTTCGTTGCGTCCTGCTCCCGCGGTACGCAGGCCGGCACCGTGCAAAACATCAAGGGTTTCGGCAAGGCCGCTGCGTCCCCAGTCCATGACATGATTGTTGGCGAGCACGCAGCAGTCGAGCGGCGCGGCGGTCAGGCACGGCAGGTTGGCGGGATGCATGCGATAGTGGATGCCTTTGCCCGGCCAGGCATCCTCGCTCGTCGTGACCGCGGTTTCGAGATTGGCAATGTGGGCATCGGCACGCATGTGCCCGAACTCCGCCAGCGCATCGCCCCAGATGTAAGCGAAATCAACGGGTTTTTCAATGGCGCCGCTCGCGCGCTCGGCCAGATCGACGTACTCGGTCGCCGTGCGCACATAGGGCTCGAACAAATGGGGCGGACTCGGATGCGGCAGGATCTGGTCCACGCCGCGGCCCGTCATCACGTCACCGCACAGGAACAGGATCACGGCGGCACTCTAGCGGCCCATGGTGCGGGCAAGCAGTTTTTTCAGTTCGCCCCAGCGCCGGGTGTTGAGCACGTCGCCCGCCTCCAGCCAGCCGCGCCGCGCCTGCCCGATACCGTAACGCAGGTGATCGAAATCGAGCACGCTGTGCGCATCGGAGTTCACGCACACCGCCACGCCTTCGTCGCGCGCCATCTGGCAGTGGATGTCGTCGAGATCGAGCCGCTCGGGCTGGGCATTGAGCTCGAGAAAGCAGCCGCGGCTTTTCGCATGGCGCACGATTCTCAGCATGTCGATGTCACAAGGCTCCCGGCTGTCGATCAGCCTGCCGCCGGGGTGGGCGAGGACGCTGAAATGGCGGCTGTCCATCGCGCGCATGATGCGCTCGGTCTGCTTGCTGCGCGTCAGATTGAAAGCGCTGTGCACCGCGCCCACCACCAGATCGAGCCGTTCCAGCACGGAATCCGGTAGATCCAGACTGCCGTCTTCCAGGATGTCGACCTCGATGCCCTTGAGCACGGTCACGCCCGCAAGCTCCGCGTTCAGACGGTCGATTTCGTCGATCTGCTTGAGCAGCCGCTGCGGGTCGAGGCCGTGCGCCACCGTGAGGCGGCGCGAGTGATCGGTGATCGCGACATACTCGAGGCCCGCGGCCCTGGCGGCAAGCGCCATCTCCCTGATGGTGTGATGGCCGTCCGAGGCCTTGGTGTGGACGTGCAGATCGCCCCTGAGATCCGCGAGCGTGACGAGCCGCGGCAGCCTGCCGCCGCGCGCGGCCTCGATCTCGCCCCGGTCCTCCCGCAATTCCGGCGGGATGTACGGCAGCTCCACCGCCGCGAACACCGATTCCTCGGTTTCGCCGGCAACGCGCTCGCCGCCGCGAAATACGCCGTATTCGTTGATTTTGAGACCACGTTCCTGGGCGAGCTTGCGGATGGCGATGTTGTGCGCCTTGGAACCGGTGAAATAATGCAGCGCCGCGCCGTAGCTTTCGGCGGGCACCAGCCGCAGATCGACCTGCAGCCCGCACCTGAGCACCACGCTGGCGCGCGTTTCGCCTTGCGCCAGCACATCCTGCACTTCGTCGTAAGCGCAGAATTTTGCCATCACCTCGCTGCCGCCGGAGGCGGTGACGAGAATGTCCAGATCGCCCACGGTCTCCCGCATGCGGCGGAAGCTGCCGGCGACCAGCGCCTGCTTCACGCCTTTCACCCGCTTCAGGTAGGCAAGCAAGGCGTCCGCATACTGCGTGGCGAGCGCGAGTTTGAAGCGCCGGCCCGCCGCCGCCCGTCGCTCGAGCGCCTGCAGGATGCGCTGCTCGGTTTTCTCGCCGAAACCCGCGATCTCGCGGATCCGGCCCTGCTGCGCCGCCTGGCGCAATTCGTCGATCGTCCTCACCTTCAATTTGTCGTGCAGCAGCTTGACACGCTTCGGCCCCAGCCCCGGCAGGTTCAGCAGTTCGGTGATGGCGGGCGGAAAACCTTTGCGCAGCTGCTGCAGCAGCGCGCAGTTGCCGCTGGCAGCGATCTCGCGGATCTTGGCTTCGAGATCGGCGCCGACACCAGGAAGCTTGGGCAGGGTTTCGCCGCGATCAAGCAGGGTCTTGATGTCCTGCGCAAAATCGGCGACGCTGCGCGCGGCATTGCGGTAAGCGCGGATGCGAAACGGGTTCTCGCCGCGGATTTCCAGCAAGTCGGCGATTTCCTCGAAAATCGCAGCGATGTCGGCGTTATGCAGCGGCACGCGGCCCTCTCACAACGTGGGGGTGGTCCCGCGAAGATGGTTTTTTTCGTAACGCTCCTGGCAGCGGGCGCAGCGCGCCGCGACGGGATAGGCAGCCAGGCGCTCGTAACCGATTTCCAGACCGCAATCAGCACAGTTGCCGAAAATTCCCTTCGCCATGCGCTGGAACGCGGACTCGATTTCGCGCAATTCGGCAACACGGCGGTCGACGAGGGCAGTGTCGATGTCGATCAGCATGTCGGCCACCGCAGCGTCCCCCGCGTCCTCCACCGCGCCGGCGAGATCCTTGTGGTGCTGCTCGTCCGAGCGGATCAGGATTTCGCGAATCTCCTGCTTCAATTCCCGGCTGCGCTGCAACAGTTGCGCCCTGATTTCGGCAATCTGGGCAGCGGTGAGTTCGCTCATGGTCTATCCCCTTGAAACCACCATAGAATGGCATCCGGCATGCCGCTCAGCGGCAACACGGGTCCGTCGCCTTGGAATATATTCATTCAGCACGCGGGCGGCCGAATTGACCCAGATCAAGAAAACAGGCCGCGACTTGCAGTCTACTTGAGGAAAATGTCCCTCCCGCCCGGAATGGCCGCCGTCGGTTCGCTCTCCTCATGAACAACGCCCCCACCCGTTTCGACGCGGCAGCCGCCCTGATCGCAGCGCTGCGCGATCCGCGCTGCTATCCGCACGCCGTCGACCGCATCGAGGTCCTGGAAACGCACATCTCCTGGGTGATCCTGACCGGCCTTTATGCCTACAAAATCAAGAAGCCGGTGAATCTGGGCTTTCTCGATTTCGCGACGCTCGAACAGCGCGCCGCCTGCTGCCACGAAGAATTGCGGCTCAACCGCCGGCTCGCGCCTGCGCTTTACCTGGAAGTGGTCGCCATCACCGGCAGCCCGCAGCGGCCGGTGGTCGGCGGCGACGGCGAGGCGCTCGAATATGCGGTCAAGATGAAACAGTTCGCGCAGGAGCAACTGGCGAGCCGTCTGCTGGCAAGCGGCGGACTCACGGTGCATCACATCGGCCAGCTTGCCGAAAAAATCGCGGTTTTCCATCAGTACGCCGCAGTGGCCGCCAGCGGCAGCCGCTTCGGTTCGCCGCCTGCGATCGAAGCCCAGATGGAGCAGAATTTCGAGCAGATCGCCGCGCTGCCCGGCGCCGCGGCAAGTCGCGACCTCCTGGACGAGCTGCGCCGCTGGAGCGGGCGCGAATTCATCGCCAGGAAAACGGAATTCGCCACGCGCCAGGCAGCAGCCAGGGTGCGCGAATGCCACGGCGATCTTCATCTCGGCAACATCGTGCTGATCGAAAACGAGATCACGCCTTTCGACTGCATCGAATTCAGCGCCGAACTGCGCTGGAACGACGTCGCCAGCGAAATCGCATTCGTGGTGATGGATCTCGTCGACCGCGGGCGTGCCGATTTCGCCTTCCTGTTCCTCAACCGCTATCTGGAAAGCAGCGGCGACTACGAAGCCATGGCGGTGCTGCGCTTTTACCTGGTTTACCGCGCCATGGTGCGGGCCAAGGTCCATTGCCTGCGCGCACATCAGTTTCGTGTCGGCGAAGCGGAACGCGAACGGCTGCTCGGTGCATTCCGCGAATATCTCGATCTCGCCGCGCGCTTCACGCACGCGCCCGCGCCTGCACTCGTCATCCTGCACGGCCTGTCGGGCTCGGGGAAATCAACGATATCGTGCGCATTGCTGCAGGCGGCATGCGCCATCCGCGTGCGCTCCGACGTCGAGCGCAAACGCCTCCACCAGCTGGCGGCACACGAGCACGCGGCATCCGGCATAGACACCGGCATCTACGCCGGCACCAGCACCCGGCGCGTCTATCACCGGCTGGCGCAGCTGGCGCACGACATTCTCGCCGCCGGCTGGAGCGTGATTGTCGATGCGGCTTTTCTGCAGCGCTGGCAACGCGATCTGCTGCGGCGTGTGGCCCGCGAACTCGCGGTGCCGTTCGTCATCGTTTCGCTGCAGGCCCCCGAGCGGGTGTTGCAGCAACGCATCGCGCAACGCAGCGCCGCGGGCCGCGACGCCTCGGACGCCGATCTCGCGGTGCTCGCGCACCAGCTCGCATCCCAGCAGCCGCTGGCGGCAGAAGAAATGACGGAAGCCGTGGTGCTCGATGCAACACAATCGTTGGCGGCGCTCGCCGCGCTGCCGGCGTGGCAGGCGCTCGTCGGGCGCATTGCACCGAAAAAAGCCTAATCCGCCTCGCGTTCGATGCTGCAGCAGTGCGCGGCGGCTTCCGCCGCGGCCCGCGGTGTCAGCACCGCGCCCGTCACCGGATTGGGCCGGAAAGTGGTGCAACCCTTGAGCCCCAGCGCATAAGCTTCCTCGTAAAGCGAGCAGAAAGCGGCGAAATCCAGATCTTCGGGAACGTTGACGGTCTTGGAAATCGCATTGTCAACATAAGGCTGCAACGCCGCCTGCATCGCCAGGTGGGCGCGCGGCTCGATCTGTGCCGCAGCGACAAACGCCGGTGGCAGCGCCCTGGTGCCGGTGAGTTCGCGATAACGCGCACAGGCATAATCGCTGACCTCGAACGCTTCGACGCGCTCGTCGGCCAGCCGCACACTGCGCAGGTAGTCGGCGGCATAGATCGGTTCCAGGCCGCTCGATACGTTGCCCGCTAGCAGGCTGATGGTGCCTGCCGGCGCAATCGCGGTGAGATGGCTGTTGCGGATGCCGTCGCGCGCAATCGCGGCACGGATGTCGTCCGGCAAAGCGGCCACGAACTCCGATTTCAGATATTGATTTTTATCGAATAATTTGAACGACCCTTTTTCCCGGGCAAGCGCCGTCGAAGCGCGGTAGGCAGCGTGGCAGATGGTTCGCATGAGGCGGGCTGCGACTTCGAACGAGCGCGGCGTGCCGTATTCTATCCCCAGCATCACCAGCGCATCGGCGAGCCCGGTCAGGCCCAGCCCGATGCGGCGCGAGGTCTGGGCCACGGCACGCTGCTGCGGCAGCGGGAAACGCGATATTTCGTAGACGTCGTCGAGCATGCGCGTCGCGATCGCAGCGGTTGCGGCAATGCCCTCGAAATCCACGGCGGCGGCGGAAGAAAAAGGCCGCTGCACGAAGCGCGTCAGATTGATCGAACCAAGATCGCACGCGCCATAAGGCGGCAACGGAATTTCACCGCAGGGATTGGTGGCGCTAATGCGCTCCGCATAGCCCAGGTTGTCGAGCCGTCGCACGCGATCGATGAAAATCACCCCGGGCTCGGCGTAATCGTAGTTGGCGCGCATGATGCTTTGCCACAGCGCCCGCGCCTTCACGCTGCGATAGACCGTGGCTTCGTCGCCAGCCACATCGGGCGGCGGGAACCGCAATGGCCATTCGGCATCGGCCCGCACCGCACGCATGAAATCGTCGCTCACCAGCACCGAGAGATTGAAATGGCGCAGCTCGCGTGCATCGTGTTTGGCGGCGATGAAGGCTTCGATGTCGGGATGGTCGCAACGCAGCGTCGCCATCATGGCGCCGCGCCGCGCACCGGTAGACAATATCGTCGCGCACATGGCATCCCAGATGCGCATGAACGATACCGGTCCCGAGGCGATGGTGCCGGTAGTGCGGGCGCGCGTGCCGGCCGGACGCAGCGTCGAAAAGTCGTAGCCGACCCCTCCGCCCTGCTGCATGGTGAGCGCGCCTTCCTTGAGCGCATCGAAAATGCCGTCGAGGGAATCCTCGATGGCGCCCATCACGAAGCAGTTGAACAGCGTGACGTGCTCGCCGGTGCCGGCACCCGCCAGAATGCGTCCGCCCGGCAGAAAACGGAAATCCTCGAGCGCAGCGTAAAACCGCCGCTCCCACTCCTCGCGGCCGGCGGGCTCGGCCGCAGCCAGCGCGCGGGCAACGCGGCGCCAGGTATCCTCGATGCCGCGCTCGGGCGTGCCGTCGGCGCCATTGCGCCGATATTTGGCGCGCCAGGTCGCGGCGCTGATGGCGGCGTCAAAACCGCCTTCCGGCGTGGAAATGGCGGAGGTCATGACGAGACGGTAGCGCGAAGATGCGCCCGGAGCAAGCCGGCGCCCCGCTGATGTTCCGGGTCGCCACCTGCGTCGCTTCTTGATCTACATCAAGAACCGGCACGCTCCCGGAATCCTTGATTTGGATCAATAGCATGACCGCGCAACGCCGGTATCGTCCCGGGTTACAGATCGGGAAACCCACAGGAAAAAAACGGCTCATGACCACCATCACCGAGCGCATCGACAACGTCACCCGAATCCCGCCGCAATATCTGAAGGCGGTGCTGCCTGCTCCGAGGAGCGTCAAGATCGAGATTTCGCCGCGTTGCAACTACCGCTGCGGCTTTTGCGCACTGCGCACGCGCGAGGTGCAGCCGAAATGGGATATGGATTTCGGCCTGTTCAAGCGGATTACGCGCGAAATGCGGGAAGCGGGGGTCGAGGAAATCGGCGTGTTTTATCTCGGCGAATCGTTCATGAATCCGCGGCTGCTGGTCGATTGCATCAGCTACCTCAAGAACGAAATCGGGATGCCGTACGTTTTCCTCACCTCGAACGCCTCGATGGCGTTTGCCGAGGCGGTGGAAGCGTGCATGCAGGCGGGGCTCGATTCGCTCAAATGGTCGGTCAACGCCGCCGATGAGGAACAGTTCGAGCGGATCATGGGGGTTTCGGGCAGACTTTTCCATCACGCGCTCGACAACATCAGGAGCGCATGGGAGATTCGCGGCCGTGGCGGCTACAAAACCGGCCTTTACGCCTCTTCCATCCGCTACGACGGCGAGCAGCAGGAAAAAATGGAAAAGCTGCTCGCCGGGCGCGTGAGACCGTATGTCGATCAGCACTACTGGCTGCCGCTATATTCGATGGGTGCGTTCGCCACCCAGCGTGAAGTGCAGCTCGGCTATCGTCCCACTGCGGGCAACCAGGGCCGCATCGGTGCGCTGCGCGAACCGCTGCCGTGCTGGTCGGCGTTCACCGAAGGCCACGTCACCGCCGAAGGCAAGCTTTCCGCATGCTGTTTCGACGCTACTGCCAACTGGACGATGGGCGATCTCAACCGGCAGCCGTTCATGGAGGCCTGGAACTCGGCGCCTTTCGTCAAGCTGCGGGAAGCGCATCTGCGCCGCGACGTGCGCGGCACGGTGTGCGAGAAATGCGTCGCTTACGGCTGAATCAGCAGGCAATAATCCCGCGCCGCGCGGCCATGGCCCTGCCGAGCGCCGCCTGGTCGTCCGCATCCAGCAGCAGCTCCGCAAGCGGGATCAAATCGGCATCCTCGAGCGCCATGTGCGCACGATACGTGTCGCAGAAACGGCCGATTTCCGCCTCGTCAAGCGGAGCACTCTCGCCGTGGGCGATGGTTTCGAGCGCTTCGCGCAGCCTGAGCCACGCCCTTTCGATTTCGTGATGTTCCTGCTTGAGCCGTCTTACCAGCGACGCGACACGCTCGGCATCGCGCCCCGCCGCGCACGCCGCCAGACGGGGAAACAGGTCGCACTCCTCGTCCTCGCGATGATGCCGGCCGGCGCTGTCGAAATAGCGCATGACGTTGGACGCCGCCTGCTGCGCCTCGGCATCGCAACCGTGCAGCGGCAAATGCGCGGCGAGCTTGCGCAGCGTCTCGCACTGGGTTTCGATGCGCTGATGGCAGGCGCCGATCATCTGCAGCGGATGTTCGAAATCGGCCAGCGCCTGCCCTATTTGCAACCCCATTGTGCGTTTTCCTCCTCTTTGTTCTTGGCCGCAACACCAAAGCATGATGGCGGATTCGCGAAGCTTATGGCTGTGGCACGACGGCTTCATTGACATATATCAATACACCCTCAAAACGCGCTTCTGGCAACAACCGTCGTGCTTCCTCGAACCAGCGGCTGTCGGCACGCCGACCAAATCTGACCTTTTCTTGATCCACGTCAAAGACCGCTGCGCCGCCTTCGTTGATCATAATGGCCATGGCAACATCGGCTCGGGACCGCGCGGCTTCCCTCCGCCAACCCCACGCGCGGCCGGAGCCGATGGGCCTCCCCCCTGATTCCCGTTGAGGCGGAAAAAATCACGTATGGAACTGGTATGCCCGGCAGGCAGTTTGCCGGCCCTGCAGGCCGCGGTCGACAGCGGCGCGGATTGCGTATACGTCGGTTTGCGCGACAACACCAACGCGCGCAATTTCGCCGGACTTAATTTCGACGAACGCGCCGCAGCCGCCGGGCTTGCTCATGCCCACCGCGCGGGAGCCAGGGTATTCCTGGCGATCAATACCTATCCGCAACCCGACGGCTGGCAACGCTGGACACATGCCATCGACATCGCGGCCGGCATGGGATTCGATGCCGTGATCGTCGCCGATGCCGGCCTCATGGACTATGCAGCGCACCGGCATCCCGGCCTGCGCCTTCATCTCTCGGTCCAGGGTTCGGCCACCAATTATGAGGCGATCAATTTCTATCACCGACATTTCGGAATACAGCGCGCCGTTCTGCCGCGCGTGCTGTCGATCGCCCAGGTCGAGCACCTGGTCAAGAATACGCCGGTGGAAATCGAGGTGTTCGGTTTCGGCAGCCTGTGCGTGATGGTCGAAGGCCGCTGCGCACTATCCTCCTACGCCACCGGCGACTCGCCCAACACCACCGGCGTATGCTCGCCCGCAAAGGCAGTGCGTTGGCAGGAAACGCCCCTCGGCCTGGAATCGCGCTTGAACGGCGTGCTGATCGACCGCTACGCCGCCAACGAGAGCGCCGCCTATCCGACGCTGTGCAAAGGACGCTTCGAGGTCGGCGGCGCCACGTACTACGCCATCGAAGAACCGGCGAGCCTCAACACGCTGGAACTGCTGCCCAAGCTCATGGAAATCGGCGTTGCCGCGATCAAAATCGAAGGCCGCCAGCGCAGTCCGGCTTACGTTGCCCAGGTGACGCGGGCGTGGCGTCTGGCGATCGACCACTGCCGCAGCGAAGCCGCCCACTATACCGTGCGCCCGGAGTGGAGCCAGGCGCTGCGTCGCGTCTCCGAAGGCCAGAGCCAGACGTTGGGCGCCTATCATCGGCCATGGAAATAGCGTCCGCATGAAACTCGCACTGGGACCGTTGCTCTACTATTGGCCGCGCAACGAGGTGTTCGATTTTTACGATGCCATCGCGGCAGCACCGCTGGATACCGTCTATCTCGGCGAAGTGGTGTGCTCGCGGCGCCACGAGTTGCGCCTGCCCGACTGGCTCGACATCGCCGAACGGCTCGCCGCGGCGGGCAAGCAAGCGGTGCTGTCAACGCAGGCGCTGATCGAATCCGAATCCGACCTCAAGACGCTGCGGCGCATCGCCGCCAACGGCCGTTTCCTGGTCGAAGCCAACGACATGGGCGCGGTTTCCCTGATGGCAGGCGCGCCCTTCGTCGCGAGCCCGCACCTCAACGTATTCAATCCGCGCACGCTTGCCCTGCTCGCCGGCCTCGGCGCAAAGCGCTGGGTGGCACCGCTCGAAATGTCGCGCGCGGCGCTGGCCGTGATGCAACGCGAGCGGCCCGGGAACATGGAAACCGAATTCTTCGCCTACGGCCGCATGCCGCTCGCATTTTCCGCGCGCTGCTTCACCGCGCGCCACCACAATCTGCAGAAGGACAGTTGCGCCTTCCGTTGCCTCGATTATCCCGATGGCCTCGGTCTCAGCACCCGCGAAGGCGAGCCGTTTCTGGTGCTAAACGGCATCCAGACCCAATCGGCCCGCACCTATAACCTGATCCGCGAACTCGGCGCGCTGGCGGCGCTCGGCGTCGACGTGGTGCGCATCAGTCCGCAATCGCGGCACACTCTCGAAATCGTCGATCTGTTCCACCAGTGTCTGGCGCAATCGATTACTCCCGACTTCGCGGCCGGACAAATCGAAAGCCTGATGCCGGGCGAGCCTTGCAACGGCTACTGGTACGGCAAACCGGGGCTCGAGCGCATCGCCACCGCGCAACGGGGCTGAACCCATGTATATGTATTACGGCGAGCGGCTGAATGGCTGCACCCACCTGCTGGGGGCGGCTCTCGCGATCACTGGAGCCGTGGCGCTGATGGCGCTGGCTGCCCGTCAGGGCGATCCGTGGAAAATCGTCACTTTCAGCATCTACGGCGCGACACTGTTCGGGCTCTACACCGTCTCCACCCTCTACCACAGCAGCCGCGGCCGGCTGAAACGCGTGCTGCAGAAACTGGACCACTACGCCATTTACCTGCTGATCGCCGGCACTTATACGCCGGTTACCCTCGTCAGCCTGCGCGGCGCCTGGGGCTGGACACTGTTCGGCGTGATCTGGGGGCTGGCGGCCGTCGGCATAGCCCAGGAAGCGTGGCTCGCCAGAGGAACACGCATCCTGTCGCTCGCCATCTATATCGTGATGGGCTGGCTCGGCGTGGTTGCGGCAAAGCCGTTGATCGCGACATTGACGCCCGCCGGCTTCGCCTGGCTGGCAGCAGGTGGAGTGCTTTATAGCGGCGGCATCGTTTTCTATGCGCTCGACGGCAGGCTGCGGCACGGTCACGGCGTCTGGCATTTGTTCGTGCTCGCCGGCAGCGTCAGCCACTATCTCGCGATCCTGCTTTATGTCGCGTAACCCCATTGCCGTCGATGTGGTCGATACCGGCCTCGCGGGAGGCGTGCATAATGCCGCCATGGACCGTGCCTGCCTCGAACGCCAGACGCGGGAAGGCGCAAGCGGCGGCGCGCTGCGATTTCATCGCAGCCGTCCCACCGCCAGCATCGGACAACACCAGGCGCTCGATCGCGAGCTGCGCCTCGACTACTGCCGCCGGCACGATATCGAAATCGTCCGCCGTCCGACGAGCGGTGGCGCGCTTTATCTCGATCCCGATCAGCTCGGCTTCAGCCTCACCATGCGGCAACCCACGGCATGGCGCGGTTTCACGCTGGCACGGCTGCTCGAGCTCGGCGGCACTGCCGTCGCGGCCGGCCTGGGCCGCCTCGGCATCGATGCCGCTTTCAAATTTCCCAACGACGTCGAAGTAAACGGCAGAAAAATCGCGTCGGTATTCGCGACGCGCCACGGCGCCGCCCTGCTGCTTCACGGCAGCGTGCTGCTCGATGCCGATATCGCCACCATGCTCAAAGCCCTGCGAACCCCGACCGAAAAGCTTTCCGCGGACGGCTTGGCCGCCGCGCGCGGCAGACTGGTCACGCTCAACGCGTTGTGCGCCGGCTGGCTGCCGCTCGCGGACGTCAAAGCCGCGCTGACGGCCAGCCTTGCCGCGACACTCGGGCTCGAGCTGCGCGAGAACGGCGGCGCGACTCTGCCGGTCCTGCCCACTTCCGGACAAATCGTTGCCGAGCAACAGCTGGTCCGATCGGTTGCATGGGACAAAGACCGGGATCTCAAAATAGAAGCACTGGTCAGAACCGCCGGCGGCACGTTGCGCGCACGAGCCGAATTCATGCCGCCTGACGCGACACTGCACAATGTCGAGTTTGCAACGGACGCCCAGATCGAACCCGCCGCTTTTCTTGTCGGCCTGCAACAGGCCCTCGACAGACTGCCCGTTGCCGGGATCGACGAGCGCCTCGCCGGTTTCATACAAGATAATCCGCTCGATGCAGCCGG
Organism: Burkholderiales bacterium; assembly: GCA_046313915.1. Classification (GTDB taxonomy): domain Bacteria; phylum Pseudomonadota; class Gammaproteobacteria; order Burkholderiales; family SG8-41; genus CAKKQX01. The sequence goes on along the minus strand of JBKBXX010000014.1, from coordinate 735 downwards.
CCTCGATGCGGCGGACATTGGCCAAGTGCTGCGGCAGCTTGCCGACAAGCACCGCTTCGCACGGCGCAGCGGGCTCGGCATCGAGAAAATCAATGCATTGATGCCGCACTTTCCCGCGCCCGGACTCGATGCCGCCACACTGCTTGCGAAAGCGAGCGTGATGCTGGTGCCGTATTGCGCCAAGCCCGTCTGGTGCAAATGGCGCCAGCGCGACGGCTGCACCGAATGCGGCCTGTGCGAGGTCGGAACCGCTTATGAAATCGCGCGCGACCGCAACATGCAAGTCACCACCATCATCAATTACGAGCACCTCGTGGCAACGCTTTCCGAACTGAAAGCACGCCGGGTCGAAGCATATATCGGAATGTGCTGCAGCAATTTCTTCATCAAGCGCTATCGCGCTTTTGCCGAAGCTGGCGTACCAGCGCTGCTGATGGACATCAGCGGCGCCAATTGCTACGAACTGCAACAGGAAGAACAGGCTTATGCCGGAACTTTCGCCGCGCAAGCGAAGCTTGATGCCGTCCTTCTGACGCACGTCATGAAATTCGTGCCGCGCCGCCCTGTGCCTGCAATGCAAAGCGAGGAGGAGTCATGAAACTGCCCGCCGTTCTCGAACCTCTGCGTTTCCTTCTTTCGCGGCTGCCGCACTACCCCCCTTCGGCAGCTTTCGCTGCACTGCTGACGCTGCAGCTCGGAGAGCACATCAATCCAGCGGCGCTGCCGGAGCTGGCG
>JBKBXX010000013.1:0-41760 GCA_046313915.1 Burkholderiales bacterium | reverse complement strand
AGCAGCTGGATGATGCGGCGTTTTTCGGCGAGCGAACGCTTGACCGTTGCCAGTTCCTGCGACATCTTGTCGGCACCGAGGCTGCTCGAGTTCGCGGCCAGACGGTCGATCAGCTCCCGCGGATAGCGCCGGTGTCCGCCCGTCGTGCGCAGGGCGACGAGTATGCCGAGATCGTCCCACCGCCGCAGTTTCTGGATCGGGATGCCCAGTAGCTCGGAGGCTTCCTGTATGCTGTATTCCGGATCTGAGGTGGACAACTGAATCCCTTCTTGCGGATAACCGTGCCATTCACATGACGGCGGGCGGCCCGCGGCGAGCCGGAAAACAGTTTATCAAAGCCGTCGTTTTCCCCCTAAGCTTTTCCATCGCACATTCCCCGGGGCGCTTGCGACGTTTAATATATGTATATGATTTTAATAAATATTTTTTCCGTGCGGGGTCCGCTTCGCCGCCCTAGTGCACCTGATGCGGTTCGCCCAGCCCGTTTTGCCGGGAAACGAGACGGTTCATCAGCTTCAGATCGCGCGGATTGAGGCGCAAGGCGCTGTCGACCCAGATTTGCACGATGTCGAGCAGCTCCGAGAACTCGATGCGGTGCACGCGGCGCCGCACCGCGGCCAGCGCCGACAGGCCGTTGCGCGTGCGCTGTCTGCGCTTGATCAGCGCCGCGACTTCGTTTTCTCCCTCGCCGTCTTCGGCCACCACATCGACGACGCCGAACGCATGCATTTCCTCGGCACCGTAGATCTTGCCGCTGGTGAGCAGTTCCTCGGCGCTTTTCTGCCCGATCTTGCGTTCGAGAAACGAGTAGGCGCCCATGCCCGGGAAAAGATTGAACAGGATTTCGGGAAAGCCGAAGCGCGCGTTTTTTTCGGCGATGATGACGTCGCTCGAAAGCGCGGCTTCGAAACCGCCGCCCAGGCATTCGCCCTGCACCAGCGAAATGGTGGTCACCGGCAGATCGTGGCCGACATAATTGCGGTACAGCACATCGATGCAGGCGCGCCCGTAGCGCAGCAGCCCCTGCCGGTCGCGGGCTTCGATCAGCTGCTTGAACAAGTCGAGGTCACCGCCCAGGTTGAAAACACCGGGCGTGGCGGAGGCCAGAATCACGTACTCGACGACATGTTCTTCACCGTGACAGCTCACGCGACCTTCGCTGCGGGCAAGAAAATCATAATAGGTGCGGATGTCGGCAAGCAGGCCGGGGTTGAAGCACGGGCGCGGCTCGGGGGACCAGCGTGACCAGAAAGCGCGAGTCGGCGGATCGAAACGGGCGTAGAGCTGAGGCGAAAAACCGAACTCGACACCATCGGCGACGGGCAGGCGCGCCGGCTGCTGGCGTGCTTCCAACACGGCGGCAGGAACGTGCATTTCCATGATGCTTTTCCCCTTTATAAGAATGTTGGTTGGTGGCTCTAAAATGCAGTGTGAACAAAGTCACGCAACGATTTAAAGCCACAATTTGCTAGAATGCAAATCTATCAAAATGATAGGTTTATTTTTTATATTAAAAAACAAAGAGTTACTATAAAATACCGACTTGGTTCTTCAAAAAATCTATCGAAGCTGCCATTCGGACAGGCCTGCGCTGAAATGTTCGGCGGGGATTTTCCCGAGCGCAGTTTGACTCCGTTCGTGTAAGAGCGGATAAAAGCAAACAAATTAATTCAACATTCAATGTGGCCCGTGCCGTCTTACGTCTGATTTTGCGCCTGCTGTGGCGGGTGACGGTCGAGGGAGACTCGCGGCAGCTCCTTCGCGGCAAAGCGCTCGTCGTCGCCAATCACGATTCGCTGCTCGACGGGGTGTTGCTCGGCCTGTTTCTGCCGGGCGCGCCTGTCGTCGTCCTCACGCGCGAGATGATCAATTCGAAGCTGGTGCGCCTGCTGGCCGCGGTGCTGCCGTGCGCCGTTCTCGACGCCTCGAACCCGCTCGCCGTCAAGCGCCTGATCCGCTGCATCCAGCACGGCCGCACGGTGGCGATTTTCCCGCAGGGGCGCATGTGCACGACCGGCGGCATCATGAAGGTTTACGATTCCGCGGGAGTCATCGCCGCGCGCTGTGATGCCGACATCGTGCCGGTGAGCATCGGCGGCACGCTGTACTCGCGGTTTTCGAATGCGCGCGGCAATTATCCGCGCCGCTGGTTCCCGCGCGTGACGCTGTCGATTCATCCGGCGGTCAAGCTGCCGTCGGTCAAGACCCTGCCGCCGCGCCAGAAACGACGCCGGCTTGCCGACGAGATGCTGAAGATCATGCAGCACATGATGTTTGCGGCGCGGCGGCGGCAGACCCTGTTCGAGGCCCTGGTCGGCGCCGCCGAGCTTCACGGCCGCAACACCAGGATCATCGAGGATGTGCACGAGCGGCCCGAGTCCTACGGTGATCTGCTCAGGACCAGTCTTGCGCTGGGGCGGCTTGCGGCGCGTATCAGCAGCGAAGGCGAGATCGTCGGCGTGCTTCTGCCCAACCTCAGCGCCACGCTGTGCTTGCTGCTGGGGCTGTCGGCGATGCGTCGTGTTCCCGCCATCCTCAATTATTCCGCGGGTGCCGACAATGTGCAGGCGGCGTGCGTTGCCGCCGGCGTCAGAACCGTGATCACTTCGCGCCGTTTCCTGGATGCGGCGAGGCTCGACGCCGCCATCAAGGCGTTATCCGGCGTGCGGCTGGTCTATCTCGAGGATCTGCGCGGCGATCTGCGGCTCGGCGACCGGCTGTGGCTGCTCGCCCGGGCGCTGCCGTGGCCGCGCTCGGTGATCAGGAGGGGCGCGACCGAGGATACGGCGGTGGTGCTGTTCACTTCGGGTTCCGAAGCCCGTCCCAAAGGGGTGGCGCTGAGTCACGACGCGATTCTCGCCAATATCGCGCAGCTGCGGGCGGTGATCGACTTCGGCCCTAACGACAAGTTTCTCAACGCGTTGCCTCTCTATCACACTTACGGTTTGATTGCCTGCACGCTGATGCCGCTGTTTACCGGCACCCGCCTTTTTCTCTACACCACGCCGCTGCGCTATCGTGCGATTCCCGAGCTGGCTTACACGCGCGATTGCACTTATGTTTTCGGCACCAGCACTTTTCTCGGCCATTATGCGCGCCAGGCGCATCCGTACGATTTCTACAAAACGCGGGTGGTGATCTCCGGCGGCGAGAAGCTCAGCACCGAGGTGGCCGAGCTGTGGCTCAAGAAATTCGGACTTCGCATCATGGAGGGCTATGGCGCGACCGAATGCGGGCCGGCAATGACGCTCAACACGCCGCTTTGCTATCGCGAGGGCACCGTGGGCCGCTTCCTGCCCGGCATCGAATATCGGCTGATCCCCGTGCCGGGCATTGCGGAAGGCGCCGTGCTGCACGTGAGGGGCGCCAATCTGATGCGCGGCTATTATCGTCATGATCAGCCGGGCGTGCTGCATCCGCCGCGCTCGGAAATCGGAGCGGGGTGGTACAACACCGGCGATGTGATCAAGATCGACGACGACGGTTTCGTCACCGTCCTCGGGCGGATCAGGCGCTTTGCCAAGATCGCCGGGGAAATGGTGCCGCTCGACCTGGTCGAGCGCATCGCCTACGCGGCTTCGCCCGAGTGCCGGCATGCGGCGATTCTGGAGCAGGTGGCGGGCAGGGGCGAGAGCACGGTGCTGCTCACCACGGATCCGCACCTCGACCGCGCCAGACTCGCGAGGTCGGCGCAGAATCTCGGCGCCCAGGAACTGGCGGTGGCGCGCCGCGTGGTGCACGTCGATGCCCTGCCGCTTCTGGGCAGCGGCAAAACCGATTACGCGGCGCTGGAACGCAGCGTGCAACAGGGCTGAAGCGGCGCGGGGCCGGCCTTCGCGGGAGCGTTATACTGGCGCCTCCCGCTGGTTTTTTTACGGTAGCGCGGATGCTCATTGCCCAGATTTCGGATCTGCATGTCATGCCGGCGGGCGAACTTGCCTACGGCCGTTACGATACCGCGGCAACGCTGGCGCGCTGTGTCGACAGCCTGCTGCGGCTTCGTCCTCTGCCCGCGCTGGTGCTCGCCACCGGCGATCTGGTCGAGCACGGAACGGCTGGCGAATACCGGCGGCTGCGCGGCCTGCTCGCGCCTTTGCCGATGCCGGTTTACCTGATTCCCGGCAATCACGACGCGCGCGAAACGCTGCGCCTGGAGTTCGGCGATCATGCCTACCTGGGGCGCGCGGGGACAAAGGTGGGCTACCGCGTCACCGGCAACGAGGTTTGCCTGATCGCGCTCGACACGGTGGTGCCGGAGGAAGATGGCGGCGCGCTCGATCCCGCGCAGCTCGACTGGCTCGCCGCGCAGCTCGCAGCCGGGCCGCACACGCCGACGCTGGTGCTGATGCATCACCCGCCGTTCACGAGCGGGATCTGCCGCCTGGACGAGATCGCGCTCGATGCCGCGAGCGCCGGGCGGCTGGGCCGGATCATCGAACGCCATCCGCAGGTGGAGCGTATCGTTTGCGGTCATACGCACCGCGCCATCCAGGCGCGCTGGCACGGCACGATGGTGTCGGTTTGCCCGAGTACCGCGTTCCAGTATGGCATCGATTTGCGGCCGCACGCCGGCGCGGTCCCCACCGCCGAGCCGCCGGCGTATCAATTGCATTACTGGAACGGAACCGGGCTCGTGACCCACACCGTGACGCTGGCCTGAGCCAGGCGCGCGGTTCAGCGGGGTGCTTCGGGCAGCGGCGGCAGCGAGCGCAGGTAGGCGATCATCGCTGCGAGATCTTCGGGCGTAAGCTGAGCGGTCGTGTTGCGGATCACCTCGCTCATCGCGGCGGCCGCCACGTCGCCATCGGCGTAAATGCCGGTCACCAGGAAATCCTTGAGCTCGCCGTCGCTCCATTTGCCGAGGCGTGTCGGAGTAAGGTTGGGCACGTTCTTGCCTTCGGGCCCCTTGCCGCCGGCGAGATGGTGCTCCGGTTTTGCTGCGCCGAGGAAATTGCGCGGCGTGTGGCATTCGCCGCAATGGCCGAGGGCCTCGACGAGATAGGCGCCGCGATTGGCGAGCGGCGCGAGCCGCGGTTCGTCCACGTAAGGGCCGGGAGTGAAGAACAACCGTTTCCAGATCGCGAGAAGAGGACGCCAGCCAAAGGGAAAAGACAGTTCGTGCGGACGGTTGACGCGGGCGCTCGGCGCGAGGGTGCGCAGATAAGCCCAGAGATCGCGCAGATCGCTGTCGACGATGCGCGTGAACGAAGTGTAAGGGAAAGCCGGATAGTAGTGGGCGCCATCGGGGCGCAGACCTTCGCGCATCGCGCGGATGAAATCGGTTTCGGTCCAGCGTCCGATTCCCGCCTCGGGATGCGGCGTGATGTTGGGTCCGTAGAACGTTCCGAAAGGCGTCTTGAGCGCGCGTCCCCCGGCAAAGGGGACGGCATCCTGCTTTTCTTCGGTGTGGCAGGCAAGACAGCCGCCAGCCTTGGCGAGATACGCGCCGTGCCGTGCATCGCCACCGGCGCAAGCGCTGCCGGCGGCTGCGGCAAGCAGCAGGGCCACGAGAAATGCGTACGGCGATTTTGTTCTATTCCGTGTTTCGCGCCATGCAATGGCTGGCAGAATCGGTTTCACGGGCAGACCCGGCTCACCGCCGATCGCGTTTGAAATCAAAAGCCCCGCAACCGCGGGGCTTTCTCCGTTGCGGTTGGCTTGCGCGCCATTCATTTCTGACGGAAGGCGTCGTGGCAGCCGCTGCAGTCCTTGCCTACCGCCCCGATCGCCGCCTTGATGGCCGCTTCGTCGCCGCCTTTGGCAGCTGCCGCGAGCTTCGCGGCATTGGCCTGGAACGCGTCCTGCGCCGCCTTGAATTTGGCCGCGTTGCTGTAGATTTCGGGCAGGGCGCGGCTTTTCTCGCCGCTCGTGCTGGGGTCGAATCCGTCCCATGCCAATTTGCTCAGCACTTCAAGATAATCAGCGTTGCGCGCGATCACTGCCGCATTGAAGGGCGCCTTGCCCTGTGCCATGGCTGCCATGGGACCGAAGTATTTGCCTTGCAAAATCATCGCTGCCTGGCGTTGTTTGACCAGGATTTCGGGTTTGACCTGCGCTTGCGCGATACCGGCCAGGGACAGGCTGACGGCTGCCAGCAGGCAGCGGCTGAGGGTTTTCTTCATGTGGTGCTTCTCCTGATGGGTGGATTGATGAAAGGCGATGAGCCAAACCGTCAACAATCGTGTGTACATTTTTATTCCGGCTGCGCCGGAACAACGACGCAGTCTGGGGAAAACCGGCTTTGGCGTCAATCGCCATTCCGCCATGTGGAATTCGACGGTTTCCCGCGCTCCCGCTTGCGTTCGCCGTGATGGCGCTTGTCGGCGAGCCGCCGCAGTTTCGAAGCGCGTGTGGGCCGTGTCGCCATGCGGTTTTTGGGCGGGCGTGCCGCCGCGCGGACCAGTTCGACCAGGCGCTGCAGCGCATCGGCGCGGTTGCGGTTCTGAGTGCGGAAACGCCGGGCGGTGATCACCAGCATGCCGTCTTCGCTGATCCGTCTGCCGCCGAGCGCGATGAGCCGTTGCCGCACCGCTTCCGGCAGCGAAGGGGAATGTGCGACGTCGAAGCGCAGCTGTACCGCGGAGGCGACCTTGTTAACGTTCTGACCGCCGGGACCCGAAGCGCGGATGAAGCGCTCCTCGATCTCGGATTCGTCGAGCGCGATGGCGCGGGTGATCGTGATCATGCCGCAAGTGTACGAATTTCGGTAAACTTGTGCCATCGACCGCGTTTTGCATACCGGATGGAAGAAAAAACATGCCGTCTGTCGGGCGTTTGCGTATGAATGGATTCATGGTTACGCGTGCGGGATATCTTGCCGGTTTTCTGGCATGCGCCGCCATACTGGGAGCCGGACTGTATCTGCAGTACTTCGAACAGCAGGAGCCGTGCCCGCTATGCATTTTGCAGCGCATCGTGTTCATGGCGCTGATGGCGGTGTTCCTGGTCGCGGCGTTGCACGGACCGGGCAGAATCGGCGGCGTGATCTACGGTGGCGTGCTGTTCGTGACGGCGAGCGTGGGCGCGGCGATCGCCACGCGCCACGTGTGGTTGCAGAGCCTGCCCAAAAGCCAGGTGCCGGAATGCGGCCCCGGGTTAGAATACATGCTGCAGCGGTTTTCACTGACGCGCGCGCTCGGCAAGATCCTGTCGGGCTCGGGCGAATGCGCGGAAGCGGGATGGACTTTTCTCGGCCTGAGTATCGCCGGCTGGTCGCTGGTGTGGTTTGTGTTGCTGGGAATGTTCGCGGTATTTCTGACGCTGTTCAGAATGAAACGGGGGGCGGAAAGACGAACGTAGGCTGCAAGCTTGCTGCGGCGGCGGAAAACACACCCATCTTTTCGGCGCGCCGTGGCGCGCCGAATGCGGGCTGCAGCAAGAAAAACGTCAAGCCGAAACGTCGGGCGTGAGCTGACGTTCGAGCATGGCGATCTGGTCTTTCAGATGGAGTTTCCTTTTCTTGAGGCGCTGCAGCTGGAGCTGATCCAGGGTGTGGCTTTGTGACAGCTGGGAGATTACGTCGTCGAGGTCGCGGTGCTCTATGTACAGTTCATTGATGTGTTGCTTGAGGGTTTCGACGTCTGTAGCGACAATCATGGGTGGAATCCTCCATTTCAACGGTCGAACACGTTTTCAGTATAGACCCAAAAAAAGCAAAAAACGAGACGGGAAAGCGGTCCCGGAACGATGATTCCGGGTGGGGCGGCGAGCAGACCAATAAGTTTTTGTTTTTTTATTGATTTTTGTCAACCCGAAGCGGCCCGCGCGGGGCGGCGGACGCGCAGGAAAAAAAACGACATGGCGCTAACGATCACGGTCAACGGCATATCCCACGAGGTGGCGGCGGACGCGCAGACGCCGCTGCTTTATGTATTGCGCAACGATCTCAAGCTGAAAGGCGCGCGCTTCGGCTGCGGCACCGGCCTGTGCGGCGCGTGCATGGTCATCATCGACGGCAAGGCGGTGCAGTCGTGCGACGTCCCGGTCTCGGCGGTGGCGGGCAAGTCGATCACCACCATCGAAGGGCTGGGCAGCATCGAACGTCCGCATCCGCTGCAGCGGGCGTTCATTGCCGAGCAGGCGGCGCAATGCGGCTATTGCGCGAGCGGTATCATCATGTCGGCGAAGGCGCTGCTCGACGCCGATCCCCGCCCTGACGATGATGCCATCCGGCAGGCGTTGAAAGGCAATCTGTGCCGCTGCGGCACCCATCATCGCATGCTGCGCGCGATCCGGCGCGCAATCGAAGGGGAGGGCCGGCAATGAGCGCTGCCGCCACTTCCCGCAAGCTGCCGGGCAGCCTCGAAACCAATCGCACGCTCGATCGCTGGTTGCGCTTCGACGCCGAGGGCACCGTCACGGTCTTTCCGGGCAAGGTCGAGATCGGCCAGGGCATACTCACGGTGCTCGCGCAGATCGTCGCCGAGGAGCTCGACGTCGCGCTCGGGCGCGTGCGGCTCGCACCCGCCGACACTTCGATGAGCCCCAACGAAGGCATGACTTCGGGCAGCCGCTCGATCCAGGAATCGGGCATCGCATTGCGCTACGCCGCGGCGGAGGCGCGCGAGCTGCTGCTGCAGCGCGCTGCAGCGAGACTCGGCGTCACGCTCGAGCAACTCGCCGTCAAGGACGGCACCATCACCGCGCGTGGCGGCGGCAGCGCCACTTACTGGGAGCTGGCCGATGGCGATCTGCTCAGACGCGAAGCGACTGCCGAAGCTGCGCCCAAGACGCCGAGCCAGTACGCGGTAGTCGGCACTGCCGTGCCGCGCCTCGACATCCCGGCGAAAGTGACCGGCGTGCCGAGCTATGTGCAGGACCTGGAGCTGCCGGATATGCTGCACGGCCGCATTGCGCGTCCGCCGGGCCCCGGCGCACGGCTCGCTGCGCTGGACATCGCCGAAATCCAGGCCATGCCGGGCGTGGTGGCGGTGGTGCGCGACGGCAGTTTCATCGGGGTCGTCGCCGAGCGCGAAGAGCAGGCGATCCGCGCCCAGCGCCGCATCGGCCGCAGCGCGCGCTGGGAAGAACAGCCGACGCTGCCGCAGAACAGCGATCCGCGCTATCTGCTGGCCATGCCGTCCCACGACGAGGTGATCAGCGAGAAGCGGGACGAGGCCGCAGCGACGCGGGTGGCGACGCGTCTCGAAGCGGAGTACTCGCGCCCGCACATCGCCCACGCCTCCATCGGCCCTTCGTGCGCCGTGGCGCAGTTGCAGAATGGCCAATATACGGTGTGGACGCACAGCCAGGGCATATTCCCGCTGCGCGGCGACCTGGCAAAAGTGCTGGGAGTGGCCGAAGACGCGATAGTCGTGATCCACGTCGAAGGCGCGGGTTGCTATGGCCACAACGGCGCCGACGACGCGGCGCTCGATGCCGCGTTGCTCGCGCGTGCGGTGCCGGGCAGACCGGTGCGGCTGCAATGGATGCGCGAGGACGAGTTCGCGTGGGAACCGTACGGCTCGCCGATGGTGGTAAAAATGAGCGCCGCGCTCGATGCGCAGGGCAACATCGCGAGCTGGACGCACGACGTGTGGAGCCACGGTCACAGCTCGCGCCCCGGCGCCAAGGCAGGTGTCAATCTGCTCGCCAATCGCCATCTCGAAAAACCGGCGCCGCTCGCGCCGCCCGGTGGCAATCCGCCGCTTCCCGCTGGCGGCAGTCATCGCAATGCGGTGCCGCTTTACGAGTTCCCCGAGCAGCGCGTGACCAACCATCTGGTCAGGGAGGCGCCACTGCGGGTCTCGGCGCTGCGCTCGCTCGGCGCGCACGTCAACGTGTTTGCCATCGAGTCCTTCATGGACGAGCTCGCCGTAGCCGCTGGCGCCGATCCGGTCGAATTTCGTCTGCGCCACCTGAAGGATGCGCGCGCGCGTGCCGTGATCGAGGCGGTCGCGGGCGAGGCCGGCTGGAAGCCGCGTGAAGCAGGCAACGGCACGCGCGGGCGCGGCGTGGGTTTCGCGCGTTACAAGAATCTCGGCTGCTACGTCGCGGTGATCGTGGAAATCGAGGTCGGCGACGAAGTGCGGGTAAAACGCGCGTGGGCCGCGGTCGACGCCGGCCAGGTGATCAATCCCGACGGCATCATCAACCAGATCGAAGGCGGCATCATCCAGACCGCGAGCTGGACGCTGAAAGAACGGGTCGCGTTCGATCGCGAGCGCGTCACTTCGTTGTCATGGAACGATTACCCGATCCTTACTTTTCCCGAAGCGCCGGTGGTCGAGGTGACGCTGATCGACCGTCCCGAGCTGCCGCCTCTGGGTGCCGGCGAAGGCGCGCAGGGACCGACGGGGGCGGCGATTGCCAACGCGATTTACGACGCGCTGGGCGTCAGACTGCGCGACATGCCTTTCACACGCGAGAGGCTGATTGCGGCGATGGCGTGATGCGCCGCGGCTCGATGAAAAAAAAACGGACCGCCGCGCGCGCGTGCCATGGGGTCCGCTTACGGGAGAAAGGCTCAGATCTGGGTGGCGAGCGCGTAGGCGCGGTCCAGGAAAGCGTCGAGGTCGATGCTGGCAAGGTTCTCGGGCAATGGCGGCAGGCGCAGCGTGGGCGTGTCCCGTGCGCCGAGCATGGCGGTCGCGCCGCTCGCCCGGTTCGCGCACAGTTTTTCCCGTTCGCGGGATGCAACGATGAGCACTTTTCCGGTTTTCCGGTATTGATTGAGGTAAATCACCATGGCCGTTTCCGTTCCGCTCATTGCCCGATACAGGCATTGCAGATTTCATGCCAGCAATCCGGCAATGTGGGCTGACGATTCCGGATTTATTGTATGTCATTGATAATGAACGTAAAAATTACAGCGATGCGAATGGCGGTGAAAGTCGGTATATCATCGCCGGGGTGTCGAATCGTCGACGATGATCGCCGATCTCGACGATCGGCCATCGCAAATCGCGATATCCGCGGCACATCGAGGAACCGGCTTGGTCGGAAAGACGCGGCGTGGCGCAGGCACGGCGTCGCGCATATCGGTTAATCATGGCGTGCCATCAGGAAGGAATCATGACTGCCTCCCCGACGCCCCGCGACGCCCCGTCGCTGCCCGTCACCTATGAAGACGTCGCCGCCGCAGCGCAAACGCTCGCCGGTGTAGCCCACCGCACACCGGTGCTGACTTCGCACACCATAGACGAGCGCACCGGCGCGAGCGTATTTTTCAAGTGCGAGAACCTGCAGCGCGGCGGCGCTTTCAAGTTCCGCGGCGCCTACAATGCGCTCGCCAGCCTCACCCCCGATCAGAAGCAGCGCGGCGTGGTGGCGTATTCATCGGGCAACCATGCCCAGGCGGTGGCGCTTGCCGGCAAGCTGCTCGGCATCCGGGCGGTCATCGTCATGCCCGACGACGCGCCGGCGGTAAAAGTGGAGGCCACGCGCGGTTACGGCGCCGAAGTGGTGCTTTACAATCGCGAGCGCGATTCGCGCGAAGCGCTCGCCGACGAGCTCGCGCAAAGCCGCGGCCTGACCGTGATTCCGCCGTTCGATCATCCGCGCATCGTTGCCGGCCAGGGCACGGCGGCAAAGGAACTGATCGAGGACGTCGGTGCGCTCGATTATCTGTTGGTGCCGGTCGGCGGTGGCGGGCTGATCTCGGGCAGCGCCATTGCCGCCAACCATCTTTCGCCGGGGATCAAGGTCGTCGGCGTCGAACCCGCGGCCGGCGACGACGTCATGCGGTCGTTCCGGACCGGGACCATCCAGAGCGTGGACAACCCCCAGACCATCGCCGACGGGGCGCGCACCTCCGCGCCCGGCAAGATCACTTTTCCGCTGATCCTGCACCATGTGCACGACATGCTGACGGTGACCGACGCAGAACTGCTGCGCTCGATGTTCTACCTGTGGGAACGCATGAAAATCGTGGTTGAGCCCACCGGCGCGCTCGGCGCCGCGGCGCTGCTCGAAGGCAAACTCGACGCCCGCGGTAAGCGGGTGGGGGTGATCCTCTCCGGCGGCAATGCCGATATCAAGAATCTGGCGCAATATCTCTAGAGGCTTACGTGCCCGTCAAGGCCGCAGGCATTTATCGCTATCCTGTCAAAGGACTCAGTCCCGAGCCGCTGGAGCGGGTGACGCTTGCCTCCGGCGAATGCCTGCCGCATGACCGGCGTTTTGCCCTCGCGCGCGCTGCGACGCGCTTCGATCCGGCGCGGCCGGCATGGCTGCCCAAGGCGAATTTTTTCATGCTCATGCGCGACGCAGTGCTCGCGCAATTGCGGACGCGCTTCGACGAGCAGAGCGGCTTTTTCACAGTAGAGCGCGGCGGACGGACGCTGCTGCGCGCCCGCATTACCGATGATGCGGGGCGCGCCGCGATCGACGCGTTTTTCGCCGATTTCCTCAAGGATGCGCCTGGCGGCCCGCCCAGGACGGTGGAGGCGCCAAGCCACACGTTTTCGGACGCACGGCAAAAGCCGGGTTCAACAACTTACAAATACGTATCGCTGGTGAATCTGGCGAGCGTGGGCGAACTGGAGAAGGTCGTACGGACCGCAGTCGATCCGCTGCGCTTTCGCGCGAACTTCTACCTTTCGGGCCTCTCCGCGTGGAACGAACTCGACTGGGTCGGTTCCGAGGTCATGGCGGGAAACGCGCGTCTGCGCGTCGTTTCCCCCATCACCCGCTGCGCCGCGACCAGCGTCAATCCGGTCACGGCGACACGCGATCTGAACGTTCCCGCCGTCCTCCGGGAAAAATTCGGGCGTGACACCATGGGCGTCTACGCGGAAGTTGTCGGCGGTGGGGAAGTTGCCGTGGGCGATCTGCTGGTTCCGCGCTGACTGCCCGTAACACCGGGTCGCGTCCGGCCTGGTGATCCGGCCACCTTGCGCAATATTCCGTTTTTTTCTCCGGTTTGCCGCAGTTGTACGCACTGCGCCGCGCTGAGCCGGGTGTTTCCCGGCGCGGTGTCCTCGCGCATCAGGTTCCCAGGCTCCTCGACATGCTCGCCGCTGTCCATCAATACATGGGCGAGTTCGTGGGCGAGCGCGATGCCGGGATCGCGCGTGGCGCGCGTCACCCACACGCTGTCGGCGAGTTCGGGGCGCGTTTTGCTGTTGCCCCGGCCTATGGCTTCGGCGTCGAACGCCGGTTGCTGACGGGTATCGGTCACGAAATAGACCGTCGGCTTGCCGGGCTGCAACGCGCGCGCCAGTTCGCGTGAAACAAGTGTCTGGAAATACTGGTATTGCTGCGGCGCATCGACCAGCATCAGCTCGGCCTGCGCCAGCCGCACGCCGCATTGGCCCAGTATATCTGCCGCTGCTCCCGCCGCTTTCAATATCGCGTCACGCGGCCAGCCGCTGCCGGAAAAATGAACCAGCGTCGGCGTGATCTCGTGGGTCGACGTGCCTCGCGGAGCATGATGGCCGCGCAACTGGCTTGCGCCAAGTATCTGTCTTTCCTGCACTTTGATTTCCGCCGCGGGTTGCGTTTGCGCACCGCAGGCCAATGGGGCGAGCAGCAGGATGCGGGCGAAAAAATGCGGGCGACGATGCTTCATGGCGGCAATGTGGCAGTTTGCTGAAAATCCGGCAAGAGCGGAAATTGGGCGCGCCTCAGGCTGCAGGTGGGCCTGATGCGATAAGTGGCCGGAAGCAGAGAAGATTCTTGCCCCGCAACGCATGCGTGGCGCTACCGTTGCTGTCGTGGTGATTATTTTTTAATCGTGACAAACGTTGGCGCGGCGGGATGGGCCAATTTCGCTGCATTTCTGCAGTTGTTCACAAAGTTATCCACAGAATTTGTGAATTGTTTATGACACTATGGGAAAATAATATTTCAACATGTTTTTTTCATTTCCCTTGATGGGAAAAACATTAAATGGCAGGACTCGTCCGCTATTTTTCGCGAATCGGGACGGACTCGGATCTTCTGATAGTTATAGTTTATTATCAATGTGTTACAAAACTGCTTCGAGGCGGTTTCCGGGCGGGCGACGGCGGGGAAAAGCGGGTGCCGAAAATTTTGGCAGTGACCGGGAAAGAGTGCTGGAAATACAGTTGCATAGCGCCGGCAGGCCGGTGTGGAGCGGCTGCTGCGGTGCCAGGGATATCAACATCCTGGGCGAGGTGCCGGGATAGCGTTTTTTGTCAGGTACTTGCTGCACACATTGATAGGGCTCTTACCATTGGCCCGCGCTTTGCAGGTGCCGCACGAAAGCTTCGATGCCGCGCAGCAGCATTTCCACCGCGATCGCGGTCAGCGCCAGTCCCATCAGCCGTTCCAGCGCGAGCAGTCCGCGCTCGCCGACCCACTGGCTGATGCGCTCGGCGAACAACAGCAGCAGCAGGGTGATCACCATGGCGATGGTGAGCGCCATGGCCCATTCGGGCAGGCGTTCCGGTGCGCGCGAGGTCATGAGGATCACCGTTGCCAGCGCGGTGGGGCCGGCAATCGAAGGGATGGCGAGCGGCACGATGAAAGGCTCGCCGGCGACGGCGTCGCCGAAAATGCCTTCCGGGTGCTTGAAAATCATCCGCAGCGCGATCAGGAACAGGATCACGCCGCCGGCGATATTGAGCGAGGAATCCGACAGCCCGAGCACGTCGAGCGCGGGCTTGCCGAAAAACACGAAGGCGAGCAACACCGCGAACGCGATCGCGCATTCACGCACCACCACCATCGCGCGCCGCGGCGGGTCGACATTGCGCAGCAGCGACACGAACAGCGGAATGTTGCCGAGCGGATCCATCACCAGCAGCAGGATCACGATGGCGGAGGTGAAGGAAATGTCCATGACGGCGGCTCGTGTCTCGCGGTGTGCTACAGGCATGAGTGCTAGAGGCACGAGTATGCCACGAGCCGCCGCCCGGCGCTTGCGCGCCGCGGATCAGAAACCGAACAGGTTGCGGCGGGCGTGCTGCAGATGCGCGACGATGGCGGCGCGGGCGCGCTCGGCATCGCGGTCCTTCAGCGCGCGCACGACGTCGCGATGCTCTTTCTGGTATTCGAGGCGGCGTTCGGGCGTGACGATGCGGTCTTTGAGCTTGCCCCACTCCGCCTGCTGGCGCACCGCGGTCACCATGTCGAGTACGCGGATCACGAAGCGGTTGTGGGTGGCGGTGGCGAGCGCCTCGTGCAGCGCGGCGTCCCACAGCTCGAATTCGTCGAGCGTGGCGGCGCGCTCCGCGCGGTCGAGGCACATTTCCATGCGCTCGAAATCGGCGGGCGTGGCATTGGTCGCGATCAGCTCGGCGAGCGCCGGCTCGATGCGCAGACGCGCTTCCATCAGTTCCGCCGGACTGGTGTGTGCCACGTTGTCGAAAGGAATCCTGCCGCTCGCGGAACCGCCGTTGCCGGCGAGAAAGGTGCCGCGGCCGACGTGGCGGATGATCGTCCCTTCGGCCTCGAGCTGGGCGAGCGTCTTGCGCACCGCATTACGCGGCACGGCGAAGCGCCTGGCGAGCTCGCGCTCGGTCGGCAGCCTGGCGCCGGGGGCGAACGTGCCGTCCGCCGCGGCTTCGATGATGAAATCGCGCACGCGCTGCGCGCCTTCACGCGATGGTGTCCGATTGCTGGTGATCATGGCCGATATCCGTGGTGCAAGCCGGAAGCGAGGGCTGGCTGCCGTTTTGTGCCCTCCGTCTGATGCATTGTTCCTGAATAAACCAATGAGGTCAATTGGTGCGGCGAGCGAGATGAAGAGGCGGCGGCGAGAGGGCTGCTGACGGTGGCCGGAATGCCGTCCAGATGCCTTGATGTCATCCGACTGGATGCTGCGATGCAGCGAAATTCTGATTTCGGACCAATTTCAACCAATCATAAACCAATGAAGAAAAATCATTGACAATTGGTCTACTGCTGCATAGCATGGCGCCATCGATTGCGCGTGGCGGCAAGTCGCACGGGAAGGTTGCGGCGCAGCCGTTCATGGTGTTGTTTCTGCTGAGATTTTCCGGAGGAATGCGTGTCGCGACGAGGAGGGCTTCCTTTTGATTTTTTTTCGCGGTGGTTCAAACCGGCGGTGACCCAGGCCGCCCCCGCGCTCGTTGCGAAACCGATGAGGTTGTCGCTGATTTCCGAAGGCTGGCTGACCTGGCCGCTTTACGTCGCCCAGGAGAAGGGGCTGTTCGAAAAAGTGGGCATCGCCGTCGAAATGACGCTGACCGGCTCCTCCGTGGTGCAACTCGAGAAGCTGACGCGTGGCGACGCCGACATCGGCTTCCAGCAGTCCGACCATGTGGTGCGCGCAGTCGAGAAAGGCTCGGATCTTTTCATTTTCATGGCCCACGGCCACGCCCCCGACCTGTCGCTGGTCGCCGTCCCGCAGCTCAAGACGATCGCTGCGCTCAAGGGCAAGGTAATCGCGGTCGACGGCGCGCGCACCGGTTACGCGCTTTTGCTGAGAAAGCTGCTGGCGGACCACGGCATAAACGAAGGCGACTGTATTTTCAAGGAAATCGGCGGCTCGCACGAGCGTTGCGAGGCTCTTGCGGCAGGTGCCGCCAGCGCGAGTCTGCTCAACGCGCCATTCGACAGCCGGCTGATGGCGGCGGGATTCAACAATCTCGGCGCGATCAACCAGTTGTTCCCGGCGTACCCGGGCGCAGTCGCGGCGGCGCGAAGGTCATGGGCCCGAGGCAATGCCGCTGAACTGGTCGCGTTCATTCGCGCCTACAATGCGGCTTATGCGTGGCTGCAGCATCCGGACAATGAAAGCGAGGCGATCCGCTTGCTGCCGGCGCGGCTGGGGATAGGCGCTGCAGCCGCGGCGAGGGCATTCGAGCGTTTCGCGGTGCGGCCGCTGCCGCGGATTTCCGCCGCAGGATTGCGCCAGGTGATCGATCTGGTGTGGCAGGCCGAAGGGTGGCAGCCGCCCGCCGCAGAGCCCGGAAAATACCTGGATTTCACTTACTTGCAAAAGGCCTTGGGCTGAGAGCAGGCGGGGCGATTCCTGGAGTAAACGCAGGGGGTAATATGGACACGACAGAAAAACCGTCTGCCGCCGACGCCTTGGTGCGCTCGGCGATCGATCACTGGGCGCCGCGTTTCGTCGCCAACGGCATCGCGCTCACCGATTTTCAGGAAGTCACCGCCAGCATTGCACGCTGGCCGCAGTGGTGCGCGGCGTGGTGCGAGCGCGCCGCGCTTCACGAAGCGCTCGGGCGCAAGGCGCTTGCCGACGGCTTCCGGCTTTCGGCGGGCGAGCACCTGACACGCGCCGCGGTGTGCTATCACTTCGCGAAGTTCGTGTTCGTGGTCAATTACGAGGAAATGCGCGCTGCGCACCTGAAGGCGGTGGCGTGCCGCAATCTGGCGTTGCCGCTGCTGCGCCCCGCCGGCGAGCGGGTCGAAATTCCTCACGAAGGCACGAAGCTCGCCGGTATCCTGCGCAAACCCGCGGGCGCGGCGAGACCGCCGCTGGTCGTGATGTGCATGGGGCTCGATTCGGCCAAGGAGGAAATGGACAGCAACGAAAGCGTGTTTCTCGCGCGCGGCATGGCGACGCTCACTTTCGACGGGCCGGGGCAGGGCGAAGCGGAATATGATCTGCCGATTCGCGGCGATTACGAAGCGGCGGTGAAATCGGTCGTCGACTGGGTGGAAAAACGCGATGATGTCGACGCTGCGCGTATCGGCCTGTGGGGCGTGTCGCTCGGCGGCTATTACGCGCCGCGCGCCGCGGCGTTCGAAAAGCGCGTCAAGGCCTGTATCGCGCTGTCGGGTCCTTACGATTTCGGCGCGATCTGGAACGGCCTGCCGGAACTCACCCGCGAGACTTTCCGCGTGCGCTCGAAATGCGGCACGCAGGAAGAAGCGCGGCGCCACGCCGCCACGCTGAGCCTCGAGGGGATCGCCGGCAAGATCACCTGTCCGCTGTTCATCGTCGCCGGCAAGCAGGACCGCATCGTGCCGTGGCAGGACGCCGAGCGCCTCGCGCGCGAGGCCGGCGGGCCGATGCAATTCCTGCTGATCGAGGACGGCAATCACGTCGCCAACAACCGCGCTTACAAATACCGTACCCAGTCTGCCGACTGGATGGCGCAGCAACTCGGCTTGCCCAAGGTGTGATGCGGGCGCCGGATAATGGGGCTATGGAGCGGAGACGCCGTTTTTTTTCTTCGATGGAGAATCAGATGAGCATTACCAGAAGCATCGTCGTAGCGGCCATCATGGCCGCGTCCCCGTTTGCAGCCTCGCTGGCGAATGGCGCGGAGCAGAAATATCCGGTCAAACCGATCCGCATCATCGTGCCGTTCTCGGCCGGCAGCCAGACCGACATTCTGGCGCGCATGATAGGCCAGAAAATGTTCGAGAATTGGGGGCAGCAGGTGGTGGTCGACAACCGGCCGGGTGCAGGCGGCAGGCTAGCTTCCGAAACAGTGTTGAACGCCAACCCGGATGGCTACAACCTCTTGATGCAATCCGCGTCCCATGCGGTCAACGCCACGCTGTATGCCAATCTGCCGTATGACACGATCCGGGATTTCGCGGGCGTGACCCAGGTGGCGAGCGTGCCCAACGTGCTGGTGGTTGCGCCATCGCTGAACATCAAATCGGTGAAGGATCTCATTGCGCTCGCCAAGGCCAAACCGGGAACGATTAACTTCGGTTCGGCCGGCATCGGCAGCGGCACTCACATCAACGGCGAGCAGTTCAAGCTGGCTGCCGCCATCGACGTCATGCATATTCCGTACAAAGGCACGCCCGAAGCGCTGACCGACACCGCGACCGGCCGCATTCATTATTTCTTCTCGCCGCTGGTGCCGGCACTTCCCTTCATCCGCGACAAGCGCCTGGTTCCGCTCGCGGTGAGCACCGCCAAGCGTTCACCGGTGTTGCCCGATGTGCCGACGGTGGCCGAAGCGGCGTTGCCGGGTTTCGAGTTCGATCTGTGGTATGGTCTGCTGGCGCCGCGCAAAGCGCCCCGGCCGGTCCTCGAACAGCTTTCCAAGGAGGTCGCGCGCATCCTTGCCTTGCCGGATGTCAAGGAGCGCATGCTGAGGGACGGCGCGGTGCCGAAACCGAGCACGCCGCAGCAATTCGACGCTTTCATCAAGACGGAAGTTGACAAGCTGGGCAAGGTGGTCAGGGCTTCTGGCACCAAGGCCTATTGAGCGGGGCGTTTTTTGCAGCGGTGGATGGGTGGATGAATAATACGGACAGGAGGCACAAATGACTTCGTTGCTGGGCAGAATGGTTGTGGTCGCGATCGCTGCTTGGTGCGCCATCGCGGGCGGCGCGCAGGCGGCCGAGGTGTATCCCGTCAAGCCGGTCCGCGTGGTGGTGCCTTTCCCACCGGGTGCCGCGAGCGATTTTCTGGCGCGCACGGTGGGACAGAAACTGGCCGAGGTCTACGGCCAGCAGGTGGTGATCGACAATCGGCCGGGCGCGGGCGGGTTGATCGGCAGCCAGATCGTCGCCAAGGCCACGCCCGACGGCTATACGCTGGCGATGATCGGCCAGCCGCATCTTTCCAACGTGCTGATCCGCGAGCAGAAGCCGTACGATCCGCTCAAGGACTTCACCGCCGTGGCGCTGGTCGCCGCCATTCCCAACGTGATGGTGATCGGCAACGGCGTGCCGGTGAAAAGCATTCCCGAACTGATCGCGCTCGCCAAGGCCAGGCCGGGAACGCTCAACTTCGGTTCGGCCGGCGTGGGCAGCTCGTCGCATCTCGCCGGCGAGATGTTCGTCTCGGCGGCCGGCATCAAGGTGGTGCACGTGCCGTTCAAGACGCTGGCGGACATCTTCGGCGAAATGATCGCCGGGCGCGTGCATTTTTATATTTTCCCGCTGCCCGCGGTGATGCCGATGCTGAAAGAAGGCAGACTCAAGGCGATTGCGGTCGCCACGCCCAAGCGCGCCGTGGCGCTGCCCGACGTGCCGACCACTGCCGAACAAGGATTTCCGCAGTATCAGTCCGAATCGTGGTTCGGCATTGTCGCGCCGGCGGGCACGCCCAAGCGTTTCATCACGAAGCTCAACGGCGATATCGTGAAAATTCTCAAGGAAAACGATACCCGCGAGCGCTTCGAGAAGCAGGGCGCGGAACCGGCCTACGGCACGCCCGAGCAGTTCCAGAAAATGCAGGCCGACGAGTATGCGAGGCTCGCGAAGCTCATCAAGGAAATCGGCATGAAGCCGCTGTAGGCGGCACGCCCGAAAGGACAGATGGATATCGCAACAACAAAAGACAAGCGGGTCGAGATCGCGATCCGCAACTGGGCGCCGCGCTTCGTTTCGAGCGGTGTGCCGCTCACTGATTTCCAGGAAGTGACGGCGGCGGTCACCCACTGGGACGAGTGGTGCGCGGCGTGGGCCGCGCGTGCCGCGGTCCACGAAGAGCTGGGACGCCAGGCGCTCGCCGCGGGCTTCAGGCTGTCGGCGGGCGAGCATTTGACGCGTGCCGCGCTGTGCTATCACTTCGGCAAGTTCATGTTCGTGCACAAGCCCGACGAGATGCGCGCCGCGCACCGCAAGGTGGTCGAATGCCGCAATCTTGCGCTGCCGTGTTTGCGGCCGCCCGGTGAGCGCGTAAAAATACCATTTGAAAACAATGTGTTATATGGAATCCTGCGTCTTCCGGCGGAAGCGACGCGCTCGCCCGTGGTGGTCATGTGCGTGGGACTTGACTCGACCAAGGAAGAGCTCGACGTCTACGAGAACATTTTTCTCGCGCGCGGCATGGCGACACTCGCGTTCGACGGTCCGGGGCAGGGCGAAGCCGAGTACGAGATGCCGATCCGCGGCGACTATGAAGTGGCGGTCGCCGCGGTCATCGATTACATCGAAAGCCGCGCCGATCTCGACCGCGACCGGATAGGCATCATGGGCGTGTCGCTCGGCGGCTATTACTCGGCGCGCGCCGCGGCGTTCGAAAAGCGCATCAGGGCCTGCCTGTCGTTTTCGGGGCCGTACAGCTGGCTGGAGATTTTCGACGCCCGCAACGAATTGTCGCGCGAGGCTTTCCGCGTGCGCTCGCACAGCAAGACCATGGACGAGGCGCGCGAAGTGGCGAAAACACTCAGCCTGCGCGGCGTGGCGCAAAACATCACCTGCCCGATCTACATCGTCGGCGGCGAGCTCGACAACCTGACCCCGCCCGCCAACGCCGAGCGCATCGCCGCCGAAGTCTCGGGGCCCAAAGTGCTCGACATTATCAAGGGCGGCAACCACGTCGTGAACAACCGCCGCTACATGTACCAGACGCAGGCAGCGGACTGGATGGCGCAGCAGCTGGGTCTGCCCAGGGTCTGATGACGATAGGAGGCGACAGATGGCACCGATGAAAAAACTGGCGTTGTTTCTGGCACTCGCGGCGGCGGCTGCGGCGCAGGCTGCCGATCCGGCGGCGACTTACCCCTCGCGGCCGATCCGGATCATGGGCCAGGGCGCGGGCAGCACCGCCGATTACCTGTCGC
This sequence comes from Burkholderiales bacterium, assembly GCA_046313915.1. Lineage (GTDB taxonomy): Bacteria > Pseudomonadota > Gammaproteobacteria > Burkholderiales > SG8-41 > CAKKQX01. The sequence continues at coordinate 20,386 of JBKBXX010000013.1, read as the reverse complement.
GTTACATCGGACAGAAACTCACGGAGCGCTGGGGGCAGCAGGTGGTGGTCGACAACCGTGCCGGCGCGGGCGGCACCATCGCCACCGACATCGTCGCCAAGGCGACCCCCGACGGCTATACGCTGGTGATGGGCCATGCGGGCACCCACGTCAGCGCCGTTTCGCTCTACAAAAATCTGCCGTACGATCCGATCAGGGACTTCGCGCCGATAACGCGGGTCGCGTCGCTGGTGACGGTGCTGGTGATCCATCCGTCGGTTCCCGTCTCGAACGTGAAAGAACTGATCGCCTATGCCAGGCAGAAAGGCGACTTGAGTTACGCTTCGGCGGGTAACGGCACCATCAGCCATCTCACCGGCGAGCTGTTCAAGCAGGTCACCGGGCTCAACATCCAGCACGTGCCCTACAAGAGCGCGGGCTTCGCGCTGACCGCGATTCTTTCCGGAGAGACCCAGGTGTCGTTCCTGTCGCCGGTCACGGCCCATGCCCAGCTCAAGTCGGGCAAGGTGAAGGCGCTCGCGGTATCGAGCCGCGAACGCTTCGTCGGTGCGCCGGACATACCCAGTGCCACCGAGGCCGGCATTCCCGGCATGGAGGCGGAGCTGTGGTTCGGCCTGTTCACGACGGCGGGCACGCCGCAGGCGATCGTGGGCAAGCTCAATCGCGAAATCGTCGCCATCCTCGGCAGCGCGGACGTGAAAGAGGCGATGCTCGCGCGCGGCGCCGTCGTCACGCCATCCACGCCGGAGGCGCTGACGGCGTGGGTGAAAAGCGAACTGAAGAAATGGACGCCGATCATCAAGGCATCGGGCATCACGGCCGGATGATTTCGTGCGCATTTGCCGGACGCCGGCAGAGGGCCGCGCAACCGGGCGCTGACTTGTTGAACCGAGCAGGAGAACGATCATGACCCGCAAACCCAAAAAAGCCGGGCCCCGGCGGATCGAGGCCTCGAGCATCGACCCCAAACGCCGTGTCCCGGAAGCACCGGATGTGCTGTACGATCCTGCCAATCCCGGCCACCGCTGGGAACGGCCGCTGCAGGCGCCGGGGCGCATGCAGGTCGATTTCGAGGAACGCGTCGATTTCCGGCGCCTGCACGACTATCGCCTGGCGCGCACCCGCAACGCACTGAAAAAATCGAAGCTGGGCGCGCTGCTGGTATTCGACCAGGTCAACATCCGCTACATTTCGAGCACGGTGATCGGCGAGTGGGCGCGCGACAAGCTCACGCGCTGGTGCCTGCTCACCGGCAACGGCGAGCCGTGGGTGTGGGATTTCGGTTCCGCCGCGCGTCATCACAGGATTTACGCGCCGTGGCTGCCGAAGAACCACTGCCTCGCGGGGCTTGCCGGCCTGCGCGGCGCGGTCTCGCCCAAGGTCGGGCTGTTCGAGCAGGCGGCGCAGGAAATCAAGGACATCCTGGTGCAGGAAGGGGTGGCCGAGATGCCGCTCGGCGTCGATGTCGTCGAGCCGCCTTTCCTGTTCGCGTTGCAAAATCTCGGCATCAAGGTGATGGACGGCCAGCAGGTGATGCTCGATGCGCGCGAAATCAAGAGCCATGACGAAATCACGCTGCTCAACATCGCGGCGGCGATGGGCGACGGCGTCTATCAGGACATTTACGAAGCGTTGAAACCTGGCGTGCGCGAAAGCGAGATCGTGGCCATGGCCACCAAGCGTTTCTATGAAATGGGCTCGGACTGCGTGGAAGCGGTCAACGCCATTGCCGGCGAGCGCTGCAGTCCGCATCCCCACAACTTTACCGATCGCCTGATCCGTCCCGGCGACCAGGCTTATTTCGACCTGATCCAGTCCTATATGGGCTACAAGACCTGTTATTACCGCACCTTCACGGTCGGCAGCGCGACGGCTGCGCAGCACGACGCCTACAAAAAAGCGCGGCGCTGGATGGATGACGCGATCGCCATGCTCAAGCCCGGCGTTTCCACCGAGGAAGTGGCGCGCGCCTTCCCGAAGTGCACGGACATCGGTTTCGAGAGCGAAATGGCCGCTTTCGGGCTGAATTTCTGTCACGGTCTGGGTCTGGGGCTGCACGAACGGCCGCTGATTTCGCGGCTCAACTCGTTCAAGGATCCGTACGAACTGAAAGCCGGCATGGTGTTCGCGGTCGAGACTTTCTGTCCGGCGAAAGACGGCGTGTCGGCGGCGCGCATCGAGGAGGAAGTGGTGCTCACGCCCGACGGCGCGAAAGTCATCACGCTGTTCCCGGCGCAGGAATTGCCGATCGCCAACAAATATTGAGTGCGTGGGAGGCGGGAGCCGGACACCGGGCTTCGCTCTCTCGCCTGACGCCTTACCAGGGTAAAACCAATGGATACGAACGTGAAACACGGCAGGAAGGAAGCGCCCGAGATCGACATCGGGCGCGAGACGCGGCTTGAGCTCTACCGGCAGCAGGTCGATCTGCGCTACTGCGAGAAACGCGCCTACGATCTGTTCCTGCAGAACCTGATCAAGGGCACCAGTCATCTTTCGCTCGGCCAGGAAGCGGTCGCCGCGGGTTTCGGGGTCGCCATGCGTCCCGACGACTGGACGTTTTGCACGTACCGCGGCCACGCGCACACGCTGGCGCGCGGTGCTTCGATGACCGGCGTGCTCGGCGAACTGATGGGACGTCAGTGCGGCCTGCTGGGCGGCAAGGGCGGCTCCATGCATCTGACCGACGTCGCGAAAGGCGCGATGGGCTCGTACGCGATCATTGGCGCCCACCTGCCGGTGGCGGCGGGCGCTGCCTGGAGCGCGCAGTATCGCGGCACCGACCAGGTCGCGGTGTGTTTCTTTGGCGACGGCACCACCAACATTGGCGCTTTCCACGAGGCGCTCAATTTTGCCGCGGTGTGGAAGCTGCCGGTGATTTTCGTGTGCGAGAACAATCTCTACATGGAATACACTCCCATTCATACGGTCACCGCGGTGAAGCACCCCGCGGCCGACCGTGCCGCAGCCTACGGCCTGGAGCGGATCATCATCGACGGCAACGATGCCGATGAGGTCTATCTCGCCGCCATGAAATACATCGAGCGCGCGCGCAAGGGCGGCGGCCCGGCGCTGATCGAAGCCGAGACCTACCGCCACAGCGGGCATTCGCGCGCCGATCCAGCGAAATACCGCCCCGAAGGCGAGCTCGAAAAATGGCTGGAGCGCGATCCGCTCAAGATCTATCGGGAACGCCTGCTCAAGCTGGGTTTTGCGGCGGCGACGCTCGCCGAAATCGAAGCCGAATCGATGCGCAAGGTCGACGAGGCGACCGCGGCGGCCAAGGCTTCCCCGGTGCCGTCGCTCGACGAAATAAACAGGAACTTGTGGGCAGACGGGAGTACGGCATGGCGGAACTGACTTATCGCGACGCGGTTGCGGCCGGCATCGCGCAGGAAATGGAGCGCGACGAGCGCGTGGTGTTTCTCGGCGAGGACGTGGCCGCGGCCGGCGGCGTGTTCAAGGCGACGGTCGGGCTGCTGGAAAAGTTCGGGCCCAAGCGCGTGCGCGACACGCCGATTTCGGAACAGGCGATCCTCGGCGCGGCGATGGGCGCGGCGATGACGGGCCTGAGGCCGGTTGCCGAAATCATGTTCTCGGATTTTCTCGCGGTGTGCTGGGATCTCGTCGCCAACGAGATCGCCAAGACGCGCTACATGACCAACGGCCAGATCACGCTGCCGCTGGTGATCCGCACCGCCAACGGCGCCGGCTCGCGTTTCGGCGCCCAGCATTCGCAGTCGGTCGAGAACTGGGCGATGGCGGTGCCGGGCATCAAGGTGGTGGCGCCGGCGTTTCCCGCCGACGTCAAGGGCCTGCTCGCAGCAGCGATACGCGATCCCGATCCGGTGCTGTTCTTCGAGCAGAAGTCGCTCTACGCCATGAAAGGCGAGGTGCCCGACGGCGAATACGTCGACGAGCTCGGCAAGGCCCGCGTGCTGCGCCAGGGCAAGGACTGCACCGTGGTCGCGCTCGCCGCGATGGTGCACCGCGCGCTCGCCGCCGCGGAAATCCTGGAGCGGGAACACGGCATTTCGTGCACCGTGGTCGACGTGCGTTCGCTGGTGCCGCTCGATACCCGCACCATCCTCACCGAAACCGCCAGGACCGGACGGCTGGTGACGGTCGAGGAAAACCCGCGGCTGTGCGGCTGGGGCGCGGAGATCGCGTCGATCGTTGCCGACGAATGTTTCTGGGATCTCGACGGTCCGATCGTGCGCATCACCACGCCGCACATCCCGCTGCCGTCGGCCGACCAGCTCGAAGACAACACGATTCCCTCGGTCGAGCGCATCGTGCGCGAGATCCGGGAAAGGATCGATTAAAAAACATAATAAAAACAATGGCTTGCAGATAACATCACGGCATAGTGTGGATCACAAGGGAGGGGCGGACATGAACGGGACAAAGGGACTGATGCGCACGGGTTTGGCTCTGATCATGGCGCTGGCGGCGGGATTGTCGGCGGCGGCGGACGGGGCGGACACCATATTGGTGAACGGCAAAATCGTGACGGTCGACGACCGCTTCACCATTGCCCAGGCGGTGGCGATCAGGGGCGGACGCATCGTCGACGTCGGCCAGAACGCGGCCATCCGCAAACACGCGGACAAGGACACCCGCGTCATCGACCTCAAGGGCAGGGCGGTGATTCCGGGGCTGATCGACAATCACGCGCATTTCATCCGCGTGGCGGAGAAATGGCACTGGGAAATGCGGCTCGACGGCATCACTTCGCGCAAGCAGGTGCTGCAGATGATCGCCGACCGCGCCAAGGCCGCGCGCGCTGGCGAATGGATCGTCGCGCTCGGCGGCTGGTCGGAAGAGCAGTTCACCGACGATCCGCGCGGCTTTCCGCTGGCGGAGCTCGACAGGCTCGCGCCGCACAATCCGGTGGTTTTGCAGGCGGTCTACCGCCACACCTACCTCAATTCGGCGGCGCTGGCGGCGATGAAAATCGACGGCAATACGCCCGATCCGCGCGGCGGCAAGATCGAGAAGGATGCGAGCGGCAAGCCGAGCGGCCTGGTGAGCGGCGCGGGCGGTGTTGCTTTCGTCGCGGCCAAAGTGCCGCTTGCCGAGAAGGAACAGTGGCTGCAAAACGCGCGCGCCGTGGCCGCCAAGCTCAATTCCATGGGGCTCACGACCTGGATGGACGCGGGCGGACGCGGCATGAGCGATGCGCACTATGAACCGTACAAAATCCTTGCCGATCGCGGCGAACTCACCATACGTGCGTTCTGGACCACGATACGCCAGCCCGGCACGCCCGAGGAAGTGGACAAGGTCGTGGCCGAAATCCCCAGCCTCAAGCCGTTCCAGGGGACCGATTACTTTGACCACACCGGTTACGGCGAATCGGTCTACAACGCCGTCAACACCCAGTTGCTGAGAAAAGGCGGCAACACCAAGCCCGAGGACATCGCGCAGTGGGGGCGCATCGTCGAGGCGCTCGCCAAGCACGGCATCTACTGCAACGCGCACGTCGAGATGGAAAATTCGATCGATGCTTTTCTGACCCTCTACGAGGAGGTCCATAAGCGCCACCCGATCAAGGGCCTGCGCTGGTCGTTCTCGCACCTCGACCAGGTCACCGCGCCACAGATCGAGCGCATGAAACGTCTCGGCATGAGCGCCATGATCCACAGCCGGCCGCTGATCCAGGGCGTGCTGATGCACAACGTGCACGGCGAGCGCGCGTGGGACATGCCGCCGATGCGCATGGTGCAGGACAGCGGCATCGTCTGGGGCCTCGGTTCGGATGCGACCGCGGTTACGCCGTCCAACCCTTTCTATACGCTGTGGTTCGCGGTCACCGGCAAGATGATAGGCGGACACAAGGTCAACCGCCAGACCATCAGCCGCGAGGAGGCGCTGATCGCGCACACGCGCAACAACGCTTTCATCGTGTTCCAGGAAAGCAATCTCGGATCGATACAAAAGGGCAAATACGCCGATTTGCTGGTGCTCGACCGCGATTACCTGAAAGTGCCGGCGGACCAGATCAAGGACATCAAGCCGCTCGTGACCATGGTCGGCGGCAAGATCGTGTATGAGGCCAAAAAGTGAAACGTGAAAAGTGAAACGTGAAAACGGACTTTCCGCTCCCCGTTGCCGGGGGGGGCGCTTTTCACTCGACGCGCGCAGGAAGCTCGGAGTGAATTCCGGGCGGCAACTTTTGAACTAGGTGGAGCCAATGGACGTAATCATGCCGCAACTCGGCGAGACCGTGACCGAAGGTGTCGTCACCCGCTGGTACAAGAAGGTCGGCGATGCCGTCAAAGCCGACGAGACGCTGTTCGACATCGAGACCGACAAGGTTAGCACCGAGATTCCGGCGCCGGCGAGCGGCGTGCTGTCCGAAATCCTGGTCGGGGAAGGCGTGACGGCGAAAGTCGGCGCAAAGTTGGCGGTGATTCGCGAAAACGGCGCGGCGGCCGCCCCGCCGCAGGCGCGGACCGCGAACGCGCCCGTAGTAGCGGCGGCGGTTGCGGTCGATCCGGTGCGGCGCCCCGACCCGCCTCGCGCAAGCGCCGCCGAGCGGCTGTCGCCGGTAGTGAGAAAGCTCGTGGCCGAACACGGGCTCGACCCGAAGCAGATCAGCGGCAGCGGTCGCGACGGACGTATCACCCGCGATGATGTCCTCGCGTATGTCGCCGGGCGCGGCGCTGCGCGTCCCGCCGCGCCGCCGCCTGCCGTCCGCACGCCCGCGATGCCGCAATCGGTGTCGCTGGCCGCCGACGCCACCCGCGTGCCGCTCAACAGCGTGCGCAGACGCATCGCCGAAAACATGACGAAATCGTGGACCACGGCGCCGCACGTGCTGCAGGTGGCCGAGGCCGATTTTTACCGTATCGAGCAGGCGCGGCGCGAGGTCGGCGCCGAATGGAAGCGGCGCGAAGGCTTTTCGCTGACGTATCTGCCATTCATCGCGCGCGCGGTGTCGATCGCGCTGGCGAAGTTTCCGCGGCTCAACGCGAGCTTCGACGGCGATGGTCTCATCGTCTACGAGCGCATCAATCTCGGCATCGCCGTCGACCTCGATTTCGATGGCCTGATGGTGCCGGTGGTGAAAGACGTGCCGCGCAAGTCCTTGCCGCAGATCGCGCGGGAAATCAACGACCTGTCGCATCGCGCGCGCGCCGGCAAACTCAAGCCCGACGAGCTTGCCGAAGGCACTTACACCATCACCAACAACGGTGCGTTCGGCACCGTGATCACCGCGCCCATCATCAACCAGCCGCAGGTGGCGATCCTGTCGACCGATGCCATCCGCAAAAAACCGGTGGTGATCGAAGGGCCGGAAGGCGACAGCATTGCGGTGCGTCCGGTCGGGGTGCTCGCGCAGAGTTTCGACCATCGCGCCGTCGATGGCGCGTATGCGGCGGCCTTTCTGCGGGAAGTGAAGGCGGTGATCGAGACGCGCCACTGGGCGCAGGATCTGCAGTCCTGAAAGGGGAGTCGATGGAACCCAGGGTCACGGTGAGGCAGATCGGCGGCAAGCAACTGCTCGGCAGCGCACGCAGCCATTCGATCGTCACCGACCGGCCTTTCGAGCAGGGCGGCACCGACCTCGGCTTCACGTCGGGCGAAATGCTGTTGCTCGCGATCGGCTCGTGCGCTGCCGGTTCACTGCGTAATTATTTCGAGGTGCGCGGCGCCCCGTGCCAGCGCATACGGGCCGACGTTTTTTTCGAGCCGACGGTGCCGGGCGCGCGCGACCGCGTGGTGATCGAACTCGAGCTTCCCGAATCCGCGCTGGCGGTGGGCGCCGAGGCGATCAGAAACGCGGCCCTGTCGGGCGGCGTGGCGAGCCGTGTGAGACTGGGTTCGGAAATCGACGTCAGGTTTTCGCGCACCGCGGTGTCCCAGGACAAGTGAGGAAAGAGATGATGAAAGACGGCTCCTGCCCGGCATTGGTCGATCCGGCGTGGCTCGCGGCGCACAGCGGCGATCCCCGGCTGCGCCTGATCGAGATCGCCGGCATGGGCCAGGACGACATGCCGGCGTACAAGGCGGGGCACGTTCCCGGCGCGGCATGCTGGAAGTGGAAGGACATGCTGTGGGATTCCCGCATGCGCGATTTCCCGGCGCCGCAGGATTTTGCGCACCGGCTGGGCGAAGCCGGCATCGACAACGATACCACGGTGGTGTTCTACGGCGAGCCGGTGCAGTTCGGCATCTATGCGTGGTGGGCTTTCCGCTATTGCGGACACCGCCGGGTGGCCGTGCTCGATGGCGCGCGCCATCGCTGGGCGGCCGAAGGCCGGCCGCTCGCGACCGAAGCGCCGCCACCCGCCGCGCCCGTGAGCTACCGGCCGGTCGCGCGCAACGAAGCGATGCGCATCCGCCGCGATGAAGTGCTGGCGGTGCTGGGGCAGGACGGCAAGGTGATACTCGACGGGCGCTCGCCCGAAGAGTACCGCGGTGAGCGGGTGGGCGGCCCCGGCGGGCCCGATGTCGGCGCCTTGCGCTACGGACGCATTCCCGGCGCGAAGCATCTGTTCTATGCCGAACTCCTGAACCCCGACTGGAGCTTCAAGACCGCTGCGGAAATCCGGCAGGCGGTGGAAAAGCGCGGCGCCGCGCCGCACAGGGACATCATCGCCTATTGCCGCATGAGTCACCGCGCCACGGTCATCTATTTTGCGCTGAGCGAGCTGCTCGGCTACCGAAACGTCCGTCTCTACGACGGTTCGTGGACCGAGTGGGGCAATCTGGTGGGGGTGCCGGTCGAGCGCTAGAACGGGGTGGGCGCGCCGCGCGGGGGTTATGCGGCGACGGCGCGCATCGCAACAACGGAAACCAATGTGACGAAAGGAAAACGATGGCAGACATGAAACGACACAAACTGGGCTGGATCGGCATCGGCCGCATGGGCTACGCGATGGCGGAACGTCTCGCCAAGGCCGGTTGCGACATTTCGGTGTGGAACCGCACCCGCTCCAAGGCCGAACCGCTGGCGAAATCCGGCGCAAAGGTGGTCGATGCGCTGACCGATCTCGCGGCCTGCGACATCGTGTTCACCATGGTATCGACCGGCAAGGACGTGAAGGAAGTGCTGTTCGGGCCGAGCGGCGTGATGTCGAAGGGCGGCGCGCCGAAAATCGTCGTCGACAGCACTTCGATATCGCTCGAGGAGTCGGCGGAGATCCGGGAGAAGCTGGCCAAACAGGGCGTGAAGCTTCTGGCAGCGCCAGTTTCGGGCAATGCCAAGGTGATCAAGGCCGGCAAGCTCACCGTGGTCGCCTCCGGCCCCCGCGACGCTTTCGATAGCGTCGCGCCGTATCTCGAGGCGATAGGCCAAGGAGTGTCCTATGTCGGCGAAGGCGAACTGTCGCGCATCGCCAAGATCTGTCATAACGTGATGCTGGGCGTGGTGATACAGAACCTGTGCGAAATCACCGTGCTTGCCGAGAAAGCCGGCATGCAACGCCACGCTTTCCTCGATTTTCTCAACAAGAGCGTGATGGGCTCAATGTTCACGCGCTACAAGACGCCGGCGCTGGCCAATCTCGATTTTCATGTCACGTTCACGCCCGAACTGCTGCGCAAGGATATCGACCTGGGGCTCGCCGCGGGCAGGCAATTCGGTGTGCCGATGCCAACCACTTCGATCGCCCGCGACATGGTGCAGACGCTGATCGGCCACGGTTACGACCAGGATTTCTCGCAGCTGCTGCTGCTGCAAGCCAAGGCCTCGGGCATCGAGCTCAAACCCGAGAACGTGAACATCGGCGACGGATTGTCGTGAGAGGCAGTGAAGAGCAAGGGGTGAGGAGTGAGGGAAAAAACCCGCTCCCCCGTCACCGGCGGATCGCCCATGCGGCGGGCGAGGGGAATCACGCGCTCGCCCTGCATTCTTCATTTTTTGCGCATCACCGGACGGGAGGCTCGAAATGGGTGACGAATATCCGGTAGTCAAGGTCGCCGCGGTGCAGGCGGCCTCGGTTTTCCTCGACCGCGAAGGCTCGACGGCGAAAGCCTGCCGCCTGATCCGCGAGGCCGGCAAAAACGGCGCGCGCATCATCGCTTTTCCGGAAGGCTTCATTCCCACCCATCCGGTGTGGTACCACCATCATCCCGCGACCGGCGCGATCGCCAACAGGCTGGCGGTGGAACTGTTCAAGAACGCGGTGGAAATCCCCGGACCGCAAATCGAAGCGTTGTGCGCGGCCGCGCGCGAGGCCCGTGCCTATGTCGTGATGGGGGTGTGCGAAAAGCTGCCGCAGACGCTGGGCACCATGTTCAATACCCAGGTATGGATCGGCCCCGACGGCGGATTGCTCGGCAAGCACCAGAAAATCATGCCTACCGTCGGCGAGCGCCTGGTGCATACCGGCGGCTTCGGCGACACCTTCGGTGCTTTCCAGACCGAGTTCGGCCCGGCGAGCGGGCTCATCTGCGGCGAGAATTCCAATCCGCTCGCGGTGTTTGCGCTCACCGCCGAAGGCACGCGGCTGCATGTCATGAGCTGGCCCAATCATTTTCCGGTGAGCGGCGACCCGATGCGCAACCGGGTCGCGGTCGATTCCCAGGCTTTCGCGCAAATGAGCAAGGCATGGGTGATTTCGGCGTGCGGCACGGTCGACGAGGACATGATCCGCCAACTCGAGGTTGGCGCCGAGGGCGAGAAATTCCTGCGCAATCCGGACTGCTGCGGCGGCAGCGTGATCGTGGCGCCCAACAGCCGTATCGTGGCGGGGCCGCTGGGAGCGGAGGAAGGGATTCTTTACGCCGAGTGTAACCTGGAACTCGGCATCAACATGAAACTGCGCCACGATTTCGCCGGCCATTACAACCGGCCGGATATTTTCCAGCTGCACGTCAATCGCAGCGCGCCGCGCATCTACACCGTGTACGGCAGCGGCGCGGTGCCGGAACTGGGCGCGCCTGCAACGGGCGCGAAGCTCGCTGGCGCGGAATCGCGGGCGCTGCCGGCCAGCGACGGTGCGCAGGCCGGGGAACAGGCGCGGCCGCTGCCCGAGGCGGATGCGATCGGGTTGCAGCGCACCGGGCGCGGGTAGAAGATTGACTGCCGTGGGATGAGCGCCTACCCTGAGGCAGAAATCCGTCTGCACGACAAATTGGAGGAGAGTGATTGAATAGCACCGCACAGCAGACAAAGCCGCGCATCGCGATGACGGGCGCCGGCAAATGCTACGACAAGCTGCAGGTTTTCCGCGACGTCAAATTCACCGTCGGCGAGCGCGAAGTGCTGGCGATCATCGGCCCCTCGGGTTGCGGCAAGACCACTCTGCTCAGATGCATCAACGGACTGATTCCGCTCACCGAAGGCGAGATCACGATGGAAGGAGAGTCCGTCACCAGCCCGCGCGAAGGCGTGGCCATGGTGTTCCAGCATTTCGGTCTGTTTCCGTGGAAGACCGTGTTTCACAACGTCGCTTATGGACTCAAGCTCGCCGGCGCATCGCGTGCGCAGATCGAGGAAAAGGTTGCCGAGTGCGTCAAGCTGGTCGGGCTCGCCGGTTTCGAGCATTATTATCCGTACCAGATTTCCGGCGGCATGCAGCAGCGCTGCGGACTGGCGCGCGCGCTGGCGGTGGAGCCGCGCGTGCTGCTGATGGATGAGCCATTTGGCGCGGTCGATGCGCAAACGCGCGAGATCCTGCAGTTCGAAATGCTGCGCATCTGGGAATCGCGTCCGACGACCATGGTATTCGTGACGCACGCCATCGACGAGGCGGTATTGATGGGCGACCGCGTGCTGGTGCTCAAGGGCCGGCCGAGCACCGTGCACGAAATCGTCGAAGTCGATCTGCCGCGGCCGCGCGACCGCGCCACACTGCTGCATCCGCGGTTTGCCGAACTGCGGGAATACGTCTGGAATACGCTGATGTCGGATGCCAGACAGGCGGAACTGGAAGTGACTCGCTGAAGCGTTTTTTCAACAACAAAGGAGGACAGGATCATGACGCAGGGCAAATTCTCGGTCATCCGCGGCATCCGCGCCGCGTGTGCGATGCTGACATTGCTGTTGTTGCCGGCGCTGGCCGGGGCGCAGAAAATGACGTTTGGCATTCCCGGCATTCCTCCCGTTTTCGGCGGCACGATCGCGCTGGTCGCGGAGAAGCAGGGTTTCTTCAAGAAGCACGGCGTGGACGTCACGGTGCGTGCGTTCGAAACCGGCGCCGCCGCCTCGCGCGCGGTGGCTTCCGGCGAAATCACGGTATCGCTCTCGCCCACGCCGCTGATCGTGAGCCAGGTGTCGAACACCGACGTCAAGCTGGTCGGCATCTGGGGCATGGAGCATCCCGACTGGTTGATCGGCTCGACCGATCCCAACGCCACCTGCGACAGCCTGAAAGGCGCGCCGGTCGGCGTCGACTCCGTGGGCGGCGCGCGCTCGATTGCGCTGCGGGTGATGCTGACCGGCTGCAAGATGAAAATAGACGACGTGCAGCAGATCGCGCTGAGTTCCAACGTCGGCGCGGCAATGGTCGCGGGCCAGCTCAAGTTCGGCGTGCTGCATGTCGACGATGTGCCGGTGATCGAAGCCGAAAGCAAGAAACCGCTGAAGACCATCATCACCCAGAAAGAAACGCGCCCCATCGACCACTATCTGCTGCTGGTGGCGAACCAGGACCAGCTCGCCAAGAACCGCGATGCGCACGTGCGCATCGTGGCGGCGCTGATCGATGCCGAGCGGTTCATGCGCGATCCGGCCAACGCCGCCAAGGTTGCGCAGGACGCTGCGCCCACCGGCCGCTCTGGCGAAATCGCGACGAAGGCGCTCAAAGGTTACATCGAAATGGAATTCTGGCCCAAGGACAGGGATGGCCTCAGCCGGCAGAACATCGAGGCGGTGGGCAAGACCCAGAAAGCGGTCGGCAACATCAAGGGCGACAGGAATCCCGCGCCCTACGAGCGCATCGTCGATCCTTCGATCTGGCGTGACGCCTACGCGCTGGTGAAGAAGTAAGACATCTTTTCCGGGAAACGCCATGGGTGCGCAAGCGCGCTGGACGCGATATGCCGCCGTCGTCCTGAGCCTGGGTGCGGGTGCTGCGGCATGGGAGATCGCGGGGCATTTCACCTCGGGGGCGTTCTGGGCGCCGCTTTCGGCGACGCTCGCCAGCCTCGCCGAACTGGCGCACAGCGGCGTGCTGCTGCGTCAGGCGGCGAATTCGTTCCAGCTCTACCTCGCGGGGCTTACGCTCGCGATCGCGGCAGGAGCGCCATTCGGCATGCTGCTCGCGCGGGTGCGCTGGCTGCGGGTTGCGCTCGAGAACTACATCATGATGCTCTATGCGACGCCGATGGTGGCGTTAATCCCCTTCATCCTGTCGATGATGGGTTTCGGTTTTGCACCCAAGGTGCTGGTGGTATTCCTGTTCGCGGTGTTCCCGGTCCTCTACAACACGGTGGAAGGGGCGCGCAGCATCAAGCCCGAGCTGATCGAGGTGGCGCATTCGTTCCGTTCCGGGGAATGGCGTTTGTGGTGCGATGTGCTCATTCCCTACACCCTGCCTTTCACCATGACCGGCATCCGGCAGGCGATCGCGCGCGGCCTGGTCGGCATGGTCGCGGCGGAGTTTTTCCTGAGCCCTTCGGGGCTGGGGCAGATGATCATGATGGGCTCGCAGAATTTCGACACCGCCGGCATGCTGGCCTCGATCCTGATCATCGTCGTGCTCGGCGTGGGATTGATGGATCTCGGCCGTTTTCTGGAAAACCGCTTTGCCGCGTGGCGGGGGTATAACCGATGACGGCGCAAGTGCTGCCGGCGGCACGGGTCGGCGGCGCGAAACCGGCGTGGCGCGACCGGCTGCAGACCGCTTTCTTCCTGAAAGTTGCCACCGGCGTGATCCTTCTCGTGCTGTGGGAACTGCTGGTGCGGGCGCTGGCTCCCGCCTACGTTGCGCGGCCCAGCGGCATCGCCGACGTTTTTTTCCGCGTCATCACCGATGCGCAGTTTCTGGCGGCGGCCGGTGCAACGCTGGGAGCGGTGCTGCTGGGGCTGGTCATATCCCTTTTCGCGGGCACGATGGTCGGGTTTTTGATGGGACGGGTGCCGCTGATCGAGAACGGTCTCAGGTATTACGTCAACAGCCTGTTTGCCACGCCGATGGTTGCGATCCTGCCGCTGGTCACGCTGTGGTTCGGCTACAACGCCGATGCGCGGCTGGCGGTGGTGGTGTTCGCGGCATTCTTTTCGATCACGATCAACGCCGGCGACGGCGCGCGCTCGGTGCCGCTCGAGTACCTCGAGGTCGCGCGTTCCTTCCGGGCGCGCCCGCTGCATACGCTGCTCGACATCGTTTTTCCATCGTCGCTGCCCTATCTGCTGGCGGGCATACGGCTTGCCGCAGGGCGTGCGCTGGTGGGCGCGGTGGTGGCCGAATTTTTCGTGTCCATTCCGGGGCTTGGCTATTACATCCTTTACAACTCGCGCACTTTCAAGCACAACGAAGCTTTTGTCGCCGTGATCGTGCTGGTGGCGGCCGGCGTGAGTTTTGAAGCGCTGGTGAACTGGCTGACCCGACGCTACCTGCCGTGGTCGAGGAGGGATTGAAGTGAAATACAGACGGCTCGGCCGCAACGGGCCACAAGTGTCCGCCATCGGGCTGGGGCGCGGCAGCCAGCCGATACGGCCCGGCGATCCGCTGGAAGCGGAATTCGACGCGACGATCCGGCGCGCGCTCGAGCTCGGGATCAATTTTTTCGATACTTCCGATGCCTACTGGGGCGGCCACCACGAGGTGCTGCTGGGCCGCGCGCTCAAGGTGCAGCGCAGCCAGGCGCTGATCGCGACCAAGTTCGGCAACATCGACCTGCCCGATGGCAGGAAAGCAACCAACGGCCGCCCCGAATACGTGATCGAGTGCTGCGAGGCGAGCCTGAAGCGCCTCGGCGTCGAAGTGATCGATCTCTATTATCTGCACCGCGTCGACCCCGGCGTGCCGATCGAGGATACCGTCGGCGCGATGGCGCAGCTGGTGTCGCAGGGTAAGGTGCGCTTCATCGGTCTGTGCGAGGCGGCTACGCGCACCTTGAGGCGCGCCCATCGCGAGCATCCGGTCACCGCGCTGCAGACCGAGTATTCATTGTGGTGCCGCGACGTCGAGCGCGACATCCTGCCGGCGTGCCGCGAGCTTGGCATCGGTTATGTCGCCTATGCGCCGCTCGGTCGCGGGCTGCTCACCGGGGCGATCAAAACCGTGGACGATCTGCCGCCCGGCGACCGCCGGCGCAAACATCCGCGCTTCCAGCCGGAGAACCTCGCGCGTAATGCCGAGCTGGTGGCCAAACTGGAGACCGTTGCTGCGCGCAACAAAGCCACGGCGGCACAGGTGGCGCTCGCCTGGATACTCGCGCAGGGTGAGGACATCGTGCCGATTCCGGGAACCAACCACGTACGCAATCTGGAAAAGAATGTCGCCGCGATCGAATTGCAGCTGGGCGCGGGCGAACTCGAAGAGCTGGACCGCATTTTCGCCGTCGGCGTCGGCGCCGGCGAGCGCTATCCGGCGCACGTGCTGAAAGGTGTCGGATTGTAGTGCCCCGCTGAAGGAGGCGAGATGAACTACCGCAAATCGGAAGCCAAGGAGGCCTCCCGGGCCCAGTTCCGTGGCATCTGGGCGGCCATTACCACGCCGTTCACGCCGGATGACAGGCTGGACGAAGCGGGCCTGCGGCGCAACATGCGTCACTACACCGACGGGCTGGGCGTGGACGGCATTTTCTGCACCGGCACGATGGGCGAGTTCTGGGCCCTCACCAAGGAGGAGAGGAAGCGTGCCGTCGAGATCGTCGTCGAGGAGGCGAGGGGCAAGTGCAAGGTCATCGCCCACACCGGCCATCATTCGCCCAACGAAACCGCAGACCTCACCCGCCACGCCCAGGAAGTCGGAGCGGATTTCGCAATCGTGATCAATCCCTACTACCCGTGGGCGAGCGAGGACACGATTTACGAGTGGTTCAAGGTGGTTGCTTCGCGCGTCGAGATCGGCATCTGGATGTTCGACACGCCGTTTTCCGGCGTAGAGCTGTCGCCCCGGCTGACCGCGCGCATCGCCGATATCGAGAACATATGCGGCATCAAGTGCTCGCGCGCCCTGGGGCATTACGAGCAGGTGAGGAAGCTGTGCGGCGACAGGATCGTGCTGTCCCATCCCTCGGAACCCGAGCTGCTCGGGCTCATGCGCGACCACGGCATGACGGTGCACATGTCGTCGGCCGCTCCGTTCCTGATGCAGCTGCCGGGCTGCACGCCGATGCACGACTACACGCAACTCGCGCTTGCGGGCAGGTTTGCGGAGGCGGAAACGATACGCAATGGCATCCAGCCGTTGCGCGAAGTCCACGAGCGGTGGATGCGCGAGCCGTGGCTGAAGCACAAGATCATCCCGATCCACTACCTCAAGGCGTGGAGCGAATTGCTGGGCATGGCCGGCGGACACGTCAGGCCGCCACTGCCGCAGGTCACGCAGCAGGAACGACAGACCTTGCGCGCGGAACTCGAGCGCGTCGGGCTTCTCGGGAAGCGGGCGGGCGAGGCGCGCGCACCCGTGGTGTGACGGCGTGAGCCGCTGCTCGCGCACCGTTTTTTCGGGCGGCCGACGTGCGCTGAAGGAATCGCAGCGCTGCCGGGATTGGTATATTAAAATTAATAAAAACAATATGTTATGCTCACAGCCGGAGCCACCGTGCGGTGAGGGCGGATTTCAGGGGGAGCCATTCGGTGGCCGCTCTTTGTTTTGTTGCCGGTGCTTGAAGGAGGACGGACATGAAACGGCTGATGATCGGGGGATGCATTGCAGCGCTGTGCTGGTGGGCTTCACTGGCGGCCGGGCAGGCGTATCCCGCCAAACCGCTACGCTTCATTGTGCCGTGGTCCGCCGGCAGCGGCACCGATCTCATGGCGCGGGCGTTTGCGCAGGAACTTGCAAGCGCGCTGGGCCAGCAGATCGTCATCGACAACCGCGGCGGGGCGGGTGCGATCATCGGCACCGAAACCGCGGCGCGGTCCGCGCCGGACGGTTACACGATTTACATCGGCGGATCGGTTTCGATGTCGGTCAGCCCCGCGCTCTACGCAAAAGTGGGCTACGACCCGCTCAAGGACTTTGCGCCGGTGTCGCTCGTCTCGAGATTTTTCAACGCGTTGTCGGTGCATCCCTCGGTGCCGGTGCGCTCGGTGAAGGAATTCATCGCGTTTGCGCGCGCCCGTCCCGGCGAGTTGTTGATGGGGTCCGCCGGCAATGGCTCCACCAGCCATCTCGCCGGCGAGCTTTTCAAGCAGTTCGCCGGAGTGAATCTGATGCATGTGCCATACAAGAGCGGCGGGCAGCTGGTCGTGGGGGTGCTGAGCGGTGAATCGCACCTGTCGTTTTCGCCCGTCTCGACCGCGCTGGGCCACATGAAGAGCGGAAAACTGCGCACGCTCGGGGTATCGAGCGCGCGCCGCCTGACTGCGCTGCCCGAGCTGCCGGCGATTGCGGAAACGGTTCCCGGCTACGAGTTCGGCGGCTGGCAGGCGATTTTTGTGCCCGCGGGCACACCCCGGGAAATCGTTGCCCGGCTGCACGATGCCACGCTCAAGGCGATCGGCACCCAGGGATTCAAGGACTATCTGTTCCGGGAGGGTTCCGA
This sequence comes from Burkholderiales bacterium, assembly GCA_046313915.1. Lineage (GTDB taxonomy): Bacteria > Pseudomonadota > Gammaproteobacteria > Burkholderiales > SG8-41 > CAKKQX01. Next base: position 2,770 of record JBKBXX010000013.1, on the reverse strand, counting down.
GCTCGTCGGCAGCACGCCGGAAGAACTGGCAAATTTCCTTCAGGGGGATATGAAAAAAAATCATGACCTGATCAGAAGCGCGGGCATCAAGCTGCAATAGCCCGGTCTGTCCGGAAAGTGGCGACGGCAGGTAGCGGCGTGATTCACGGTGCCGCTTATCGCCAACACGGGAGGAGTCTCGCATGGCACACAAATCGACAGGGCTCGCATTTTTGGTCTTGACGCTTGCTGTCGCGGAGGCGTCGGCGGTATGCCCGATGCGCGTGATCGCCACCCAGTCGGTGGGCTCGTCGCTGGACACGATCACGCGCATCGTTGCCAACAAGATGTCGGAGATGCTCGGACAGCAGCTGGTAATCGACAATCGTGGCAGGGCGGGCGTGATCTTTACCAGCATGGCCGGTGTCGACACGGTGCACGTGCCGTACAAGGGCGGCAGACCGATGGCGACAACGGTTGTCGCTGGCGAGGCGCGATGGTGTATCGCGCCAGCGGCCGCGCTCGTTGGCCACATCAAGGCGGGACGCATGCGGGCGCTGGCGATTTCGTCGAAAATGCGCTCGCCACTGCTGCCCGAGCTGCCGACCATAGACGAAGCAGGAGTGCCCGGCTACGAATATACGAGCTGGAATGGCATTTTTGCGTCGCGGGACACGCCGCGCCCCGCCATCGACCGCCTGCATGCGACCAAGCGCCTGCCGAGGCCGACGTGAGGCAGCAGTTCGCGAATCAGGACCTGGTGCCGCTAGGCAGCGCGAGTTCCGGAGAATTCGGCAAATTCGCCCGCGCGGATTACGATCGCGTTGCGAGGCTCGTCAGGATCACCGGCATCAAGCCCGAATTCGGCATCGAGAATTACCTGCGTAATGCGTCGCTGTTCCTGCATCGCGATGCGACGGTGGGCATCTCCGATTCAAGATCGTGAAGGCGCTGTTCCCGCACAACACGGGCGTCTACGCCGGGCCGGAGCAATGACGTTTCATGAACGACGGGCCGCGGCGGCCCTTGCTGGAGGAGTTGGAATGGCGGATCGTAATACCCAAGTTGCACTCGAGCGTTTTTCGTGGCGCATGCTTTCGCAGTATGTGTCGCCGTGGGAGTTCGAGCAGATCAAGAAGAACGTCCAGACCTGGGACCAGTGGTGCGGGGAATGGTGCAAGGCGGCGCGCAAGCACGCCGCCATCGCCGATGCTGCTGCCGCGCAGGGCCATGGGATCACGGCGGGCGCGGCGTACATCCGGGCGGCGCTCTACTACCACTGGGCGAGTTTCCTGTTCGTGCATGACCAACAGCAGTTCGTGGCGGCGCTGCAAGCAATGGGCGAGTGCTGGGAGAAGGCCGCGCCGCTGGTCGATCCCCTCATGGAACTGATGGAGATCCCGTTCGAGGGCGTGAAGATGCCCGCGTACTTGCGCAAGCCCGCGGGCGTGGCGCAACCGCCGATCGTGGTCCTCGTGCCGGGCGGCGACTCGACCAAGGAAGAACTCTATGATTTCGGCGAGCACATCCTGAAACGCGGCATCGCGGTGCTTGCATTCGACGGTCCCGGCCAGGGGTTGCTCAGCACGCAGGTCAAGCTGCGTCCAGACTACGAGGTGCCGATACGCGCGGTGACCGAAACCATAGTTGCGCGCCAGGACCTCGATTGGCAGCGCATGGCGATCGGCGGGATCTCCTATGGCGGAATTTTTGCCTGCCGTGCTGCGGCGTTCGACGATCGTTACAAGGCGGTGGTGTCGGTGAGCAGCTGGTACACGCCGGCGGGACGTTTCCCTGGAATGGATCCGCTGTCGCAGACGGGACTCAAGCAATACATGGGTGAAAATGCCGAGCAGGTCCAGAACAGCATCACGATGGCGGACGTCGCCGCGCGTGTGAAAGTGCCGCTGTTGCAGATCTACGGTGGGCTCGACAAGGCGTCGCCGCCCGAGCATGCCTACCGCGTGGAAAAGGAAGTGCAGGGGCCGACGACTACGCTCGTGTTCGAGGATGGGGTGCACGTCTGCAACAATCTGCACCACATCGTGCGGCCGCTGATTGCCGATTGGCTGGCAGATCAACTGCGGTAAAGAAACGAGATGACGATCATACTTGGGCAGGAGGCGCTCGAAGGGGCGCTTGGCGTGCGCGATGCCATCGGTCTGCTGGAGGAAGTATCGCGGCACGAGGCGGCCGGAAAGACGTTTCTTTCGCCGCGGCTCAATGCGCCGTTCGAAGGCGGCTGGATGCGCATGATGTTCGCAGCCGATTATGAAGCAGGCTACGCCGTGACCAAGACGTACCACATGGTGTTCGGCGCCGGCGTGCGCTATGTCGTTTCACTCTACCGCCTGGCGGATGGGGAATTGCTGGCCGTAATGGACGGCAGGCGCATCACCGATCTCAGGACCGGCGCGGCGAGCGGCGTGGTGGCGCGGCGCATGCCGCTGGAAGCGCCGGTGAGCGTCGGGCTGATCGGCGCTGGTCACCAGTCGCGCATGCAACTCGAATGTCTGGCTTCGGTATATGCAATTGAATCTGCTGCTGTTTTCAGCCCGACTGCGGCCCATCGCGCAGCTTTTGCGCGCGAGATGACGGCGAAGCTCGGCTTTCCCGTCACGGCAGCCGACTCGGCGGAGACCGCGGTGAGAGGGCGGGCGGTGGTGGTCACGGCGACCAGCTCGCGCAGCAGCGAGCCGGTGTTGCGCGCCGGCTGGCTCGACCGTTGCCGGCTGTTGTGCGGGGTCGGCAGCACGCGGCCGCAGTCGGTGGAGCTGGACGTGCGGTGCTT
>JBKBXX010000012.1:0-43144 GCA_046313915.1 Burkholderiales bacterium | reverse complement strand
CGCGCAATCGCCGAGGCCCACGGTCTCGGCATCATCTACGATGCGGCGCACGCTTTCGGGGTGCGCTATCAGGGGCGCAGCCTCGCTGCATTCGGCGACATCGCCACGCTCAGCTTCCACGCCACCAAGCTTTTTCATTCCGTGGAAGGCGGCGCGCTCGTCACCGACGATGACGAGCTCGCGCACCGCATCCGCTACATGCGCAATTTCGGCCACCACGGCCAGGAAGCGTACTGGGGGCTGGGCATCAACGGCAAGCTGTCCGAACTGCACGCCGCGATGGGGCTCGCGGTCCTGAAACACGTTCCCGAGCTCGTGGCGAGCCGCCGCGCCGTGAGCGAACATTACGACCGGCTGCTGCAGGCGCTGCCCGTCACCAGGCCGCGGCTCAGGGCCGGCACCGATTACAATTACGCCTATTACCCGTTGCTGCTGGAATCGGAGGCGGCACTGCTCAGGGTGAAACAGCGGCTGAATGCGGCCGACATTTTCCCGCGGCGGTATTTTTATCCCTCGCTCAACCTGCTGCCCTATTTCGCGGGCGTCCGCTGTCCGGTGTCCGAAGACGCCGCGAAAAGAGTGTTGTGCGTGCCGCTTTTCCCGGGACAGACCGCAGCCGAGGTCGAAGCGATCGTCGCGGGTATACGCGAAGCGATTTGAACGGATTGCCGCCATCCATGGACAAACGGATACTGGTCATGGCTGACAACGGGCCGCTGCTGGAGCGGCTGCTGCCGTTCCTGCGCCTCAAACGGCAACAGCACGCGGCGCTCGCCATCCGGTTTTCGCCGGGCAACGCCGAACTGGCCACCGCATGCCGCGCCGGCGAGGAGATCCGGCCCCTCGACATCCGCGCCGACTGGCAACGGGTCGCGGCGGATTATGACTTCGTCTTCTCGCTCCACTGCCGCCAGATTTTTCCCGCGGCGCTGGTCGAAGCGGTGCGCTGCGTGAACCTCCACCCCGGCTACAACCCGTACAACCGCGGCCGCTATCCCCACGTGTTCTCGCTGATCAACAAAATGCCGGCCGGCTGCACGCTGCACCTGATGGACGCGCAAATCGACCACGGCCCCATCCTCGCACAGCAGCAAATCGAAGTTTTCCCGTGGGACACTTCGCTCACCCTCTATCAGCGCATCGTCGATGCCGAAATCGGGCTTTTCACCGCGCATTTCGACGACATCGTTTCCGGCCGCCTGGTGCCCGCGGCTGCGCCGGGCGACGGCAATCTCAACCGCAAAGAGGATTTCGACAGACTGTGCCGGATCGACCTCACCGCGCCGACCACTTTCGGAGAAGCCATAGACCGCTTGCGCGCGCTCACTCACGGCGAGCACCGGAACGCCTATTTCATCGACGAGAACGGCAGGAAAGTCTACGTGCGCATGACGCTGCTGCCCGAGCGGAAATGAGCGCGGCGGCGCGCGGACGGCTGCCTGCCGCCGCACGAACTCAGATCCCCAGCGCTTTCATCTGCTTCTCGGGGTAGCGCGTGCCGGCGGTCACGCCCATCGGGAATGCCTTACTGAGATTTTCGATGTCCTCGGCGCTGAGCTTGACTTCCAGCGCGGCGCAGTTCTGCTCCAGATACTTGCGGCGCTTGGTGCCGGGAATCGGCACGATGTCCTCGCCCTGCGCCAGCACCCACGCCAGCGCGAGCTGCGCCGGTGTGCATTTTTTCGCCGCGGCGAGATCCTCGAGCGGTTTGAGCAGCGCGGCGTTGCGTTTGAGATTCTCGGGATCGAAGCGCGGGTGCTCGCGGCGCCGGTCCTTGGGCAGCAGCGCGTCGAGCGTTTTGATGGTGGCGGTCAGAAAACCGCGGCCGAGCGGCGCGTAAGCCATGAAACCGACGCCCAGCTCGCGGCACGTCGGCAGCACGTCGCGCTCGACGTCGCGGCTCCACAGCGAGTATTCGGTTTCGACCGCGGCGATGGGGTGCACTTGGTGCGCGCGGCGTATGGTTTCCGGCCCCGCTTCGGAAAGCTGCAGATGGCGCACCTTGCCCTGCTCGACGAGACGTTTCATCGCGCCCACGGTGTCCTCGATCGGCACCTTGGGATCGACGCGGTGCAGGCCGTAGATGTCGATCACCTCGACGCCCAGCCGCTTCAGGCTGCGCTCGCAGGCGAGCGGCACATAATCCGGATGGCCTCCCGAAAGCCCTTCGGGCACGCCGCCGCCCAGTCCGACATTGCCGAACTTGGTGGCGACCAGCGCGCGCTCGCGCCAGCCCTTGAGCGCGCGGCCGACCAGTTCCTCGTTGACACCGCTGCCGTAGGCATCGGAAGTCACGATCAGGTTCACCCCCAGCTCGAAAGCGCGATGGATGGTCGCGATCGACTCCGCGTCGTCGGGCTCGCCGTAACTGATCGACATGCCCATGCAACCGAGGCCGAGCGCCGAGACTTCGGGACCGTTCCTGCCCAGTTTTCGTTTCTGCATTGTTTCCCCTCCTTGAGTCGGTGATGCGGCGAGCAGCGATCGAGCGCTTGCCTCAATAGCTGCTCATCAGGCACTCAGTCACTGTTATCGGGAATCACTTGGCGTAAGTAATCACCAGATCGCCGACGCCGTCCACATGGCCTTCGAGCCGGTCGCCACGTTTGACCGGACCGACTCCCGCCGGCGTGCCCGACATGATGAGGTCGCCGGGCTGCAGCGTGATGAGCCTGGACAGATAGGCGATCATTTCCGGCACGTTCCAGATCATCGCGGCGAGATCGCCTTTCTGCCTCGCCTCGCCGTTGACTTTCAGCCAGATCGCGCCTTGGGCGGGATGGCCGATCAGGGTCGCAGGCTTGAGCGCGCTGCACGGCGCCGAATTGTCGAAAGCCTTGCCCATTTCCCACGGGCGGCCCATTTTTTTCGCTTCGGCCTGCAAATCGCGGCGCGTCATGTCGAGCCCCACGCCGTAGCCGAAAACGTGATCGAGCGCCTTCTCGACGGCAATGTCGGCGCCGCCTTTGCCGATGGCGACGGTCATCTCGATTTCGTGGTGCAGATCCTGGGTCATCTGCGGATAAGGGATGGTGGCGCCGTTTTGCACGATGGCATTGGCCGGTTTCATGAAGAAAAACGGCGGCTCGCGGTCGGGATCGTGCCCCATTTCGCGCGCGTGCTCGGCATAGTTGCGCCCCACGCAATAGATGCGCCCGACCGGGAACATCTTGTTGCTGTCGACGACGGGAAGAACCGGGACCGGAGGAAAGTCTATTACGTAATTCATTGTTTTTCCTTGTGATTTAAGGTTGATACTCGAGGATGTCGAAACCGCGATTGCGGTCCAGAAGATAAACCAGGCCGCGCCCGTCGACATCGACATCGTTGCTCTGCGGGCTCGAAAAACCGCCGCACGGCTCGGGAATGAACCAGCCGCTTTCCTGCGGCAGGCGCGGGTCGCGGATGTCGATGACGCGCACGCCGCCGGCAAACCAGGTGCAGAACACCAGCGTGTCCGCCAGATGTTCCTGGAATTGATGCGCGCCGAAACGCCCGCCGGGGGTGCGGCTCCACGGCGTATCCATTTCGCTGACGTGGAACTGTCCGATCGGGTGGATGCGCGCGAGATCGGTGACGTCGAAAACCCACAGACAGGCGTGCGGCTGGCCGCGATGATGCTCGTGCTCTTCATCGGTCACCAGCGCGATCTCGCGTCCCGCCACGGGAAACGGCACCTTGAACACGGTGTGGGTGGGTTCGATCACGGGCGGATGATAATTGTAAGCGCCGATGGTGCGCGGCTTCGCGATGTCGGAGACGTCGATCACGCGCAGCCCGGCCTGCCAGCAGCCCGCCCACAGTCGGTCGCCTGCGCGCAGCGCGTGGTGCAGACGGTGTTCCTGGCCGGACCAGCCCGGCCGCTCGCCGCCGGCGAGGTGCTGGCCGGGCAGCCACCAGCGCGCGACCTCGGCCGGGCGGCGCGGATCGGCCAGGTCGTAAATGACGAGGATGTTGCCGAGGTAGCCCGCCATCTCGGTCGAGATGTAGGCGTAGCGCTCGTCCATGTCGAAACGATGCACACCGACGCCGCCGGTTTTCTGATGCACGAGCAGCCGCGGTTGCACGGGATTCGAAATGTCCCATACCTTGAAACCGCCTTCGTCGTAGCTGTGCGCGAGTTCGGCGCGCAGCGGCGCGAACTCGGATTCGTCGACGCCGAGTTTCGCCGCGAGCTCTTGCGGTGAGGGCTCGCGTCCCAGCGCGCGCTCCAGGCCAGCGGCGGCCTCGGCCATGCGCTGCGCCTTGCGCACCACACGGCGGTTGCCGTGCTCGACGTTGGTGATCATGATGTCGCCCGCGACGCGCACCTTGTGGGTATGCGAACGATCGTGGTCGAGCCTGATTTCGGCCACGATGCGCGGGCGGCGCGGGTCCGCGACGTCGATGATGGTGGTGCCATGCGGCGGCCGCATGTGGCCGACGAAAGCGTAGCCGCCCTGCACCACCACCTGTCCGCCGCCGGCGAGGTCGAGGTGCGAGAGCCGTTTCATCCGGTGCGCGAGCTTCGCGCCAGGTTGCGCATTTTTCATTTCGGGGATCCGGCGCATGGGAAAGCCGGGAAACGGTTGCGGTACGACATCGCGCGCAATTAGGCCGGCTTGCGCTCGACGACGACCCAGAAATCCGTCGGCGGCATGCGGTTGAAAGTCGCGAGCTCGAAGCGCTCGATGAATTTCGGCAGCCACCACGCCGGCGGCTGCTGGATCAGGTGGGCATTGCGACCGTCGGGCAGCGTCTTGACCGCCGGACCCGTGCAAACGGTGAACAACCCGACCCCCGCAGTAACGCGCGCCAGATCATCGAGCACGTTGTCGATCAGCGCAGGTTCGATGTGCTCGAGGACGTCGATGCACACCACCAGCCCGCACGGCGCGGGCGCGGCCGCCCATTCGGGAATCGCCGGATCGTAATGATGGATGGTCAGCGGCTGCCGCACCTGTCGCCTGAGCGCCGCACCGAGACGGCCTTTGCCCGCGCCGTAATCGAGGAGTTCGCGCGACCCGGTCGCTTCGACCAGCTGGGCGACCAGCCCGGCGTAATGCACCGAAGCTTCGCCATAGTTCGGATTCTGGTGCAATTGCTGCTGTATCTTGCGATACTCTTCGCTGATCAACGGTGTCGCTGTCACCATGCTTTCCCGGCTGCCGCGCAAGGCATCTGCGTAGCCGCCCCACAGGCCAAGACAAACTGGTAGTCTACCCCAAATTCCACGTCTTTCGCTTGCCGCCGCAGCGCCTGCCCGGCAACCGATTCCGCATTGTGTCATGGACGAAACCCTGAGCCTGTGGGCCCTGTTCACCAGCAGCTTTCTTGCAGCGACCCTGCTGCCGGGCGGCTCCGAAGCAGTGCTGTTCGGCGTGCTCAGGCTGCACCCCGGCCAGTTGTGGCCGGCGCTCGCCGTGGCGACGCTCGGCAATACGCTGGGCGGCATGTCGTCGTACCTCGTCGGGCGCATTCTTCCCCCGGCCAGACCGCTGCGGGGTCTCGCCACCGTGCAGAAATACGGCGCGGCGACTTTGCTGCTCGCATGGGTGCCGGTGATCGGCGATCCGCTGTGCGTCGCCGCCGGCTGGCTGCGGCTCAACCCGTGGACAGCCGCGCTGTTCATCGCCGTCGGCAAATTTTTGCGCTATTGGGTCGTCGCCGCTCTCGCGGCTTAACAGCCGTAAATGGTGAATCGGAAATAGTGAATGGGGGTTGCGGCTTTGCGGCGAACTGACCGCAAAGCCTTTTGTGTCTAAGGGTTTACCGTTGACCATTCACCATTTACTATTCGCCGCATGACGGCCCGCCTGCGGGAAATCCCTTACAACTACACTTCGTTCTCCGACCGCGAGATCGTGATCCGGCTGCTCGGCGCGCCGCTGTGGGACAACCTCAACGAACTGCGCAGCCAGCGCCGCACCGGCCGTTCGGCGAAAATGCTCTACGAGGTGCTGGGCGACATCTGGGTGGTGTCGCGCAATCCCTATATCCAGGACGACCTGCTCGCCAACCGCAGGCGGCGCGCGGCGCTGATCGCCGGCATGCGCGGCCGGCTCGCCGAAATCGAAGCGCGGCGCCGCAACCGTGACCCGCGGGTCGGCGAACTACTCGCGGCGGCGCACGCCGCGGTCGCCGCTTTCGAGTCGGAATTCGAGGAAACGTTGCGCTTGCGCCGCCGGGTGATGAGCCGGCTCACGCGCGTCACCCACCGCGACAACATCCGCTTCGACGGCCTGGCGCGCGTCTCGCACGTCACCGATGCCACCGACTGGCGCGTCGAATACCCGTTCGTGGTGATCCACCCCGACGACGAAAAAGAAGCCGCTTTCGTCGTCAAGGCGTGCATCGAGCTCGGGCTCACCGTCATCCCGCGCGGCGGCGGCACCGGTTACACCGGCGGCGCCATCCCGCTCACCCGGCTCTCCGCGGTCATCAATACCGAAAAGCTCGACCGGCTCGGCGCCATCGAACACGCCACGCTACCCGGCCTCGACCGGCCGGTGGCGACGCTGCGCTGCGGCGCGGGCGTGGTGACGCGGCGCGCGATGGAAGCCGCCGAGGCGGCCGGCCTGGTTTTTGCCTGCGACCCGACTTCGGCCGATGCTTCCTGCATCGGCGGCAATGTCGCGATGAATGCCGGCGGCAAGAAAGCGGTGCTGTGGGGCACCGCGCTCGACAACCTCGCTTCCTGGAAAATGATCACGCCCGACGCCGGCTGGATGCGGGTCGAGCGCCTCGATCACAACCTCGGCAAGATACACGAGGCGGCGACCGCGCGTTTCCGCATCACGCGTTATGCGATCGACGGCAAGACGCCGCGCGGCGAACCCGAGATTCTCGAAATTCCCGGGTCGCAATTCCGCAAAACCGGGCTCGGCAAGGACGTCACCGGCAAGTTTCTGGCGGGTCTGCCGGGCGTGCAGAAGGAAGGCTGCGACGGCCTCATCACCGAGGCGACTTTCGTCCTGCATAAAATGCCGCCCGCGATCCGCACCGTGTGCCTCGAATTCTTCGGCGAAGTGCGCGAAGCGGTGCCTTCGATCGTCGAGATCAGGCGCTATCTCGACCAGCATCCGGATGCCACGCTCGCCGGACTCGAACACCTCGACGAGCGTTATCTCAAGGCGGTGGGCTACGCGACCAAGGCGCGCCGCGCCGGGCGGCCGAAAATGGTGCTGATCGGCGACATCGTCGGCGACGACGAGGACGCGGTCGCCGCCGCGGCCTCGCAAGTGGTGCGCCTCGCCAACGGCCGCAACGGCGAAGGTTTCGTCGCGGCGAGCAGCGAGGCGCGCCGGCAGTTCTGGCTCGACCGCGCGCGCACTGCGGCGATCGCGCGGCACACCAACGCTTTCAAGATCAACGAGGACGTGGTGATCCCGCTCGAGCGTCTCGGCGACTATTCCGACGGCATCGAACGCATCAACATCGAGCTGTCGATCGGCAACAAGCTGAAGCTGCTCGCCGCGCTCGACGAGTTCCTGCAAGGCGATCTGCCGCTCACCCGCCACGAGGAAACGGTGGCGGCGGCGGAACTCGTCGGCGACCGCGTCGAGCGCGCCCGCGCGCTGATCGCGAGCACGCGGGCGCGCTGGCAATGGCTGCTCGACCATCTCGACGCACCGCTCGAAAACCACGCGTCCCGGCCGCCCGCAGCCGGCGCCGCGCCCTCCACCGTGTTTCACGCGCTGCAGGATCACACCATTCGCGTGTCGTGGAAAGAAGAAGTGCGCGCCGCGCTCGCCGACATTTTCAGCGGCAGGGCGTTTCTCAACGTGCTCGAACAAATCGACGCGCTTCATCGCGCGGTGCTGCGCGGGCGCGTGTTCGTCGCTTTGCACATGCACGCCGGCGACGGCAACGTGCACACAAACATTCCTGTAAATTCAGATAACTATGAAATGCTGCAGGAAGCCTCGCGCGCGGTGGCGCGCATCATGCGGCTCGCCGCAGCGCTCGGCGGCGTGATTTCGGGCGAGCACGGCATCGGCATCACCAAGATGGATTTCCTCGGCGCCGACGAAATCCGCGCGTTCGGAGCCTACAAGCAGCGGGTCGATCCGCACGGCCATTTCAACAAGGGCAAGCTTTTGCCCGGCGCCAACCTGGACAACGCCTATACGCCGAGCTTCGCGCTGCTCGGCACCGAGAGCCTGATCCTCGAACAATCCGATATCGGCACGATTTCCGATTCGATCAAGGACTGTCTGCGCTGCGGCAAATGCAAACCGGTGTGCGCAACCCACGTGCCGCGCGCCAACCTGCTCTACAGCCCGCGCAACAAGATCCTCGCCGTGAGCCTGCTGATCGAGGCCTTTCTCTACGAAGAGCAGACCCGCCGCGGCATCTCGCTCGAGCATTTCGATGAATTCGGCGATGTCGCCGATCACTGCACGGTGTGCCACAAGTGTTTCAACCCCTGCCCGGTCGACATCGATTTCGGCGACGTGTCGATCGCGATGCGCAACTTCCTGCGCCGCCACGGCAAGCGCAAGTTCAACCCCGGCGCTTTCGCCGGCATGCTGTTCCTGAACGCCACCGAGCCGCGGACCATCAACCTGATGCGCAAGGTCATGATCGCATGGGGCTACCGGGCGCAGCGCTTCGCGCACGCCGCCGCCCGGACGCTGGGGTTTGCGCAGCAGCAGACGCAGCGTCCGCCCGCCACCGTCGGCAAGCCGCCGCTCAAGGCCCAGGTGATCCACTTCATCAACAAGCCGATGCCGGCCAGCCTGCCGCAAAAGGCCTCGCGCGCGCTGCTCGACATCGAAGACCCGCGCATTGTTCCGATCGTCCGCGACCCGCAGAAAGTCAACGAGGATTCCGACGCGGTGTTCTATTTTCCGGGTTGCGGCTCGGAGCGCCTGTTCAGCCAGGTCGGGCTCGCCACCCAGGCGATGCTGTTCGACATCGGCGTGCAGACCGTGCTGCCGCCGGGATACCTGTGCTGCGGCTATCCCCAGACCGCCGCCGGCGAGGCGGAAAAAGGCGAAACCATCATCACCGCCAACCGCGTGCTGTTCCACCGCATCGCCCACACCCTCAACTATCTCGACATCAGGACCGTGATCGTGTCGTGCGGCACCTGCATGGACCAGCTGCAGCATTACCAGTTCGACCGGATCTTTCCCGGCTGCCGGCTGCTCGACATCCACGAGTACCTGCTCGAAAAAGGCGTGAAGCTCGAAGGCGAAAATGCCGAACTGCGCGGCGTGCGTTACCTGTATCACGACCCCTGCCACACGCCGATGAAGACGCATCAGCCGCTGAAAGTCGTCAAGCAGCTGATGGGCGCAGAGGTGGCGCTCAACGAGCGCTGCTGCGGCGAAGCGGGCACGCTCGCGTTCACCCGGCCGGATGTTTCGACCCAGGTGCGCTTCCGCAAGGAGCAGGAAATGCGCAACGGCGCGCGGCAGCTGCGCGAAGACGGCTTCACCGGCGAGGTCAAGATCTTGACTTCCTGTCCTTCGTGCCTGCAGGGCCTTGCCCGCTACGACGGCGACGCCGGCACGCAGGCCGACTACATCGTGGTCGAAATGGCGCAGCACCTGCTGGGCCCCGACTGGATGGCCCGCTATGTCGCCCAGGCCACCCGCGGCGGCATCGAGCGCGTGCTCCTGTAGCCCGCGCCTGTCTCGCCGGGGAAAACCCGACCTCATAAATTATTATATAAAACAATGACTTGTGATCTTTGCCTGGAACCCGGCGGCAAAGTGCTGTGGCACGATGCCGCGTGCCGCGTGGTGCTGGTCGACGAGCCCGGCTATGCGGGTTTTTGCCGCGTCGTCTGGAAGCGGCACGTCAGGGAAATGACCGACCTCGACGAGCGCGAGCGGCAGCACCTGATGCGGGTCGTCTTCGCGGTCGAGGCCGCGCTGCGCGAAACCCTGACCCCGCACAAGATCAATCTCGCCAGCCTCGGCAACGTCACGCCGCATCTGCACTGGCACGTGATCCCGCGCTTCGAAAACGATCCCCATTTCCCGCAGCCGGTGTGGGGCGAGCGGCAACGCGAACCCCGGCGCGGGCGCGCGGATGCGATCGGCGAGCAGCTCGTCGCGAGCCTCGCCGCCCGGCTGGCATGAAGCCCCCCTTGCGCGCCGTCGCATCACGAGACCGTGAATTTTTCCCGGCCATCCGTGGCCTTTTCCCGGCCCGTGATCCAGTTCACATACATCCGCGGGCGGCTCGGTTAGCCTGCACGAGATCCTCCTCCATGCCCACGGCGCTGCCCGTTTGCCCGCCCGCACCATCGGGGTATCCGAGCGGCCGCAACGGATACTGAAACAAGATGAGCACCCGGCCGCTTATGGCTCGACATCGGCAAGAAACCGCGCTGCAGTTCGACAGCAGCACCAGCTGCGAGCACTGGGTCGAATCGCTGCCGCTCACCAACGTCCGGCACGCACAACAGCTGCTAGCCGCCCAGCTTCGCGCGCTCACCGCCACCCCGCTGCCGCCGCTCGAACGCCTCGCCATCCTCGAGACACTGCAGGAGGCGGCGGCTTTCGTGCAGGAAGCGGCGGCCAGGCGCTATGCCGGCAAACCTCTGCCACTCGACGCGGGCGATGCCGCAGCCTGGGACGACCGTGTCGCGTTATGGCATGAAATGGGCCGCAACTACGAGCTGTGTCTGCGCGCTTATCGTGAAGGTGACCTGGCGATGGCGCCGCACGCGGCGCTGGCGTGTGGAGGTGGCATGCGCTGCCTCGGCCACGCGATGGCCGCCCACTACCGGGTATACCGCGAGGTTCCGGCCGCCCTGTGGCGGGCGCTGCACGAGCTTTATTCTTTTGCCGAGCAGCACGGTTTCGCGCGCACCCGGCTGGGGGACGGTTTCACCCGGCACGGCACAAAGCGGCGCGACGCGGATGATTCGAGTTGCGCGGAAAGCTATCTGCGGGCCGTGCTGCTGCATCTCGCCAACCCCTATGCGCTGTCGGGGCGACAGCTGGATTTCGTCCAGCGCTGGCTCGAGAAATGGGCAGCGCTCGCCGGGCTGGCCGCGCAGCCGCTGCCCCCCAGCCCGATTCCTGCGCTGGCGGTCGATCTGGGCGGTTCCAACGGCGTCGTGACGGCGCGCCGCCTGCCGCCCGAGGCGCAACCGCGCTATCTCGATCTCGAGCAATTGGCCAAGACCCTGCGCCAGATGATCAATCTGCTGAAACAGGGCCAGGCACCCGCCGAGCTCGGGCTGGGACACGACGCGCGCCAGCCCGGCTGCGAAAACCTGCTGATGCTGCTCTATGTGCAGTGGTGTCGCGGCGGCGTCGTGCCTGACAAGGAAAGCCGCGGCGAGGCGGCACCTGCCAGCATCTGTTTCGGCATCCCCGCGGTGCATTTTCATCTGAGCGGCGGCCGCATTTTCCGCCCGCCCGGCGAACTGACCGCGCGCGAAAAACAGGAACTCGACACCTTCGGTTACCTTGCACGCGTCGAACACGAGGCGGAAAGCGACGGGGAAAACGCCCTCGACACCTGCGAGGTTCTCGACCACAGCGCCGCCGGGTTCATGTGCATACGGCGTGCAGCCGAAAGCCGGGTGCGCATCGCCCATCACCAGCTGCTCGCGGTGCGCCGCGCGGGCGGCAGACATTTTCATCTCGGCATGGTGCAATGGCTGAAAACCGCGGAAAACGGCGAGCTGCGCTGCGGCATACGCCTGTTTCCCGGCACGCCGCAAGCCGTCGCGGTGCGGCCGTCGGCCTCCCATCCCGCCAATGGCAGCTATGGGCGCGCGCTGTTGCTGCCCGAGGTTTCCGCCCCGGCGACACCGGCGACCCTGATCCTGCCTGCCGGCTGGTTCCAGAGCGGGCACATCGTCGAAATCCTCGCCGGCCACAAACAGGTCGTCAAGCTTCTCAACCTGCTCGAAAAAGGCAGCGATTTCGACCGCGGCACCATCGCCATCGTGTAGCGCGCTGCCGGTTGGCGCCCGGCCCCGGTTTCAGGTCGTTCCGGCAGCGGCCGACGACGCGGTTTGCGCCGCCATCACCCGCTCGGGCGGAAACACCGCCCTGAAAACGCTGCCCCACCCCGGCTCGCTTTCGATTTCGAGCTGCGCGTGGTGGCGGCTCAGCACATGCTTGACGATGGCGAGCCCCAGCCCGGTGCCGCCGGTTTCGCGCGAACGGCTGCGGTCGACGCGATAAAAACGCTCGGTGAGCCGCGGAATGTGGTGCGGTGAGATGCCGATGCCGTTGTCGCGCACGGCGAAAACGGCCTCCCCGCCCCGGCGCTGCCAGCTGATGACGATTTCTCCGCCTTCAGGTGTGTAACGGATCGCGTTGCTGGTCAGGTTGCCGAAAGCGCTCCTCAACTCGTCGTCACTGCCGAGCAGCCCGTCGTCACTGCCGAGTTCGAGCACGATGCGGTGGCGCTGCGCCGAAAGCGCCACCGCATCGTGATACAGCGCCCGCACCAGAGCGGGCACATCGACCCGCTCGTCGCGCAGCGGGTTGCCGGCGCTTTCGAGCCGCGACAGCGTCAGCAGATCCTCGACCAGGCGCTGCATGCGGCGCGCCTGGTCCGTCATCAGCGGCAACGAACGCCGCAGCAGGTCGTCGTCCAGCGGCTCGCTGTCCGAAATCGTCTCCAGAAAACCGCCGAGCACGGTAAGCGGCGTGCGCAGTTCGTGCGAAACGTTGGCGATGAAATCGCGCCGCATCGTCTCCACGCGTTCGAGCTCGGTGACATCGCGGCTGATCACGAGTTTTTGCCGATCACCGTACGGCACGATCAGCACCGAGAGCACGAGATCGAAACCGCGCAGCTGTCTCAGCGTCAGCGGCTCGCCATGGCTGGGCGACCGCAGCTTCTCGGCAAACTGCGGATGACGCAGCAAATAGGTGATCTGCTGCCCGGCATCGCGCCGCTGGTCGAGGCCGAAATGCCGCTCCGCCGCCGGGTTGCACCATTCGATGCGGTCGGCCTGGTCCAGAATGATCATGCCGTCGGGCATCGCCGCGGCGGCGAGCTGGAAATCCTTCAATGTCGCGCTCAACCGGGATTCGCTCCTGCGCTGCCGGCGCAACATCCGGTGCAGCGCGGCGAATACCTCGTCCCACACGCCCGCGCCCTGCGGCGTGGCCTCCGGAGCCGGCTCGCGCAGCCAGTTCAGCAGCAGGGAAAGGTGATGCAGATGCACGGCGACGACAACCAGCAGGATGGCCGCAAAGACGGCAAGCGCCACCGTTGCACCCACAACCGGCCACAGGGCAAGGCACACCGCCGCCAGCAGCGCCAACATCACGAGCGATCTTCCCCAGATGCCGTTCACAAGCAAGTCCCGGCTTTCATGGCGTCATTATCTCACGCCGTGACGGCGCGTCAGGAGTCTGGATTTGCCGAGAAACGGTAGCCGGCGCTGCGCACCGTCTGGATCAGGCGGTCGTGCCCGCTCGGTTCGAGCGCCTTGCGCAGACGGCGGATGTGCACATCGACGGTGCGCTCCTCGATGAAAACGTGATCGCCCCACACCTGGTCGAGCAACTGGGCGCGCGAATAAACGCGCTCGGCGTGCGTCATCAGGAAATGCAGCAGGCGGAATTCCGTGGGGCCCACGGCAAGCGGCGCCCGGTTGCCGGATACGCGGCGGCTCGCCGGGTCCAGCCTGAGCCCGGCGATCTCGACCACATCGTCGGTTGCCTGGGGCGCACGGCGGCGCAGCACGGCTTTGACGCGCGCGCTGAGCTCACGCGGACTGAACGGTTTGGTCAGATAATCGTCAGCGCCGCTTTCGAGGCCCGCGAGCTTGTCGCGCTCTTCGGCGCGCGCAGTCAGCATGATGATCGGCACCGGCCGCGCACGCCCGTCGGCGCGCACCCGCCGCACGAATTCGAGGCCGCTCATGCCGGGCAGCATCCAGTCGAGCACGATCAGATCGGGCAGCGCGGCGCGCACCATCGCGAGCGCCTGCTCGGCGCTTTCCGCGCGCAGCACCTGGTGCCCGCCGAGTTCCAGGTTGTATGCGATCAATTCGCGGATCGCCGGCTCATCTTCCACCACCAGCACCGTCGCCGGCATCTGCCCCCCTGATTTCCTGTCGGATGTCGATATTATGAAACATTCATTACCGGCGTGTGACAGGAACCGCCTTGGGAAAAACCCGTTCCGGACCAGAGTTTTCCTCTGGCGCCTTCTCGGTTATGATGCGAGTCCCCGCAACCCGCGACGGATGGAAATGGCCGGACTCAGCAAATCGGTGCCGCAACCGACCGAAATCAGGTTGCACCAGAAATCCCGTGTTCTGGAAATCGCTTTCAGCGACGGCAAGACTTTCCAGCTGCCGTGCGAATTCCTGCGCGTCTATTCGCCGTCTGCCGAAGTGCGCGGCCACGGTCCGGGTCAGGAAGTGTTGCAGGTCGGCAAGAAAAACGTCGACATCACCCGAATCGAAGCGGTGGGAAATTACGCCATCCAGCTCACTTTTTCGGACGGTCACGACACCGGCATCTACTCGTGGGATCTGCTCTATGACTACGGCCTGCACCACGACGAAATGTGGCAGCATTATCTGGAGCGCATGGCGGAAGCGGGAGCGAGCCGGGAGCAACCGTAAAGGATGAAATGGGAGGATGATCTCTTGCCCCGGCAGCGGGGAAAACGGCGATGCCTCGCATTTCACACCGTCCACCACCTCCACTTTTCAGCGCCTCATGACCAAAACCACCGATTTCGGTTACCAGAAAGTTCCTGAAGAAGAAAAAGCGCGCAAGGTCGCCGGCGTCTTCGACTCGGTGGCCAACCGCTACGACCTCATGAACGACCTGATGTCGGCGGGGCTGCACCGGCTGTGGAAGCGTTTCACCATAGAGCAAAGCCTGGTCCGGCCGGGCGAGCGGGTGCTCGATGTCGCCGGCGGCACCGCCGATCTGGCACGGCAGTTCGCGCGCCGCGTCGCCCCCGGCGGTTCGGTCGTGCTGACCGACATCAACGCCGCCATGCTCAGGATCGGGCGCGATCGCCTGCTCGACGACGGCGTCGTCGCCGCGGTCGCGCAGTGCGACGCCGAGAAGCTGCCTTTTCCCGCCGACAGCTTCGACTGCGTGAGTGTTGCTTTCGGCCTGCGCAACATGACGCACAAGGAAGTGGCGCTCGCCGAGATGCTGCGCGTGCTCAGGCCCGGCGGCAGGCTGCTGGTGCTCGAATTCTCGCGCGTGTGGAAACCGTTGCAACCTTTGTACGACGCCTACTCGTTTCGCGTCCTGCCGCAGCTGGGCAAGCTCGTCACCGGCGACGCCGACAGCTACCGCTACCTCGCGGAATCGATACGCGTGCACCCCGACCAGGAAAACCTCAAACGGCTGATGGAAAACGTCGGTTTCGAGCGGGTCGAGTATTTCAATCTCGCTGCCGGTGTCGTCGCCTTGCACCGCGGTTACAAGATTTGACCGGGATGTGGCGCCCCCCGGCGCACGGTTGAAATGTAAGTCGTTATAATTTAATGATTTTTTATTATTCGCCCAGCATGGCCAAACGGCCGGACATCGGTATAATGGGCCCGCGTACCTGAAAATCCCACCGGAGGATGCATGAAAAAATTGTTGGCGGTCGTTGCCGCCGTTTTCGGACTGAGCATGGTGGCCGTCGATGCCGACGCCAAGCGTTTGGGCGGCGGCAAGAGCCTGGGCAAACAGCGCGAGTCGATCACCCAGCGTCAGGCAACACCCCAGCAAGCGCCGGCGCAGCCGCAATCTGGGGCCGCGACCGCCGCTCCGGCGCCGCAGCCTGCGGGCGCGAGCAAATGGCTGGGACCGCTGGCCGGTCTCGCGCTGGGCGCAGGGCTGGCGTCGCTGTTTCTCAACAACGGCTTTGCCGGCGGACTCGCCGCCGTTCTGGTGATCATGGCGCTCGTTGCCGCGGCGGTACTGGTGGTGCGCCTGTTGCGCGCGAAAACCGCCGCCGCCCCTCTCCAATACGCGAGCGCCGGCGCTCACGGCAGCGCCCCGCTGCCTTCCGCTGCGGCGGCAGACGCCGCCGCCCCCCACTCGGTAGCCGCAACGGCTGGCCGCTGGCCGGCCGGCTTCGACGCCGCCCAGTTCGTGCGCCACGCCAAACTGAATTTCGTCGAACTGCAGGCAGCGCACGACCGCCGGGATCTGTCGGCGATGCGTGACTTCCTCGCTCCCGAGCTCTACCGTGAAATCGAAACCGAGATGCTGGCGGCCGCAAGCGCAGCCCGGCAAACCGATGTCGTCACGCTCGATGCCGAAGTGCTCGACGTCGCCACGGAAGGCGATCTTTACGTGGTGAGCGTGCGCTTTTCCGGCCTCATCCGCGAAGGCGCGCACGGGCAACCGCAGCAGTTCAGTGAAATCTGGCACCTCGAAAAACCGGTTGCTGGCCGCAGCGGCTGGCTGGTTTCGGGCATACAGCAAGACTGAGCCGGAACGCCGTCACCGCACACACAGACTCCCGGCGCTCGCCGGGAGTCTGCTTTGGAGCCTTCGGTATAATCGCTTCATGCTGGACGCGAGCTGCGTTTCCTTCGTCAATCACCTCTTGCGCGGCAACGGCTGGGCGCGGCAACGCCTCAAGCCGTTCGCCGGCAGCGTCGCGCGCATCGACAATCCGCCATTCACCCTCACCTTGGCGGTTCGCGATGACGGCGAAATCGCGGCAGCCGGAGCGGCGGTGACACCTGCCGTCACGATCAGACTCACGCCCGGCCAGCTGTTGCGCATCATGGCGCGCGACGAAACGGTGTGGCAGGAGATCGCGGTCGAAGGCGACACCGGCTTTGCCGCAGCCCTCAGCTACGTCGCGCGCAATCTGCGCTGGGACGTGGAAGAGGATCTGAGCCGGGTGTTCGGTGACATCGTGGCGCATCGCCTGGCGCAAGCCGGCAGAACGCTCGACCAGTGGCGCGTCCAGTCCTTCGACAACCTCGCGCGCTCGTTCGCCGAATACTGGACCGAAGAACAGCCGTTAATCGCCCGCGCGCGCGACCTCGCGCAGTTCAACCGCGAAGTCGACGAGTTGCGCGACGACGTTGCAAGACTCGAAAAACGGATCGAACGCCTCTCCGGCGCCATCGGCGGCCATTAGCCGCCCGGGCAAACCGGACGCGGGCCCCAGAGCGCCCGCAAGCGGGTACAATCGCGACATGCGATTGTTTCGTCTGCTGAAAATCCTCAGCGTCAGCCTGCGTTTCGGTCTCGACGAATTCTTTCTCGGCCACGAACGGGTGCGTGGCCTGCGCAATCTGCTCAACGCGCTGCTGTTCTGGCGCCGCCTGGAGCGGCCGCGCGCCGAGCGCCTGCGCCTCGCGCTGGAAATGCTGGGCCCCATTTTCGTCAAATTCGGCCAGGTGCTCTCGACGCGCCGCGATCTGTTGCCGTCCGACATCGCCGACGAGCTCGCCAAGCTGCAGGACCAGGTGCCGCCTTTCGCGGCCGAACAGGTCATGGCCATCCTGGACCGCGTCTACAAAAAACCGCTCGACGAGGTGTTCGCCGAATTCGAGCGCGAACCGGTGGCAAGCGCCTCGGTGGCGCAAGTGCACCTCGCGAAGCTGCCCGACGGCAAGGAAGTTGCGGTCAAGATCCTGCGGCCAGGGATCTCCAGTGTGATCGCCCACGATCTCGCGCTGCTCGACGCCGGCGCCACGCTGGTCGAGCTGCTGTGGTCCGACGGCAAACGCCTGAGGCCCCATGAAGTCGTCGCCGAATTCGCCAAACACCTCGAAGCCGAACTCGATCTCATGCGCGAGGCGGCCAACGCGAGCCAGCTCAGGCGCAATTTCGAGCATTCGCCGCTGCTGCTGGTGCCCGAGATCTACTGGGACTACTGCTCGACCGAAGTGATGGTGATGCAGCGCATGCACGGCACGCCGGTGAGCCACGTCGCAGCGCTG
Organism: Burkholderiales bacterium; assembly: GCA_046313915.1. Classification (GTDB taxonomy): domain Bacteria; phylum Pseudomonadota; class Gammaproteobacteria; order Burkholderiales; family SG8-41; genus CAKKQX01. The sequence goes on along the minus strand of JBKBXX010000012.1, from coordinate 25,299 downwards.
CGCGCCCAGGGCATAGACATTCCGAAACTGGCCCGTGCCGGCGTGGAAATCTTTTTCACCCAGGTATTCCGCGACGGCTATTTCCATGCCGACATGCATCCCGGCAACATTTTCGTCACTCCCGAAGGCAAGTATATCGCGCTCGATTTCGGCATCATGGGCACGCTCACCGAAACCGACCAGAACTATCTCGCGCAGAACTTCATCGCTTTTTTCCGCCGCGACTATCGCCGGGTGGCGGAAGCGCACATCGAATCGGGCTGGGCGCCGAAAGACACGCCGGTGGACGAGTTCGAGGCCGCGATCCGCACCGTATGCGAACCGATTTTCAACAAACCGCTGAGGGAAATCTCCTTCGGCAAGGTGCTGTTGCGCCTGTTCCAGACCTCGCGCCGCTTCAACATCGAAATCCAGCCGCAGCTCGTGATGCTGCAGAAAACCCTGCTCAACATCGAAGGGCTGGGGCGCGACCTCGACCCCGAACTCGATTTGTGGGCCACCGCCAAGCCTTACCTCGAACGCTGGATGTCGGAACGCGTGGGCTGGCGCGGCCTGCTGCGGCACCTGCGCGAGGAAGCGCCGCTGTGGAGCACCATGCTGCCGCAACTGCCGCGGCTGGTACATCGCTTTCTCGCCGCCTCCGATGCCGCCCGGCTGGCGGCGCAGCTCGAACAGCTGCAATGCGAACAGCGGCGCCAGACGCGCTGGCTCGCCCTCGTGGCCGGCCTGCTCACGGGGGCCATCGTGCTGCTCATCGCGTGAACGGCAATCCGGCGGCGGCATTGCAAAACCGGCGCGGGGCTGTACACTTGCGCCTCATCGCCTCGCGGCCACCGCGTTTCGCGCGCACGCCGTGAACGCCGGAGACCAGGCCGCATGTTGATCGGTTTTGTCACACTCTACCTGCTGCTGTCGATCGCCATCGGCCTCGCTGCCGCCACCCGGGTGCACAACTCCAAGGATTTCGCGGTGGCGGGACGCCACCTGCCCCTTCCCGTCGTCACCGCCACCGTCTTCGCCACCTGGTTCGGCGCCGAAACCGTGCTCGGCATCTCGGCCACTTTCGTCAAGGAAGGGCTGCGCGGCGTGGTCGCCGATCCCTTCGGCTCCAGCCTGTGCCTGATTCTCGCCGGGCTGTTTTTCGCGAGCCGGCTCTACCGCATGAACCTGCTCACCATAGGCGATTATTACCGGCTGCGCTACAACCGCACCGTCGAGACCCTGTGCACCCTTGCCATCGTCGCTTCCTATCTCGGCTGGGTTTCGGCGCAGATCAAGGCGCTCGGGCTGGTGTTTTTCGTGGTGACGGACGGCGCGATCAGCCAGCCGGCGGGCATGGTGCTGGGCGCCGCCATCGTGCTCACCTACACCACTTTCGGCGGCATGTTCTCGGTGGCGGTGCTCGATTTCGTGCAGATGACGGTCATCATGAGCGGCATGCTCTACATCGGCTACGTGATCTCCGGCATGACGGGCGGTGTCGGTGCCGTCATCCATCACGCCTACGAGGCAGGCAGGCTCGGCTTTTTCCCCGAAGCCCGCGTCAGCTCGTGGATACCGTTTCTCGGCGCCTGGATCACCATGATGCTGGGCTCCATCCCGCAGCAGGACGTCTTCCAGCGCATCACTTCCGCAAAGGACGAAAAAACCGCGGTGCGCGGCTCGGTGCTCGGCGGCTCCATCTACTTCGTTTTCGCCTTCGTACCGATGTTCCTCGCTTATTCCGCAACACTGGTCGATCCGCAGATGTTCAGCGAACTGCTGCGGCAGGATTCGCAGCTCGTCCTGCCGAGACTGGTGCTGCAGCACACGCCGGTATTCGCCCAGGTGGTGTTTTTCGGCGCCCTGCTTTCCGCCATCATGAGCTGCTCCAGCGCGACCCTGCTCGCGCCCTCGGTGGCTTTTTCCGAAAACATCATCCGCAGCGCTTTCCCCGCGATGTCGGACCGGGCATTCCTGATGACCATGCGCGGCGTGATCGTGTGCTTTGCGGCGATCGTGCTCGCCTTTGCGCTGAACTCGGGCTCCAGCATCTTCAAAATGGTCGAAAACGCCTACAAAGTCACGCTGGTCACGGCCTTTTTCCCGCTTTTCCTGGGGCTGTACTGGAAACGCGCCAATACCCAGGGCGCACTGTTCGCCATCGCCGGCGGTTTCTCGACGTGGGCCTTGCTCGAGATTTTCGGTGGTGATTTCACGCAGATATGGCTGCCGCAGCTGGTCGGTTTCCTCGCGGCGGGCGCGGCCATGATCGTCGGCTCGCTGTTGCCGCACTTTGTCGGCAAGCCGACGCCGCGCCCGGAAACCCACGCGCCGCATCCCCATCCCGAAAGCCTGACCCACCACGTGGCATCCACCCTGCATCACCACGACGCCGACGGGCGGCACGGCCCGTGAGCGCGCCACCGATGTCGACGGGCCCGGCTTGCGCGCGAACGCTCGCCTCCTGGACCAAGGTGCTGATTTTCGCCCTGATTGCGGTCAACACCACGGTCTTCCTGCGCCACGGCACCGCCGCTGAAATCATCGACACCGTGGCGTGGCTCGCGCTATTGATGCTGTTCGAGCTGGAAACCGCGCACCCGCTCCTGCTGCAGCGCACCCGGACTGTGCGCACGGTGCACCGCGCGCGGCTCGCTGCCGGCATCGCGATCGGCGTGGCAGCGGCGGGATACGTACGCGATCATGCCTGGCTCGACGCCATCAATCTCGGCCTGTGGATCTGCATCGTCGTCCTGCTCGAACTCGAGGTCCGCCGCCCGCCAGCCGTGGCGCGCCACCGCAGCGGCTTCGCAGCCATCGCCTTGCTGCTCTACGGCGGGCTCGCGGTCATGGTCGGGGCGTGGGCATGGCGCGGCGAGTGGTTCGACGCCTATGACGCCGCGCTGTGGCTCGCCGCTTTCGTGGTCATCGAACTGAATCTGCTCGACCGGCTGCCGCCCGCGGGCGACCGGGAGCTCACCGCCCAAACCGCTGTTCGAAAGCCGCAGTGAACCGAGCGAGCTCGGCTGCCGGCAGCCGGTTGATGCCGGCAGCCGCTTTCCGGCCGCCACCGGTAGCGAATTTGCGGCAGAGCTCGTCGGCGCCCAGTGGACGCGCGAGCGGCGCCCGCACGCTGACGGTATAAGCGTCGCCCTTGCGCACCAACACGGCATGCGCGCGGTGGGGATGCGCGTGGGCCAGCCGATTGCCGAAGACGCCGTTGATGCGCCGGCTCCAGGCCGCGTCGGGAAGGATGTAGAGCGCGGCGGTCGCGCTGCTGCGGTACGGCGCGAGCGCTTCCGCCCGGTCGAGATCGTCGAGACAGGCGTTTCTCAACACGTCGAAAATCGGCTCGCCCTCGATGAAGTCGAGCGGATTGCGGTAGTGGCTCATGGTCTCGAACAGGTCGGCCGGATGATACATCAGATCCTCGACCGTCTCGCCGTAGGCGTTGTAATTGATGGCTTCGCCGAGTTCGCGCAGGCGTTCCGTCACGTCGGGATCGAGTCCCAGCTGCTCCGCGACGCGCATCGCGGACTGGGTGAGGTTGTCGCCAAACGCCGCCACCACCGCCCAGATGCGCTGCCGGCCCGCCAGATGGCGATCGACGATCAGGCTCGTGCAGATGTCCGGCGCGGTATCGATGAACACGCGCAGATTCGGGTGTTGCGGAATTTCTCCCGGCTCATGGTGATCGAAATAATGGCAGCGCGCGCCGCGCGCGAGCAGGCGCCCGAGCTCGCCGGCGTTGACACGCAGCGAGAGGTCGAGCACCGTGAGCTCGTCGCCCGCCGTCGCATCGACACGGTCGAGCAGCAGGATCTCGCGCTTGGCACCGGTCACCAGCACGCTTGCGCGCGGCTCCTCGAGACGCAGCTGTTGCAGCGCGCAGATGCCGTCTGCATCGCCGTTGAAGATGTCATAGAATGTGCTCAATGGAGTCGATCCCGGGAACGCGATACGTGAAGCAGCCGCCGCGCGGTTTCAGTCTGGCGTGGATACTGGCGCTAGCTTACCTGCTCATCATCGTCTATGCCAGCCTGCGGCCGTTCTCCGGCTGGCGTCAGCCGCCGCCGGAAGTGCTGCATTTCCTGACTTTGCCGTGGCCGCGCTATATCACGCTCGAAGACATCCTGATCAACCTCGCCGCCTACATGCCGCTGGGGTTCCTGCTCGCGCTCGGCCTCAAGACGCGCATGAATGCGCTCGCCGCGGCCGCGGCTTCGACTGTGCTTGCCGCCCTGCTCAGTCTGGCGATGGAAGCCGTGCAGATGTTTCTGCCGGCGCGGGTTGCTTCCAACGTCGATCTGCTCACCAATACCGCCGGTGCGCTGTTCGGTGCCATGGCGGCGCCATTGCTCTCGCCCACCGGATTTCCCGGCAGCCAGATCGCCGCGCTGCGGCAGCGCTGGTTCCTGCCCGGCACCACCGCCGACAGCGGTCTGTTCATCGTCTGCCTGTGGCTGTTTACCCATATGCACCCGACGACGCAGCCTTTCGGCACCGGCTATCTGCGCGCTACCTTCGATTTGCCTGCCTACACCGTCCACACCGCGCGGCTGCTGCTGCTCGCCGAAGCCGCCGTCGTGTTCTTCAATCTGCTCGGCCTGGCGCTTCTGATCGCGGCCTTGCTGCGCCCCTCGCACCGGCCTTTGCCTTTCATCGCGGCGGTCGTCGCGAGCGGGCTCGCGGTGAAATCGCTGACCGCCGTCGCGCTCTCCAGATCGCCGATGCCGTTCGTGTGGCTCACGCCCGGGGTGGCACTCGGCCTGCTGGCGGGCGGCATCGCGCTCTATCTGCTGCTGCGGCTGCCGCGGCGGTGGCAGATCGCTTGCGCCACCGGGTGCCTGGGTCTCGCGGTGGCGGTGGTCAATCTCGCTCCCGACAATCCGTACCAGAGCGTGCCGCCACAGCTGCTGAGCAGCAGCCCCAGCCACTTCCTGGGTTTTTCCGGGATCATTCGGGCGCTTTCGGAATTATGGCCGTTTCTCGCCCTCGGTTATCTGCTCGCCGCTTCCGGTACGGAACGAAAAGCCCGGGAGCCCGCAACACAATGAAACACATGCGCATTCGAGATCCCGCAGCGGCGGCGGGCAAAGCGCGCAATCGTTTATAATCCCGGCATCAGTGACGCGAAATGGCGCCCGCCGCCGTTCGTCGCTTCCGGGCCACCGCGAACAAAATGAGCTATTACCAAAGACATGTTTTTTTCTGCTGCAACCAGCGTGAAGGCGATGCCCTCTGCTGCAACAACCGCGGCGCGCAGAAAATGCGCGATTACGCCAAGGACCAGGTCAAGGCGCTGAAGCTCGCGGGACCGGGCAAGGTGCGCATCAACAGCGCGGGCTGCTTCGACCGCTGCGAGCAAGGCCCGGTGATCGTGATCTACCCCGAAGCGGTGTGGTACACCTACGTCGACAAGGAAGACATCGACGAAATCATCCGCGAACATCTGCAAAACGGCAGGATCGTCGAGCGCCTGCGTATTTGAAGCGGCGATTGTGCCTTGCCGGCCATCAAGCGATTGCCCCCATCACGCAGACCCTGATCACCGCCCCGCAATCATGCTCATGACCGTCCGCCCGATGCCGCCTGCGACGCTGGAACGCGTGCTGATCGACGGGCCGGCAGGAAAAATCGAGACCGATATCAACGACCCGGGAGCGCCGCGCCGCGGCATCGCGCTCATCGCCCACCCCCACCCGCTGCAGGGTGGCTCCAAGGACAACAAGGTCGTCACCACGCTCGCCAAGACTTTTTTCAGCTCCGGCCACGTCGCCTTGCGCCCCAATTTCCGCGGCGTCGGCGCGAGCGAAGGCAATCATGACGCGGGCCGCGGCGAAACGGCAGACCTGCTGGTCGTCGCCGATTATGCCCGGCAGCGCTACGGCAGCGACCTGCGCGTCATCCTCGCCGGATTCTCGTTCGGCGGTTTCGTGCAGACCCGCGTCGCCCGGAATCTTCCGCACGCGCAGCTGGTGCTGGTGGCACCGGCCGTCAATCGCTTTCCGGCCGAAACCGTGCCGCCGGACACACTGGTGATACACGGCGAGCACGACGACGTGGTGCCGCTTTCCGCGCTGCTCGACTGGGCGCGACCGCAGCGTCTGCCGATCGTCGTGGTTCCGGGCTGCGGACATTTTTTCCACGGCCAGCTCAATGTGCTGGCGCAGATCGTCGCGCGTTGCTGCCGGCCATAGATTTTCGTCCATGTCCCAGCTGCGCGTCAGCCAATTGCGCAAGTCGTACGACGGACACGAAGTGGTCGCCGGCATCGACTTCGAACTGGGGACTGCGGAGTGCTTCGGTCTGCTCGGCCCCAATGGCGCGGGCAAGACCACCACGCTGCGGCTGTGCCTGGGGCTAAGCGAGCCCGACGGCGGCGAAATCGCAATGCTGGGCCTGCCGGTGCCGCAGCGGGCACGCGAAGCGCGGCGAAGGGTCGGCGTCGTGCCCCAGACCGACAACCTCGATCCCGATTTCACGGTCCACGAAAACCTGCTGGTCTACGGCCGCTACTTCGGCCTGACCGAAAGCGAAATCCGGCGCCGCATCCCCGGCCTGCTCGAGTTCGCGGGCCTTGCCGCGCGCGGCACGTCCAGGATCCAGACGCTTTCGGGCGGCATGAAACGGCGGTTGACGCTGGCGCGCGCCCTGATCAACGATCCCGAGCTGATTTTCCTCGACGAACCCACTACCGGCCTCGACCCGCAGGCGCGGCACCTGATCTGGGAACGGCTGCGCCACCTCATGAACCAGGGCAAGACCTTGCTGCTCACCACGCACTTCATGGACGAAGCCGAGCGGCTGTGCCACCGGCTCGCCATCATGGATCACGGACGCATCGTCACCTGCGGCGCGCCGCGCGCACTGATCGCGCGCCATATCGAACCGCAGGTGGTCGAGGTCTATGGCGACGGCGCGCAGGCGTGGGCGGAAGAATATGGCGCACGGGCGAGCGAGCGCTGCGAAAAAACCGGCGAGACCATATTCTGCTACACCCATGACGCCGACCCCATCGTCCATCATCTCGACCGGCGGCAGGATCTGCGCTATCTGCACCGTCCGGCCAACCTCGAAGACGTGTTTCTGAAACTCACCGGGCGCGAGCTGAGAGACTGAGGATGCCGCCACGATGAAATACTTCGGCCCTCCCCGCCTCAGCCTGCGCTTCGTCCACGTGTGGCGGCGCAACCGGCTGGTGTGGCGCAGGCTCGCGGTGCCGTCGATCCTCGGCAATCTCGCCGACCCGATGATTTACATGCTGGGCCTCGGCTACGGGCTGGGCGCCATGCTGCCGGATGTCGGCGGCACGTCGTACATCGCTTTTCTCGCCGCCGGCACGGTGTGCTCCAGCACCATGATGAGCGCCTCGTTCGAAGCGATGTATTCGGGATTTTCGCGCATGCACGTGCAAAAGACGTGGGATGCCATCATGAATACGCCGCTCACGCTCGACGACGTGCTGCTGGGCGAAGTGACCTGGGCGGCGAGCAAGAGTTTTCTTTCCGGCATGGCGGTGCTGGCGGTGGCGGGGGCGCTGGGGCTCGTCGCTTCGCCACTGGCGCTGTGGCTGATTCCGGTGGTGCTGCTGACCGGCCTCGCTTTTGCCGGTCTGGGGCTGATCATGACCGCGCTTTCACCCAATTACGATTTTTTCATGTATTACTTCACGCTGGCGATCACGCCGATGATGCTGCTGAGCGGCGTGTTCTTCCCCGTTGCGCAGTTGCCCGAGGCGCTCCAGGGCGTGGTCCAGTTCCTGCCGCTCATCCACGCCGTCGCGCTCACGCGTCCGCTGATGAACGGCATCGTGCCCGACGGCATTCTGCTGCATCTCGCGGTGCTGGCGCTTTATGCGGCGGCCGCCTTCCACATCGCGCTCGCGCTGACGCGGCGGCGCCTGCTCAAGTAGCCGAACGACGCCATGACCGCCGCGACGCGCGACAATCGCTGGTGGTCGCAACCGCTCGCTGCCGCATTCGCGGCGCTGGCGAGCACGCCCGACGGGCTTTCCGAAACCGAAGCTGCCGCAAGACGCAAACGCTACGGCCCCAACCGCTTGCGCGAGCAGCCGGCCCAGCCGCTGCTGTTGCAGTTTCTCAAGCGCTTTCGCAATCCGCTGGTGATCGTGCTGCTCGCGGCAAGCGCGGTCGCCGCCGCCACCGGCGAAGTGGCAAGCTTCGTCATCATCGGCACCGTCATCCTGATCAGCGTCACTCTCGATTTCGTGCAGGAATACCGCGCCGGCCAGGCCGCCGAGCGGCTGCGGCAGTCGGTCGCGGTGCGGGCCACGGTAATCCGTGGCGGCAGCCGCAGGGAGATCCCCATCGGCCAACTGGTTCCGGGCGACGTGGTACAGCTCGCGGCCGGCGACATCGTGCCCGCCGACGGCCGCGTCATCGAAGCGCGGGATTTCTTCCTCAACCAGGCGCTGTTGACCGGCGAGCCTTTCCCGGTGGAAAAGCGCGCCGCCGCGACGGCGGCGGCGGACCACGCGCTCGCTGCGGACAATACGGTATTCATGGGCACCGCCGTGATCAGCGGCAGCGCAAGGGTGCTGGTATGCCGCACCGGCAGGCACACCGAGTTCGCCGCCATCGCCGCCTCGCTCGCACACGAGCCGCCGCCGACCGCTTTCGAGACCGGCACCCGGCATTTTGGTTTGCTGATCATGCGCCTCACGTTGTTCATGGTGCTGTTCGTGCTGCTGGTCAACATGCTGTTTGCCAGACCGCTGCTGGAATCGTTCCTGTTCGCCATCGCGCTCGCGGTGGGACTCACGCCGGAGCTCTTGCCGATGGTCGTGACCGTCACGCTCGCGCGCGGCGCGCGGCGCATGGCGGACCGCGGCGTGATCGTGAAACACCTTGCCGCGATCCACAATCTCGGCAGCATGGACGTGCTGTGCACCGACAAGACCGGCACGCTGACCGAAGCGCGCATCCGCCTCGAAAAACACATCGATGCCGCGGGGCGCGACAGCGCGCGCGTGCTCGAACTCGCCTATCTCAACAGCCATTTCGAAAGCGGGCTGAAAAGCCCGCTCGATGATGCCATCCTCAGGCATTCCGAGGTCGACATCGGCGGCTGGCGCAAGATCGACGAGGTGCCTTTCGATTTCGAACGGCGCCGCGTCTCGGTGCTGGTGGAAAAGAACGGCCGGCGCCTGCTGGTGGTGAAAGGCGCGCCCGAGGACATCCTGCGGCTTTCCACCCAATATGAAAACGACGGACCCGCCGCTCTTACTGCGCTCGACGCCGCAGCGCGTTGCGCGACCGAAGCCCGCTACGACGCGCTGAGCCGCGACGGTTTTCGCACGCTGGCGATCGCCTGGCGCGAAACCGCCCCCGATCATGCGCACGCCGTGGTCGACGACGAAACCGAGCTGGTGTTCGCCGGTTTCGCCGCGTTTCTCGATCCGCCCAAGGAAAGCGCGGCGGCAACGCTGCGAGTGCTCGCTGCGAGCGGCGTGACGGTAAAGATCCTCACCGGCGACAACGAACGCGTGACCGAATACATCTGCGGCCGGCTGGGCGTGCCGGTGGCCGGGGTCCTCACCGGCAGCGAAATCGCGCAAATGGACGACGCTTCGCTCACCGCGCGCGCCGAAAAAGCAAACCTGTTCTGCCGCGTTACTCCGGCGCACAAAAGCCGCATCATCCTCGCGCTCAAATCGCGCAGCCACGTCGTCGGCTATCTCGGTGATGGCGTCAACGACGCGCCGGCGCTGCACAACGCCGATATCGGGCTGTCGGTCGATACTGCGGTCGACGTCGCGCGGGAAGCCGCCGAAATGATCCTGCTCGAGCACGATCTCGGCGTGCTGCACGAAGGCGTCATGGAAGGACGCCGCACTTTCGGCAACATCATGAAATACATCATGATGGGCACGAGTTCCAATTTCGGCAACATGGCAAGCATGGCAGGCGCGGCGCTGTTTTTGCCGTTTCTGCCGATGACGCCGGCGCAGATCCTGCTCAACAACATGCTCTACGACATCTCCGAAGTGCCGATCCCGCTCGACCGCGTCGACGACGCCGAAACCCGCGCGCCGCGGCGGCTCGACATGGATTTCATCCGCAATTTCATGCTGGTGATGGGGCCGGTGAGCTCGCTGTTCGACTTCCTGACCTTTTATCTGCTGCTCGCGGTGCTGCACGCCGACGAGGCGCTGTTCCGCACCGGCTGGTTCATCGAATCGCTCGCCACGCAGGTGCTGGTCATTTTCGTCATACGCACGCGCCACAATCCGCTGACGAGCCTGCCTCACCCTGCGCTCGCCGCCGTTTCGCTGGCGGTGGTGGCGCTCGCCGCCGTCCTGCCTTTCACGCCGCTCGGCCATTTTTTCGGCTTCGTGCCGCCGCCGCCCGGTTTCTACTACCTGCTCGCCGCGCTCGTGGCGGGCTATCTGGTCCTCGCGCAAGTGGTTAAAATCGCGTTTTACCGGCGTTTCGCGCGCAGCTAGGGGCAGCATGCCGTGGGTCGAGGTTTTACCTATCCGCTTTCGTCCTGACCGCGGCCGTCATCGTGGTCGCCGTCCAACCGTTGCGAAGCGCATGATGCCGCGTTTTTTGCTGGCCGGCGCGCTGGCGCTGCTGCTCGCGGGCGGCGTCGCCGCCCAAACACCGCGCATCCTGGTACAGAGTTCACCGCTCGCCGGCTTCCGCTATTACGACGCCGGGGCGCTGTGGGAGGAAATGAAGGTCGGTGACGCACTCACCCTGGTGCGCGAGCCCGGCAACCCGTACGACGCCAACGCCGTGCGCGTCGAATGGAACGGCCGCAAGCTCGGCTACGTGCCGCAGCGCGACAATGCCGACGTCGCGCGCCAGCTGGACCGCGGCGCGCCGCTCAAGGCGCGCATCAGCCGGCTGCAGATGAGCCGCAGCCCGTCCAAACGCATCGAATTCGAAATCTACGTCGACCTGTAACCGCCGATGAACCTCGACAGACACCAGTACCGTTTTGCGCGGTTTTCCGATTGGCGTTCACCGGCGTTCGGCGACGGTTGCCGCTGATGGAACGCTTTTTCGCCACCTGCCCGCGCGGGCTCGAAACCGCGCTCGCCGAGGAGCTCGCCACGCTCGATGCGCGGCAGATCGCGGCGGTGGAGGGCGGCGTGCAGTTCGGCGGACCGTACCCGCTGTGCTATCGCGTCAACCTGATGAGCCGCATCGCGAGCCGCGTGCTGTGGCGCGTGGCGCAGGCGCCTTACCGCAGCGAGGACGATATTTACGCTGCCGCCCGCAAGCTGCCGTGGCCCGAGTGGTTCGCGCCGGAGCGCACGATCCGCGTCCACGTCGCCGCCATCAAGAGTCCGCTCAAAAGCCTCGATTACACGACGCTGCGCATCAAGGATGCCGCCTGCGACGCCTTTCGCGCCGCCTGCGGCAAGCGTCCCGATGTCGATACGCGCAACCCCGAGGTGCGCATCCATGCCTTTCTCACCGCCACCGCGTTCACGCTCTATCTCGACACCTCGGGCGACGCGCTGTTCAAGCGCGGCTACCGCTGCGCCGCCGGCGAAGCGCCGCTGCGCGAAAACCTCGCCGCCGGTATCCTGCGGCTCGCCGGCTGGCGCCCCGACACGCCGCTGCTCGATCCGATGTGCGGCAGCGGCACTTTCCTCACCGAAGCGGCGATGATCGCCTGCAACATGGCGCCCGGCGCAAACCGCCGTTTCGGCTTCGAGAAACTGCGGCGCCACGACACCGGGTTCTGGAAAGCGCTTCTGGAGCAAGCACACGCTGACATAAATAAATCAATAAAAACAAACATTTATGGTAGCGACCGGTATGGCGAGGCGCTGAAGCTCGCGCGCGCCAACCTCGAAGCGCTGGGCGTGGCGGACAAAGTCAGCCTCAAGCAGGCCAACGTGCTCGAAATGCCGGCGCCCGCCGATCACGGCATTCTCGTCACCAACCCGCCGTACGGCGTGCGTATGGACGAGCAGCAGGCACTCGCCGAGTTCTACCCCAAGCTCGGCGACGCGCTGAAAAAGAAATTCAGCGGCTGGACCGCCTACATCCTCACCGCCGACCTGCGGCTCGCCAAGCTGATCGGCCTCAAGGCCTCGCGCCGCACGCCGCTTTTCAACGGCGCGCTCGAGTGCCGGCTGTTCAAATACGAGCTGGTGGCAGGCAGCATGCGGCGGGAAGTGAAAACCCCTTAAACTCCGCGCGCGCGAGGCGAAGGGAAGCGGCGAGGCTCGCGGCGCTTGCGCCGCTTTCCCCCGTCTGCCGGTCCCGGCTCAGGCTCAGGCAAACTCCACGCCCGACTGCTGCAACCCCACGAGGCCGATGTTGACCGCGTTGGCATCGACGGTCGCCGCGAGCTGCAGCAGCTCGGCCTGGGACATGGTGCCGCCCGAGCCTTGCAGCAAGCCGACGAAGTAAGCGCGATCAGTGGCGGACGGCGGACTTCCCACCACATTGGCGTAGACCGTGTCGACGAAAGTCTCGTTGCTCGGATTGCCCATCGCGCCGATCACCAGCTGGCAAACCTCGAGCAGGCTTTTGCCGCCGTCGAACAGCTGCAAGCCCATGCCCACCCACTCCGGATGCTGCTGGATCGCGGGGGCGTCGAATGCCGCACCTATGACCCTTACCGTCATGCCGGCGGACTGATCCGCGCCGAGGTCGAACGCCAGGCGCTTGTCGGCAAACGCCAGCCTTTCCACGCCGGTGAGCGTATCGGTACCGCTCGCCGGATTCGCCACCATGACAGGACTGCCGTCGGGCCCGAGCGTGAGGGCGGCATCAGCGCGGTTGACATGCAGATAGAGGGTGTCGTAGCCGGCGCCGCCGTCGATGGTGTCGTTGCCGGTGGTGCCGAACAGCGCATCGTGGCCGGCGCCGCCGCGGCTGCCCGCCATGAGATCGAACGGGTTGCCGTTCATCATGCCGATGCCGGCGACATAGGCAGGAAATTCATGGGCATTGGCATTGTACGAGCTCACGAGCGACAGCACGCTCGGCGGCGTGTCGGGATGCCCCGGCACGTGGAGCAGCTGGTTGGTGCCGCGATCGTAATAATTCTGGGTGAAATACGGCACCGAATCGATGAACAGCGAAGGCGGAAACCCGAACGAGGCGCTGAGGGCAGAAGCGAGCGTGTTCAGCATGACCCCGCCGAGGAGCGGACTGGACAGCAGCGCTCCCACCTCGGCGCGGTTGTCGGCGAGCACCACGATCGGATCATCCGCAACCTGGTAGTTGATGATGCGATCGTCGGCCACGGGACCGGGCTGCAGATAGCCCGGCGAGCCGGTGGTGATCGCATAGGCGGGCGCGATGCCGGCATAGTTCGCCATGAACATCTGCGTCATCGCACCGCCGAGGCTGTGTCCGGTGACGAGCACGAGATCGAATTCGCCGCGGCCCACGGCCGCATCGACCGCGGCCACGAGCGGAGCAAAAAGGTCGTAGTGTTCGTTGACGTTGCGGAAATCCTGGCGCCAGTCTTCGTTGTCATTGGTGCCGCGAAAACCGATCGCCAGCGTGCGATGGCCGTCGTAGGTGGCTGACGCCACGATCGCTTCGGCGTTGGCGTTGGTGTACACGCCATTCACGAGCTGCGCCCCGCTCACGCCGAGCTCGCTCGCGCCGATCAAATGCCAGCCGGGAAGCGAGGGAGCGAGGGTATCCCAGCTCGGCCACGCCATCGTTACTTTCAGCAGGACGTCGGTCAGATTCCCGTTGATGACGGGTGCGTCGGCTATGGCCATGTTGGTCTCCTTCGACTTGGCTCCGCCGTCCCCGTTTTTATCCTACCGCTCCCGGCCGCTTCTTGACAACAGGCAACTTGAAGTGCGGCCTTTTTCCGCCACTCAAGATGGGGGGAGCTCTCCTTCTTCTCGCTGCGCCATGCCGCATGACGGCCTCGCCCGCGACGAAAAGACGAGTTGGCGGGACCTTTGCTTCTGACAATGCGAAATGGAATCAAAAACAAGTTTGACCTGGATCAAATGGTATGTGTCGGAGTGGCATATCATTTTGGCTTGATGCGCAGGGAGCTGATGCGCGGCATGAAAAAATGAATGGGTGAATTCATGAAAATCACGCGCCGGACGTTTCTCAAAGGTAGTGCGGTTGTAGGAGGGTCGACAGCGCTTTCCTCCTTCCTCGCGCGCGACCCGATTAGTTTGGTGGCCGCGGCGGAAAAGGGCGCAGCCTCCGCCGTGGAAGACTTCGTGCCGACCACTTGCTGGATCGGCAAGCAGGATTGCGGGATGCTCGCGCGCCGCATCGGTGGCCGAATCGTGAGCTTCACCGGACTTCCCGACAACCCGAGGAATCTGGGGAAACTGTGTCCGAAAGGTGTGGCCCAGATCATGGCGATCTACGATCCGAACCGGGTCCAGACGCCGCTCATCAGGACCAACGAAAAAGGCAAATCCGGTACTTGGCGCCAGGCCTCTTGGGACGAAGCGCTCGGGCTCGTCGGCCAGAAGATCAAGGAAGTGAGGGCCAGGGACAAGCGGCTTCTCGTCTGGCAGAAGGGGCGCAGCAAAGCCGAGCCGTTTTACGACGTCGCGTTCGTAAGAGCAAGCGGAGCGACAGGGCTCGGTCACGGCGCTTACTGCTCCGACGCCGGTTATCGCGCGGCCGAGTATACCATCGGGGAGCACGGCGTTCTCCACCCCGACTTCCGCCACACGAAGTACCTCCTCGCGTGGGGCTGGAACGTGACGAACGCCGGCGGCAACAAGATGTGTTTTATCACCTGGCCGCGTCAGCTCCTTGAGGCGAAAGAGCGCGGGATGAAGATGGTGGCCATCGACCCGCGACGCAGAGGCTCGGGCCCCTTCGCGGACGAGTGGCTGCCGATTCGTCCTGGAACCGATCTGGCGCTCGCCCTCACCTTCGCCAACGTGCTCATCGAGAAAGGCTACGTGGACCGTGACTACCTCGCCAAGTACACCAACTCACCGTATCTCGTGACAGAGGACGGCACGTTCCTGCGCGTGAACGGCAAGGAACAGGTGTGGGATCCGGCATCCGGGAGCGCGAAGCCTGTCGGCACCGCAGATGTCAAGCCGGCGCTGGAAGGCGAGTATACGGTGAGCGGTGCCAGAGTGAAGACTGCATACCAGCTGTTCAAGGAGCACGTTGCGAAATCCACGCCCGAGTGGGCCGAGGGCATCTGCGGCGTGCCCGCCGCCGACATCCGTCGCATCGCCGTCGAGCTCGGCGAGAACGCGCTGATCGGCCACAGCATCACCGTGGACGGCGTGACACTGCCGTACCGGCCGGTCGCGGTCATGGCCTACCACATGGTCCAGCAGGAGCACGGTTTCCAGGCGCTGCGTGCAATGATGATGGTCTTCATGCTCCTCGGCGCCGTCGAGGCGGTGGGCGGCATGAGGATCGATTTCACATGGAAGCCTCACGCCAACTACGACAGGCTCGACCAGGTCAAGATCCAGGATCCCCCGTATAACATCTTCCTCGGCGACAGCAAATACTTCCCGATCAACAGCAAGCTGCCCGGGATGGTGGCCAAGGTGATGCAGAACCCGGCCAAGTATGGGGTGAACTACACGCCGGAGGTGCTGATCCTTCACATGACCAACCCGCTGGGCTCCCACGCCTCGCAGCCGGACATCATCGAGGGGTACAAGAAGTACAAGTTCGTGGCAGTGATCGATGCGTGGTTGAGCGAGACGGCTGACTACCTCGCCGACGTGATCCTGCCTGCGGCGACGATCGAGAAGTACGAGGGACCACTCGGCGCCTCGGACCAGTACGTGGATGCGCAAACCCTCCGGGTTCCGCCCATGAAGCCGCTTTTCCAGAGCCGGCCGGAGATCGAGATCTACATGGACCTGTGCGAGAAGGCGGGGATCCTGTACGGCAAGGGCGGCTACCTGGACGAGATCAACAAGGCCCTTCATCTGAAGGAACCGTATGCGCTCGATGTGAACGCCAAGCCTGCGGTGAGGGAGATCTTCGACCGCTGGTCGAAAGCCCAGGGAATTGCCGAAGGGGTCGCGTTCTTCGAGAAGAAAGGGGTGCGGGTGAAGGGTCCGTTCTCCGTGAAGAGTTTCTACGGCCTGGCAGCCTCGCCTCCGTTCAGCGGCAAGGTCCAGCGCCTGTACGGCGAGTCGCTGCTGCGCTATCAGCGCGAGATGAAGGCGAAAGGGGCCGAGGAGGTTTACTGGCGCGACTACACGCCGCTCCCCACTTGGCGTACGCCAACAAAGGACAGCTCGCCACCGCAGTACGACCTCACGCTTATCAGCTACAAGCTGATCGAGTTCAAGCAGTCGCGCTCGAGCTTCATTCCGCTGCTTGCCGAGCTGGCGCCGGAGCAGCGCCTCGAGATCAACGCGAAGACCGCCAAGGCCAAGGGAATCAAGGACGGGGAGATGGTCTGGGTCGAATCGCAGAATGCCCTCACCGGCGAGACGCGCAAAGTGAAGGTGCGGGCGATGCTCACCGAAGGGATCCGTCCCGACGTGGTTGGAATGCCCCACCACTACGGCCTGTGGACCCACCCGTGGTCGAAAGGCCAGGGGCCCACGGCGAACAGCCTGTTCTTTACCGGTGAGGGATATGTGACCAACACTGCGGACCAGTCCTTCCAGGTGAAGGTCCGCGTCATGAAGGCCTGAAAAAGGTGAGCGCAATGGCCAGATACGGAATGGTGATCGACCTCGACCGCTGCATGGGCTGCCGCGCCTGCATGGAGGCGTGCAAGATCGAGAACAACACCCCTCAGTCCATGTTCTGGATGTATGTATTCCGCTTCGAGGAAGGCGAGTACCCGGACACGCACATCTCCTTCATGCCGCGCCCGTGCATGCACTGCGACAACGCGCCCTGTGTCAAGATCTGCCCCACCGGCGCACGCTACAAGCGCGAGGACGGGCTGGTGGCGACCGACGCCGACAAGTGCATCGGCTGCCGCTATTGCGCCGCGGCCTGCCCTTACGGCGTCAACTACTTCAACTGGAAGGATCCCAAGGCGAACTATTACCTCGACTGGAGGGCCCCCGCGGCGGCGCAAGCGCTAAAGCCGGTCACGGGCGGCGCTGTCCCGCCGTACGACAACCCGGACCTCGACCGCAAATGGGGCAAGGAGCAGCGCAAAATCGCTGGCGGCGGCCACCGCCAGAACGTGATGGAAAAGTGCACTTTCTGCGTGCAGCGCGTGGAGAAAGGCCTCAAGCCAGCCTGCGTGAGTGCCTGTCCGGTGTCGGCGCTCGAATTCGGCGACCTCGACGATCCGGCCAGCGCGGTCTCCAAACGTCGGCTGAGCGGCCGTAGCTTCAGGCTGAGGGAAGAGTTTGGCACCCAGCCGAGGGTTCACTACATCGGCTCCAAGCGCGCCGGAACCGATGCGCGCGAAATCGAGCAGCCGCGGAGGACCACAGTATGAACAAGCTGCGCGTGATTTTCGTCGTGTCGCTGGCCGCCGCCTCGTTCGCAGTGGTCGGATGGGCGGCCGAAAAAGGCGTCGCATCCTGGCCGGGCACGGCCGACCAGATCCGCAAGGGCAAGATCGACGTCGGCAAGACCTACGGCATGGAGTTCGGCCAGCGTTTCCACAAGATCCACGCCGACACCATCGGGGTCGGTTGCAACACCTGCCACTCTGACAACGTTTCCACGAGCGCACAGAGATTTTCGCAGTCGGCGGCGGTGGACATGTCGAAGAACGCTCCGGGCGCGGTCGACCGGCGGGTGTGCCTGAGTTGTCACAGCGGCGGCGGAATCGCCCGTGACGCCTATGGGCCGGAGCCCCCGGCCTATGGACCGAAGGCCCGGTAGCGAGGTGCGTCTAGCCGATCTGGCGCGCTATCGCCAAGCGGCCTACCGGCTGCTCGGCGAGGCGCTGCGCTCTCCGGAGAACGAGCGGGTGGCCACGTTGAGCAGCGTGGCTGCCGAGCTTCGCGAGCATCCGGGACCGCTCGCCGACCTAGCGGTCTTTCCCGAATGGCTTGAGTTTCTTCGCGCCGTCGCAAGGTGGACCGACGGGGCAGCGGCCGGTCTCGATGAAACCTATGTGCGCCTCTTCGCCGTGAGTTCTGAGGGCATCTGTTCGCCGTTCGCATCGCAGTACCTAGCCGCGGGCGTGCCGGCGGCTCAGATGGCCGCGTTCGAGCGCGAGTATGCACGCGCGGGCTTGGCGCCGTCGGTGCAGGCGGCGGAGCCCCCCGACCACGTGGCGGTGGCTTTCGACTTCATGGCGCACCTGTGCGCGGTCGAGGCCAGTGCCTGGGAGCGCGGGGATCGCGCTGGTGCCGCCAACCAACTGGAGCTTGAAACCGGCTTTCTCGAGCGCTCGCTTTGCTCCTGGCTTCCGGAGTTCGCCCGCAGCGTCGCTGCGCACGATGCCGGCGGGTTCTATGCGGCAGCGACGAAAGCCGCCGCCACGTTTGCGGCCCACGATCTGGAGATGGGGGCTGCACTCGCCTCACGGTTGCGGCAAGGAGACGGACGGTGATCGTCACGCTGTGCCGGGATCTCGAGCAATTGGGCCTCGATCTCAAGGCGCTTGGCGAATTTTTCTCCAAGTGCGACCCGCAGATCGAGGTCCGAGTCAAGGCTGGCCCGTGCGACAGGCCCGAGCGTTGGCTTGGCCGCAGCGGCACCCCGGCGGACCGGCTGGTTTTCGGCCTGTGCGCCGCCGGCGAGCATGGTGAGCTGCGCGCGCGCGCGCGGCGGCGCGGCTTCGATCCGCTCGCGATCGAAGTCGTCGATCTCGGCGCCTTGCGTGCATTGGCGCCGGCCGGTGCCGCTGCGACGCGCGCCGCGCGCAAGCTTCTCGGCGCAGCGCTGGCGCGTGCCAGGGCCTATCAGACGGCGGGGCCGGAGAACTTCAAGCCCGTATTCGATGCCAATCAAAATGTCGTTCGCCGCTCACTGTTCGGTCTTCCGCCGATGCGCTGGAAGGTCGTGCCTTCGATCCGCCGCGAGGCATGCGCCGCCGAGCGCGGCTGCCGGACGTGCGCGACCACCTGCCCGCATACAGCACTCGCGCACGTCGACGGGCGCATGGTGCTCGACAAAGCGCAGTGCACGAGCTGCGGGGCGTGCGTCTCGGCGTGCCCGGTAGCGGCGATCGACCTGCCCGGCGCGTCGGCGGCGCAGGTCGAAGCGCAGTTGCGCGCGCTTCTCGTGCCCGACGACGGATCGTCGGGGCCCGGCATTCTCTTTCATTGCCAGCGCTGTACGCCGTCTCTGGACAGGCTGCCGCAGGTCGAATATGCCGTCGACTGGTTTCCCGTCGAGCTGCCTTGCCTGGGCATGGTGAGCCCGGCGTGGATCCTGCAATCGCTCGGCATGGGAGCCGCTGCGGTCGGATTGTTCCCCTGCCGGCGGGAGAAATGCCGCTTCGGGGAGCGCGAAACCCTCGGTCAGCGCGTCGACTACTGCCAAACCGTTTTGCAAGCCGTGGGCGCTTCGCCCGATGCGCTGCGGATGATGGACACCACCGACGAGACCACGCTTGCCGATGTGCTTCGGCGCCCCCTCGCTCCGACTGCGCGTGTCAGCTCGATGGATCGGGCCGGGATCGAGCTGCGGCCAGACCGCGGAGGAGTCGCCAACGCCCTGCTCGCAATGGTGCGGGCCCACGGCAAGATGCCCGAGCAGGCCATCGAGCATGCCGGCTCGCCGCTCGGGGTCGTTACGCTGCGCCCGGGCTGCACTGCATGCGGAAGCTGCGCCTCGGCCTGTCCGAGCGGAGCGCTCGTGTGTGAGCACGACGGCACCGACGTCGCGATCGCTTTCGACGGGACGCGCTGCATCGGATGCGGAGTGTGCGCGCCCGCATGCCCAGAAAAAGTGGTTCACGTCGAGCGCAAGACCGATCTCGCGGTCCTCGCTCAGGGCAGGCAGACGCTTCACCGCGAACAGACCGTGCGCTGCGAGCGCTGCGGCGGCATGGTCATCACCCGCGCGCTTGCGGGGCGCTTGCAGGCTATTCTCGGCGACGACCCCGTCCTGCCAGCGCTCACCCGGTACTGTGAGACTTGCCGCGCTTTGTCACTGTAATTGTTTACGTCGGAGCCGTGCTCGCACATGCCGTTTGACAGGGATCTGGCAGACTGAATGCGCTCGCTGGCACGGTTGCGCGGACACACGTGAACGTCAAGAAAAGCACGCTGCAGACCAATCCGTACGTCAGAAAATTCCTGCGACAGATCACGTGGCGTCCGCGCCTGTTCGGCGTGTTCGCAAACGTAATCGACTACCCGGTCTACCGCTTTCTGGGAGCGGCAGATCGTCCGCTTCATCACGCTGCTTGTTGGATGCGGCCGTATTTCGCCGCAACTCCTTCGCGAAATACATCGCACACTTTTTTAGCAGGTCTCGCCCCATCTTCGCGTCAGCCAGCTCCTGCGGGTGCGTGCCAACTCAAGTCCGGGTTCGTTCAGTAGCCGCCCCCTTGCCGGCTTCTGCCAGCTTGCCTTCCCGCGCCGGCGGCGAACGTGCCGAATACATGAAAACCACGCTCGACAACTTGCGCACGCTGTTCGAGCAGCCGCCAGCGGTCCTCGCACGCAAGCTGGCACTGGACAACGTCCGCGCAATCTACCCGCCTGCTGCCGCCGAACTGAAAACGTCCGACCGGCGAGAGTTGGACGGAGCATAAAGATAGAGGGGGTACGATCGAGTGCCGCAAAGTCACAAAACACTGCCGGGAGGCAGTTGCAAGCGCTGGGCTCGGGGCGCTCACGCGGCCAGCGCGAGCATCCGCATCTGGTCGCTCCAGCCATTGGGCCAAGGCGCATCACCTGCTCCAACACGATGTCGGACGCGCTCGCCAACCGTCCGATGACATCCGGGGTCGTCCGTTTACTCTGGCGGTCTCGCCATACCCTCCCTTCCCGCAAAAAACGGCAAAGAAGCGATTTCCTGCCGAGACGGCATGCCGCTCATCGCGCCGAAAGACATGCGATTCCGGGCAAGGCGCTCGCGGTTTCGGCCACGGGCAGCGGCCAGACGCTCGTCTGTACCGATTGCCACACCGGCACGCCGCACGGGCAGAACGCGATGCCTGAACCATCACACCGAGAAAATCGCCTGCCAGACCCGCCATATCCCGCTGTTTGCGCGCGCGTTGCCGACGAAAGTGTGATGGGACGGGTCGACTGCGGGCAAAAACGATCCGGTGCCGAAGGACCAGTATGGGCTGCCGCTTTACGACAAGATGAAAGGCAGTTTCAGATGGGCGAAGGACGTGAGGCCGGTCTACCTGTGGTTCAACGGTTCGGTCGACCACCATCTTTTCGGTGAGCCGATGGATCCCGCCCAGAGGTGACGCACTTCAATTACCCGCGCGGCGACCGACATGTACTGGAAGGTGAACCACACGGTCGTGCCCAAGGCCCAGGCACTCCAGTGCAATGACTGCCATGGCAAGGACGGCAGGCTCGACTGGGAAGTGCTCGGCTACGCCGGCGATCCGCGATTCACGAGGAAGTAAAGCAGGCAGGCCGTCCGGCGGCAGTCCCCGGCCATCGCGTGATCGGGGCGGGATCCTGCCGCGGACACCCGTCTACGAAGAAGCGTCGCCTGCTCGCGGCGCGGGTTCCGCCGGATTTTTCATGTCGTTTCTGATGATCTCGAAGCCAGCTTGCAGCGCTTTCTCGATACGCGCTTTTTCCTTCGCGATCGAATCGTCGGTCCACTGCCAGAAGCCGCGCCTGGTCTTCATGCCGAGATGGCCCTTGTCGACCATGTCCTTGACGACGGCGGGATAGGTGGTTTCGTTGTGCAGATGGGGGTAGAGCGCGCTGCCGACGAGATAATTGGTGTCCCAGCCCGACATTTCCTTCTGCAGGATCGGCCCGCAGGCGATGAAGCGGAAGCCAAAGCCGAAACGCACCGCGATGTCGACGCCTTCCGGCGAAACGACGCCTTCGTCTATCAGGTAAAGTGCTTCGCGCATCATCGCGTGCTGGATGCGGTTGCCGACGAAACCCGGCACATCCTTCTTGACCCAGATCGGCGCCTTGCCGAGATCCTTCATGAGTGCGCAGACGGATTCGGCGACCGCGGGGTCGGTGTCGCTGCCGCTCACCACTTCCACCAGCGGCACCAGGTGAGCGGGCATGAAAAAATGCGTGCCGGCCAGCCGTTTTCTGTGTTTGAGCGCCCTGCCGATTTCGCTGATGGGGAAGTTGGAGGTGTTGCTGGTGAGCGGGATTTCGGGGCGGGCCAGCGCCTCGACTTCGGCAAACAGTTTTTGCTTGAGCGCCAGATCCTCGGTCGCGGCTTCGGTCACCATGTCGACGTGCTGCCAGTCGATGTCCTCGAGCCGGGCATGGGTGGTGACACGGGCCGCGGCAGCGGGGTCCACCCCCAGCTTGGCAAGCCCCGCCATGATGCGCGCGGGCAGCGCGTCACGCGTTTTTTGCGAAGGACTCATGACGTGGACGTTCCATCCGCCGGCAGCGAAGACGATGGCGATGTCGCCTCCCATGATGCCGCCGCCGATGATGACGATGCTGGATTTCTGTTGGGACATGGTGGACTCCGGAATGAATGCGCGCGCTGCGGGCGCAGTTGTGATCGTAACGTTCCGTGGTGACGCAAAGTTTCAGTTGACGCGGTGCGCCGACCATTTTTCCTCGACGGCGTTGTGGGGCAGCTTGACCGTGCCTTCGACGAGGTTGCCGCTCACGCGCCCGGTGAACTCGCGCTGGACGGTGTCGAGACCGCGGAATTCGATCAGCGTGAAACTCAGCTTGTCTGCCTGCAGTTTGCCGTTGCGGAACTGGGCCGTCTGGCCGTCGATCTTCGCCAGCCCTTCGACCATCTGGAAATGCTGGCGCAAGGTGATTTCATATTTGCGGCCGTCGCTCCATTGCCAGGTGCCTTCGACCCTGGCCGGCACGATCCACAGATAGGCGGTGCGGCCTTCGACCGATTCGATCTGATCGGGCTGCCAGTCGTCCATGCTGAAAGCGTGAGACACCACGCGGGTGCCGGGCTTCATATTGAGCAGGGTCGGGCGTAATTTGAGGTTGAGCTGGGGCAACAGGTACATGGTGATCACCGTCGCCTTGCTGAAGTCGGTGGTGAAAATGTCGGCTTTCATGAACTCGGTGCGTCCGGCCACGCCTTCCTTCTCGGCGTTGCGTTTCGACAATTCGACCATGTCGGGGTTGTACTCGATACCGAGCGCGCGCACGCCGAATTTCTTGGCAGCGGTGATGACGGTGCGGCCATCGCCCGAACCGAGGTCGACCACGTAGTCGGCGGGCGTGACCTTGGCCATCTGCAGCATGCGCTCGACCAGCGCCTGGGGCGTGGGCACCCAGATGACGTCCTTGCCTTCCTGGCCGACGTGGGGAGTGTATTCCGGTTTGGCCTTGCTTTGGGCGTAGGACGGCCCGCTGCCGGAGAGGCCGGCAGCGGTGAATGCGATTACGGCCAATACCAAAGAGGTTTTGCGCCAGAGCAACGGCATGACGATTCTCCCTTGGAAAAATGAAGTGGCGCCCATTATGCCTTAACGTTTCGCCCGCTGCAGGATGCGGCGCGGCTCCTCGGACATGCGTCGCCATGACGAATGGAAAGCCGGCGTTCGTGTTTCGTGCTTCGCGATTTCCCTTTTCACGCCTCGACCCCGCACCCTTTACTGCTTTTTGATCCGGCCATCGACGGTGACGCCATCGGCGATCATCTTTTTGACCTCGTCTGCGCTGAAACCCGCTTCGTGCAGGATGTCGACGCTGTGCTCGCCGAGCTTGGGCGCCGGGCGCCAGTCGTGGCGTGTGCCACACGACCACTTGTTCGGCAGCCGCATGTTGCGCGTCCTGCCCTCGGTGGGATGGTCCTTGATCTCAAAGAAACCGACGTCCTGCAGGTGCGGATCTTCGAGCAGGCTGTCGAGGGTGTGGTAGGGCATCGCCGGCACGTCGCAGCGCTCGAAGATCGCCAGCCACTCGGCAGTGGTTCTGGTCCGCAGCGCCTGCGCCCGAATCTGGAAATAGTCGCCCACGTTGGCGAAACGCGCCTGCACGCTGCAGAAGCGCGGATCGCTTTTGAGTTCGGGATGGCCGATGGCGTCGAAAAAAGCGAAAGCCTGGGCGTTGGTGTTGGCGGAGAGGCAGATCCAGCCGTCGCGGGTGGCGATCGGCTTGGCGAGCGGATCGAGCAGGCGCGGGTCGCCGGTGCCGCCGAGCGGCGGTTCGAAGGTTTTCAGGTACATGTGTTCTTCGAGCACGAATTTGACCAGATTTTCGAACATCGGGATTTCGATTGCGCACCCCTCGCCGGTGCGGGCGCGGCGGTAGAGCGCCATCGCGATCATCTGCACCGCGACCATGCCGACGACTTTGTCGGCGACCACCATGGGTACATAGCGCGGCTCGCCGGCGGCGCGATGGTGCAAGGCGGCCATGCCGCCCGCACCCTGGATGATGGAGTCGTAAGCCGGTTTGGCGCGGTAGCGGCCGTCCTGGCCGAAACCGAACATGCCGCAGTAGATGATTGCCGGGTTGAGCGCCCGCACCTCTTCGTAGCCGAGCTTGAGCCGCGCCATGGACGGCGGGCGCGTGTTCCATACCAGCACGTCGGCGTATTCGATGAGCCGCATCAGCGCGGCGTGGCCTGCCGGCTGTTTGAGGTCGAGCACGATGGAGCGTTTGTTGCGGTTCAGGTGCAGGAACTTGGCGCCCATGCCCGGCGTGACCGACGCGCCGTTCATGGTGCGCACCAGGTCGCCGCTCTTGCTTTCCACCTTGATCACTTCCGCGCCGTGATCGGCGAGTATCTGCGTCGCCAGCGGTCCGACCACGACGGAGGTCAGATCGACGATGCGCACGCCTTCGAGAGGGCCTCCGGCCATGGGCTTTCCTAAGGGTGGCCGCGCTTGGCGCGGTGGCGAAGACGGGAGGAAGGCTGCCTCGTGTCGGAGCCGCGTCGTGTCTGCAGCGGCGCGATGGCGTTTTTCCGCGTCATTTGAATTCCGCTTCGGCGGCGAGCGCCAGGGCGCCGTCGTGATCGACCACCCACAGCCTGGCGGTTTTGTTGTCGAGCGAGGGCTCGCCGCACAGGGTGAGCGGCCGGTTGACGAA
Organism: Burkholderiales bacterium; assembly: GCA_046313915.1. Lineage (GTDB taxonomy): Bacteria > Pseudomonadota > Gammaproteobacteria > Burkholderiales > SG8-41 > CAKKQX01. The sequence goes on along the minus strand of JBKBXX010000012.1, from coordinate 275 downwards.
CAGCGGCCGCACGTTGCGCGAGGACAGGTATGCGACCGGCGTCGAGGCGTGGGTGCGCGCGAGCTCGAACAGCAGCAGCGTGGTGAGCCCCCCGTTCATCACCAGATCGGGATAGCCTTCGACCGTGGTGACGTAAGGATGGTCGTAATGGATACGGTGGCCGTTGAAGGTGAGCGCCGAATAGCGGAACAGCAGCACGGGATCGGGGGTCACCGTACGCATCCATACCGGCGTGCCGGGCGCTTTCTGCGCGGGGGGCGGCGGCGCGCGGGGGT
>JBKBXX010000011.1:0-44140 GCA_046313915.1 Burkholderiales bacterium | reverse complement strand
AACCGCTGCCCATCGTCGTCTTTGGCACCGAATACTGGAAGCAGGTGATCGATTTCGATGCTCTGGTGCGCCACGGCACGATCGACGCGCGCGACCTGGAGCTGATGCACCACACCGATTCAGTGGACGATGCCTATGACTGGATCGTCGGGCGGCTCACCGAGCTTGCCCTCGACAAGCCGGGGCCGATGCTGTAGCCGCCGCTCGCCGCAGCGGATGGACCGATTCTATGCCGGTTCCAGGCCTTTGCTGCGGATCACCGGTATGGCTTCGGGTGCGGCGAGGAAGCGTAGCAGCGCCCTTGCCGCGTCGGGCTGTTGCGCTTTCGTGTGTATGCCGGCGGAAAAGATCGTGGTTTGCTGCACATCGGGCGGCAGCGGGCCGATGATGTCGATTCCGGGCACGGGAAGCAGCTCGCTCATCTGCTGAAAAGCGATTTCCGCTTCGCCGCTCGCCACGAAGCTGCCGGCGGGAACACCTTGTGACTGCTTCACCTTGTGCCGGATCTCGTCGGCGATCCCCATGCGTTCGAACAGCCCGCGCAGATGGATGCCGCTCGGGCCGGTGGAGCAGACGATGCTTTTTGCCGCCAGCACCGTGCGCTTGACGGCTTCTGCCGAGCTGATGTCGGGCCGCGGCGCACCGGCTTTGACCGCGACGCCTATGCCCGACCGCGCGAGATCGGTGCGCCCGGTGACGATCCCGGCCCGGATCAGTTCGTCGAGCGCGGTGGCCGCGAGAATCACGACATCGACCGGCTCGCCGTCCTTGAGGCGGCTCATCATCTGCACGCTTGGCACCCACAGATTGAGCGCCGTGTGGCCGCTGCTGCGCTCGAATCGCGGCAGCAGCTCGAGGTAGGCCTGCTTGAAGGCCGCCGAAGCCATGACCTTGATTTCAGCCATATCGAGGCAATTCCCGGCACATGCCTATTCGGGTTTGATGCCGGCGTTGTGCGCAACACGCCGCCATTTTTCGATTTCGGATTCGATGAACGCGGCATGTTCGGCCGGGGTGTTGCCTATGGGTTCGGCACCGCGCTCGACCAGCGTCTTGCGGATCGCCGGATCGCGCAGCGCCTGCACCAGCGCGCCGTTGAGTTTGTCGATGATGGGTTGCGGCATGCCCGCAGGACCCAGGAAGCTGAAGCCGCTGCTCACCACAAAGCCGGGCATGCCCGCCTCTTCCATCGTCGGCAGCTCGGGGAAGGAAGGAAAACGCGTGGCGCCGCATTGCGCGAGCATGCGCAGCCTGCCTTGCTGCACGTGGCCGACGATGGCGGGGATGCTGACGAAGGACATCTGCACATGGCCGGCGACGAGATCGATCACCGCTGGTCCCGCACCTTTGTACGGCACATGCACGATATTGGTTCCGGCCATGCTGTTGAACAACGCGCCCGAGAGATGGGCCAGCGTGCCGCGGCCCGAACTCGAAAAGAATATCTCGCCCGGCCGCGCTTTGGCGAGCGCGATCAGTTGTTTGACATCCTTCGCTGGCAGCGAAGGATGCACCACCAGCGCCGCCGGGATGTCGACGATGAGGCCGAGCGGCGTGAAATCGCGCGTCGCGTCGAACGGCAGATTCTTGATGAGCGAAGGATTGATGAGAAAACTCGCCGCCGCGATCAGTGTGGTATAGCCGTCGGGCGTGCTCTTCGAAACGATCTCTGCACCGATGTTGCCGCCGGCACCGGGACGGTAATCGATGACCAGCTGCTGGCCGAGGATTTCTCCCATTTTGGGAGCAAGCAGCCGGAACAGGATATCGCTGTTGCCGCCGGGCTGGTTGGGATTGACGACGCGGATGATTTTGCTCGGATACTGCTGGGCGTGAAGCCCGCCCGCAACGAATGCCGCGGCTGCGGCAGCAAAAACAAGAATGACATGCAACGTGCGGTTACGCATGTTTGCTCCTCCTTTTCGTTGCTTTCCGGCGGCGGCTGCCGCAGTTTGCGGCGCGAGCCGCGGGCGCGGCAGCGCGGCAATGACCATTCTAACCGCGAATCCGGTTTGCGATGCGCGCCGGCTGCATGCAGCCGAGGCGACAATTGGCCCATCTACGCCTTTGCCGCCACGGTCAGGCCGCGCACCTTGTTCTTTTCTATGAGTTGCGCCACCAGCCCCGAAGCCTTGATGTCTTCGACGAACTCGCACAGGTAGCGCGCGGCGGCGGCGCGGCCTTTGGGCACGCCGACCGCCTGCTGCACTGCGGTGAAACGGCCATCGAGGATGCGCGAACCGGGCAGGCTGGCCTGGTCTCTGACCAGGCGCGGCCGCAACCCGGCCAAAGCCTCGAGCTTGTCGGCGACGAATTGCCGGAACACGTTGTCGGCGCCGACAATGCGCACCAGTTGCGCGTGCTCGAGGTGGCGCGTCAGATAGAGGTCGTAAGCGCTTTGGCCCGAAATGGCGATGCGCACGCCTTCGCGATCGACTTCATCGAGCGTCTTGATCGGCGAGCCGGGCGGCACCAGGTAGGTGGCCTCGATTTCGACGTAAGCGGCGGTGAAGTCGATTTCCCTCGCGCGCTGTGGTTCGGCGCCGAGAAAACCGACGTCCCATGCGCCGCTCGCGGCGGCGTCGGCGAGCGCTCCCGGCGATGGGTAGCCGATGATCTCGACTTCTACGCCGAGCCGCCGCCCCAGTTCCCGACCGAGATCGACGGCTATCCCGCTGTAGCGGCCGGTCGCGGGATCGGTGGCGGTGAGCAGGAAATTGCCGAGATTGATGCCCACGCGCAGTTTGCCGGTGGGGGCGAGTTCGGAACGCAGGGCGGCGGAAATGTCGGACATGGCCGGTGACGACATGAATGGAGAAAGCAAACACTATCACGATTGCGGACGCCGTGGCTGCACTGGCGGCCGCATGTTGGAACATCGTGCGATGGCGGGTGGAGGCCGGCAAAGTCGGTTATCATGCCGGCGAGGGGGCGCCGGCTGCGGATGTCGGCTGTCGGCGGCACGACGCCCGGCAACAAAACCTTCCAGGAGAGAAAAAGATGCACCTTCATACCGAGGTCAGCCGGCATTCTGCGGGCACGACGTCCGGCATCGCGTTTACCGGCTGCGGTTTGCGCGAAGCCGTAACCCGGCACGCCCAGGCGCAGGGGGCGGCGCAAGGCGGCGCGCAGCCGGGCACGCACCGCCGCGAAGTGGTGGTGAAAGGCCGGCGCGTGAAAACCATCGACGTCCACGCGCACTGCGTGATTCCGGAAGCGTTGGCCTTGCTGGGGCTCAAGCTCGAAGACCAGCGCGGCCCTGGCATCGGCGAAGTCGGTGCGCGGCGCATCGCCGAAATGGACGCGCAGGGCATAGACGTCGAAGCGCTCAGCATCAATCCGCAGTGGTATCACGCCGGGCGCGATCTTGCCGCCGAGGTGGTGAGAATCCAGAACGAGAAGCTCGCGGAATTCTGCGCGACCTACCCCGAGCGCTTCGTTGCCTTTGCTTCGGTGGCGCTGCAGTTTCCCGATCTCGCAGTCGCGCAGCTCGAACATGGCGTGAAAAAACTGGGGCTGCGCGGCGCGGCGGTCGGCGCGAGCGTCGCGGGAGCGGAGTTTTCCGATCCCCAATTTCATCCGTTCTGGGCCAAAGCGGAAGAACTCGGCGTGCTGATCTTCATCCATCCGCAAAGCACGCCGGAGCTCGCGAAGCGCTTCAAAGGCAACGGCTGGCTCGCCAACACCATCGGCAATCCGCTCGACACCACGATTGCGCTCTCGCATCTCATTTTCGAGGGCACGCTCGACCGTTTCCCCGGCCTCAAGATCTGCTCGGCCCACGGCGGCGGCTATCTGCCTTCGTACGCGCCGCGTTCGGACAACTGTCTGCGGGTGGCGCCGGACATGGATACCGGCGTCAAGCTGAAAAAGAAGCCGACCGAGTATCTGCGGCAGATGTATTACGACACGCTGGTGTTCACCGCGGAAGCGCTGCGTCACCTGGCGGCCGAAGTCGGATCGGACCGGCTCGTGATCGGCACCGACCATCCGATACCGTGGAATCCTAACCCGGTGGACCACCTCCTCGGTGCGCCGGGTTTTACCGACGACGAGCGCATCGCGATGCTGGGCGGCACCGCCGCGAAACTGCTCGGGATCGAGCCGTAGCGCCTCCGGTTGTTTTCAGTCCCAAACCGGGGCGCGCCCCGCGGGGTTGGCAATCCTCCCATCTGCTTTTTTTAAGCCATTGATTTTATTAATTTCTTCCTCGGTGAGCGCGAAATCGAAAATGTCCAGGTTCTGGGCGATGCGCCCGGGATTGGACGAGCGCGGGATGGCGGCGACGTTCTGCTGCATCAGCCAGCGCATCGCGACCTGCGCGATGGTCTTGCCCTTGTTATTTGCGATTTCGGCGAGCACCAGATCGCTGAACAGGCGGCCGCGCGCCAGCGGACAATAGGCGGTAAAGATCAGCCCCTTTCTGCGGCAGTAATCGAGCACCTTCGCCTGATCGAGATAAGGGTGATATTCAGCCTGCAGCGTCGCCAGCGGCTCGGGGCAGGTGCGCAGCGCTTCCTCCATGAGCGCGATGTTGAAATTGGCCACACCGATGTGGCGCGTCTTGCCTTCGCGCCTCGCCTTGGCAAGCGCGCCCATGGTTTCGGCGAGCGGAATGCCATCGGTGGTGGGCCAGTGCACGTGCAGCATGTCGACGTAATCGACCTGCAGCGTTTTCAGGCTTTCGTCGACCTTGCGCGCGAAATCGTCGGCGCGCAGAAATTCGTGCGAGACTTTGGTGCACAAGAAAATTTCTTCGCGCGGCACGCCCGAGAGGCGTATGCCTTCGCCCACGCCTTTTTCCGAGCCGTATTTCCCGGCGGTGTCGATGTGGCGATAGCCGAGTTTGAGCGCAGTGGCGACGAGTTCGGCGCAGTCGCCCAGCTGCGAAGTGCCGAAGCCGATGGCCGGCATGCGGCAGCCGTGGGAAGTGAGCAGCGGGACAGCGGGATGGGGCAATTGCGTGTTGTTCATGTGCGCTTTTCTCTGGTTTTGTGGCTATCAGCCGCGGTCTATTCGACGGTCGTCCACGGCCGCGCTTTGTCGAGGGCGTATTTTTTTACTGCTTTCTCGTCGAAAGCGAAACCCAGGCCGGGCGTCTGGTGCAAGATGAGGTTGCCGTCCTTGTATTTGAGCTGCCGGTCGATGAGGCGGCGGAAGTTGAGCACCTGGTCGTCGATGAAGAACTCGACGTAACGCGCATTGGGCGTGGCCGCGACCAGCGGCGCGTGCACGTCGTGAAACCAGTGCGGGCAAAGCGTCACGCCGTAGCCCGCGGCCAAGGCCGCGATGCGCTTCCATTCGGTGATGCCGCCGCAGACGCAGGCGTCGGTCTGCAGGATCTCCGCGCCGCGCTTGTCGAGCAGTTCCTTGTGGTACCAGCGGCCGTAGGCGATTTCACCGGTGGCAACGACGATGGTCGTGAGTTCGGCGAGCCGCGCATGGCTGTCGATGTCGTCGGGGCCGAAAGGTTCCTCGATCCAGTACGGGTCGTAAGGTTCGAAGCGCTTGCAGTAGAGAAGCGCAGTGGGCACGTCGTTCCAGGCATTGTTGGCATCGAGCATCAGGTGGACGTCGGGGCCGATCGCCTCGCGCGCGGCGCGCACCCGCGCTTCCTCCTCCGCAGGCGTAAGGCGGCCGACTTTCATTTTCACCGCCTTGAAACCGGTTTTGACGTAGGACGCCATTTCCTGCCCCAGTTTTTTCGGCGTCTTGCCGGCGAGGTAATAACCGCCGCTCGCGTAAGCAGGCACCCGGTCGGTGACGTTCGCGCCCAGATACAGATGCAGCGGCAGCTTTGCCGTGCGCGCGTTGAGGTCCCACAGCGCGATGTCGAGGATGGAGATGCCGCGCATCACGCTGCCGGCGCGGCCCTGTAGCAGCGCCTCCTGGTACATCTCCTGCCACAGGCCCTCGACGCGCAACGATTCCTGGCCGATGAGCCGGGGCGCGAGCAGTTCTGCCACCGCGACCTGGGCGATGCGGCCGCCGGCGCTGCCGACGTAGCAGAAGCCGAGGCCTTCGACGCCGTCGGCCGAGCGCACCCTGACCAGGCAGTAATCGCGGGCGGAGACGGTGCGGGTGGCAAAGGAGGTGACGGTGTCGAGCGGCACGCGAACGACGCTGACGGAAACGGACTGGATTTTCGCCATGGTGCTGTTCCCCGCAGTAAAAAAACGTAAAATACCACCCTTTTTTGCCGCGGGGGCAGGCTTTCCCGCAAGGACGACCCTATGACACGACCGCCTTTCCATCTGGCTTTTCCCGTCGACGACTTGGCCCGGGCGCGCGCTTTTTACGGCGGCCTGCTGGGCTGCCCCGAGGGCCGCTCGACGGATGACTGGGTGGACTTCGATTTTTACGGCCACCAGATCGTCGCGCACCTTGCGCCCGGCGAAACGGGGCACCATACGACTTCGGCGGTCGATGGCGACCGCGTGCCGGTGCGTCATTTCGGGGTGGTGCTGGCGATGGACGAATGGCGGGCGCTCGCCGACAAACTTACCCGGGCGGGGATCGAGTTCATCATCGAGCCGCACCTTCGTTTCAAGGGCGAGGTGGGGGAGCAGGCGACGATGTTCTTTCTCGACCCTTGCGGCAATGCGCTCGAGTTCAAGGCGTTCAACGATCCGGGCCGATTGTTCGCAAAGTAGCGGCAAACGCCGCTTCGGTGTTTCGCGGGCCGATTTGACCTCGTTGCCCGAATATCACTAAACTGCTCGTTCCATCGGTCCGAGTATCTCAAAAAAGAAGGGGGAATTATGCGCAACTTCATGAGAAGCCTGGTGTTTGCCGCGGCTGCGCTGCTCGCGGCGAGCAGCATTGCCCAGGAGAAGATCAATCTTTCGATCGGCACCGGCGGCACCGGTGGCGTCTACTATCCGCTGGGCGGCGGCATCGCCAACGTGCTATCGAAGTATGTGCCCGGCATGCAGGCGACCGCCGAAGTGACCGGCGGCTCGGTCGACAACCTGAAACTGATTGGCAGCGGCAAACCGTACATCGGTCTTGCCATGGCCGATGCCAGCCAGGACGCGCTGCAGGGCGAAGGCAAGTTCAAGGGCAACAAGGTGCCGCTTGCCACCCTGATGGTGCTCTACACCAATCACATGCACGTGGTGACCGTCGAAGGCACGGGCATCAACAGCATCAAGGATCTCAAAGGCAAGCGCGTTTCCACCGGCTCGCCCGGCAGCGCCACCGAAGTCATGGCTTTCCGCGTGATCGAAGCCGCCGGGCTCGATCCGCTGAAAGACATGACGCGCGAGCGTCTCGGTGTCGCCGAGTCGGTCAACGCGATCAAGGACAAGAAGATCGACGCCTTTTTCTGGGTCGGCGGGCTGCCGACTGCTGCAGTGACCGATCTCGCCGCCACGCCGGGCGTCCGGATCAAGCTGGTCGATCATGCCGAGCTGGTGCCGGCCATGAACAAGAAATACGGCAATCTCTATATCCAGGACGTGATCCCCAAGACTACTTACTCGGGCATGACCGCCGACAACAAGCAGGCTTCGGTCGCGAACATCCTGGTCACGCACGAGAAAATGAGCAACCAGACCGCCTACAACATCGTCAAGACCATCTTCGACAAGCGCGACGAGCTGATCCAGGTCCACAAGGAAGCCGCCAACTTCAGAATCGAGAACCAGAGCCCCGCAGCTTCTCCGGTACCGTTCCACCCCGGCGCGATCAAGTATTTCAAGGAAAAAGGCGCCAAGTTCTGAGCGGTGGCGCCGCAGCGGACCCCGTCCCGCAACGGACGGGGTTTTTGTTTTCTGGTGCGCGGTTTGCCGTGCCGGACCTGCGCCAGACCCATGTTAGAATTTGAAATCGGTACGAAGCGGGAACAGAGGAGCGCATGGCTGTGAACGACCACCACAAAGCGGCGCAAGACGATGTCGTCTTGAGCGAAGAGGCGCGCAAACGCGTCGAGGAGCTCATCGAGGAGGAAGAGGGCGCACACAACCGCTATCGCGGGGCGCTGGCTGTCATGCTGACGGCGCTGGCGGTCATCATGTCGCTGTTTCACCTCTACGCTGCGGTCTACATCGTTCCCGCCTATATCCTGCGCCCGGTGCACGTGGCATTCGCGCTGGCGCTGGTGTTTCTGATGTTTCCGTCCGGCAAGCGCTTCCGCCACCGCCTGATGTGGTGGGACGTGATCTTCGCCCTCGTCTCGATCGCCATCATCGCCTACATCCTCTACTGGGGCGACGAGCTGGGCGACCGCGCCACGCTGCCGACCGTGCTCGACCAGGTGATCGGCGTTGCCCTGATCCTGTTGATCCTCGAAGGCAATCGCCGCAGCTCGACATGGATCCTGCCTTTCGTCGTCAGCCTGTTTCTCGCCTATGCGCTGTTCGGCCCCTATCTGCCCGCGCCGTGGACTCACAAGGGCTACGAGATCTCGCGCCTCACCGGCTCGCTCTACATGACGCTCGAAGGCATTTTTGGCGTGGCGGTGGACGTCTCATCGACGCTGATCATCCTGTTCACCATCTTCGGGGCCTTCCTGCAATATTCGGGCGCGGGCAAGTTTTTCATCGATTTTTCGTTTTCGGCGATGGGTGGCAAGCCTTCGAGCGCGGGGCGCGCAGTGGTGATGGGCTCGTTTTTGCTGGGCGGCCCGTCGGGATCGGGCGTGGCCACCACCGTGACGCTGGGGTCGGTCGCGTATCCACTGCTCGCCAAATCGGGTTACGGCAAGGAAGCCGCGGGCGGCCTGCTGGCGGCAGGCGGGCTGGGGGCGATCATCTCGCCGCCGGTGCTGGGGGCGGCGGCGTTCCTGATCGCCGAGTTCCTCAAGATTTCGTATCTCGACGTGATCCTGATGGCGACCATCCCGACCGTCCTGTTCTATCTCGCGATTTTCATCATGGTCGAGATCGATGCGCGCAAGTTTGCCATGCACGCGATAGCGCTGGAGAAACACCATAACGCGCTGCAGCTCGCCAAGCGCTACTGGTTTCACTTCGTGTCGCTGGTGGCGATCGTGGTATTCATGCTGCTCGGCTACTCGCCGGTCCTGTCGGTGTTCTGGGCCACCGTTGTGACTTTCGCGCTGTCGTTCTTCCAGAGCGACTGCGCGCTCATCCCCTATGACTGGTTCCGCGGCCGCATGCCGTGGATCAAAGGCTTCTGGGAGTCGGGCTTCATCAAGGCGCTCGAAAGCGGCTCGGTGGGCGTGCTCAACGTCGCCATGACCTGTGCTTCTGCCGGCATCATCGTCGGCGTGGTGACGCTCACCGGACTCGGCCTCAAGTTCAGCCAGATCGTGCTCGATTACGCCGAATCGGGGGCGCACGCCCTGGTCGCTGTGTGGACTTTGCTGGGCGCGGCCGACACCCCCCAGCTGCTGCACGACATGCGCTTGTTGCTCACTGCGTTCTATACTTCGCTCATCGTGTGGATCGTCGGCCTGGCGGTGCCGGTAACGGCGTCCTACATCATCTGCGCGGTGATCGCGGCGCCGGCCATGATCAAGCTCGGCGTGCCGGATTTCGCGGCGCACATGTTCATTTTCTATTACGCCGTGCTGTCGGAAGTTTCTCCGCCCACCGCGCTGTCGCCGTTTGCGGCGGCCGCGATCACCGGCGGCGGGCCGTATCGCACCACGTTGCAGTGCTGGAAATACACGGCGCCGGCGTTTCTGCTGCCGTTCATGTTCGTGCTCGATCCCTCGGGTACGGGTTTGCTGCTCGGCGGCTCGTTCAAGAATCTGGCGCAGGCCGACTGGGTGTCGATCGCCGAAGTAACGGTGACAGCCGCCATCGGCATCGCGGCGCTCGCCGGCGGGCTGCAAGGGTGGCTGTTGCAAAAAACCAGCTCGCTCGAGCGCTGGATGCTGATCGTCGCCGGCCTGATGCTGGTCTATCCGCGCGCCTTGTTCGATGCGATCGGCATCGCGCTGGTCATCGGCGTGGTGGTGATGCAGAAAATGCGTGATGCGAAAACGCGCGCGGCAGCGGCAGGGTGAGCGCACGCGGCGCGGCAGACGCGGATGCTCGCACCCTATCAGGCGAAATATCCTGCGCCGTTCGCCGTGCTGGGCATACGGGTCGTCGGTAACATATTGATTGGAATAGATTATTTACCAAAAGGTGCGGCGCCCCTCGCGCCCCTTGACCGGCTTGCGGAGCGGGTATGCCGCCAGGTCGAGCGTTACCTCGATGATCCGGATTTTCGCTTCGATCTGCCGTTCGAACCGGGGGGCACGCCGTTTCAGCGCAGCGTGTGGCAGACGATCTGCACCATACCGCGCGGCAGCACGCTGAGTTATCGTGACATCGCCGGCAAGCTCGGAAGCGCGCCGCGGCCGGTCGGGAGTGCCTGCGGCGCCAACCGCATTCCGCTCGTGATTCCCTGCCATCGGGTGGTTGGCCGCAACGGGCTCGGCGGCTTCATGCACGCCCGGGCCGGTTTTCCGCTCGACATCAAGCGCTGGCTGCTGAAACACGAAGGGGCCGGAGCGCTAGTGGGTAATGAGTGATGGGTAATGTGAAAAAGCCATCGGGTTTGCGCCCATTGCTCATTGCCTCTCGCTCATTATCGCTGATCGATGAATTTTGCGACGCGCTGTGGCTCGAGGACGGCCTGGCACGCAATACGCTCGACGGCTACCGCCGGGATCTCGTGCAGTTCGACAACTGGCTCAAGCAAAATTGCGGCAAGGATCTGCTCGCTGCCTCCCACGCCGATGTGCTGGGTTTTCTCGCGCATCAGGTCAGGCGTCGCGTCAAGGCGAGCACCACCAGCCGCGAACTGTCGGCGCTCAAGCGGTTCTACCGCCACGCCTTGCGGCAGGGCAGGATCGACGGCGATCCCACGCTCAGGATCGATGCGCCGAAACGGCCGCGCGCCTTGCCCAAGAGCCTCACCGAGGAAGACGTCGAGCATCTGCTGGCGGCGCCACTCACCGGAGAGCCACTCGGCCTGCGCGACCGGACGATGCTCGAAATGCTGTATGCGAGCGGTCTGCGCGTTTCCGAACTGGTGACGCTCAAGATACCGCAGGTGAGCGAGGACATGGGTGTGGTGCGCGTCATGGGCAAAGGTTCGAAGGAACGGCTGGTGCCGCTGGGCGAGGAAGCGCTGGCGTGGACAAGGCGTTATCTGCGGGAAAGCCGGCCGGCGCTGCTCGCGGGGAAGGCGAGCGACGCGTTGTTCGTGACGGCGCGCGGTGACGCCATGACGCGGCAGGCGTTCTGGCATTTGATCAGGCGCTACGCGCTACAGGCCGGTCTCGGCAAGCCGGTTTCGCCGCACACCCTGCGCCACGCATTCGCCACGCACCTGCTCAACCATGGCGCCGACCTGCGCGTGGTGCAGCTGCTGCTCGGGCACGCCGACATTTCGACCACCCAGATCTACACCCACGTCGCGCGCGAGCGCCTCAAGCAGCTCCACGCGAGACACCACCCCCGCGGCTGAACGGCGAGGCGGGGTGGCCGCGCCTGCCGCCAGGCGCAAACGGCATGGGTCGCCGGCGATTTTGCTGCGGCGGGCAATGGCGGTAACATAAGGGTGGTCCGGGGGCAAAGCGGCCCGAATCCGGCACAAAAAGAAGAACGCAGAGAAGAAAGGAAGGGGGAGGTGGGCGTACAGTTCTGGCTGATCCAGGCCTTCAACGGTATTTCCTATGGCGCGCTTCTGTTTCTGCTCGCGAGCGGGCTCACGCTGATTTTCGGCGTGATGCGTATCGTCAACCTCGCTCACGGCGCCTATTTTCTTCTCGGCGGTTATGTCGCGCTGTCGGTGATCGAGGCGACGGGTTCCTGGCTGCTGTCGTTGCCGCTGGCCGCCGCGGCCATCGCCGTGCTCGGGCTGCTCATGGAGCGGATTTTTTTGCGGTCGATCGGACACGATCCGCTGCGACAAGTATTGTTGACGGTCGGTTTCGCCTTTCTTTTCCAGCAGGCGGCGCTCGACATCTGGGGCGGCGACAGCCTCGATATCGCCCCGCCGGAGATGCTGCGGGGAAGCGCGGTCGTCGGCGGACTGCATTTGCCGGTCTATCGCATGTTCATGATCGGCATGGCGCTTGCGATCGGCCTCGCGCTGTGGCTGGCGCTGGAAAAAACGCGCATCGGCGCCATGATCCGCGCGGCCGTCGATGATCCGCAGATGGCGCGCGGCGTCGGCATCGACACCTCGCTCGTTTCCATGTTCATTTTCACGCTGGGCGCGTTCCTGGCGGCACTGGGCGGGGTGATCGGCGGCGCCTTCCTCGGCATCTATCCGGGACTGGATTTCGAGATTCTTCCCATTGCTTTCGCCGTGGTCATCATCGGCGGCATGGGAAGCCTGACGGGCGCAGCCGTGGGCAGCCTGATCGTCGGACTGGCCGACAATTTCGGTAAGGCGCTGTTTCCCGAGGTTTCCTATTTCACGCTTTACGCGCCGATGGTATTGATCCTGGCGTTGAAACCGACAGGTCTTTTCGGAAGGGAGTGATGTGGTGCTGAGAGACAGCCGGGGCGGGCTCCTCGTCATTTTTGCGAGTCTGCTGGGCCTCGCCCTCTTCGTTCCCTTTGCGAGCTCGTACCTGATCCTGCTCATCACCCAGGCGCTGGTACTGGCGATCCTGGCGATGAGCCTGGACATTCTGCTCGGCTACACCGGGCTGCCTTCCCTCGGCCAGGCGGCTTATCTGGGGATGGGCGCGTATATGACAGCGATTCTCGCCACGCGCTATGACTTCGGCCTGGGCTGGAGTTTCTGGGTGGTGGTCGTGCTGGGCATCCTGGTCGGAGCGGCCACCGCGGCGCTCTTCGGGCTGTTTGCGGTCCGCGCGAGCGGCGTCTATTTTCTGATGATCACGCTCGCGCTCGGCATGTGCGTGTGGGGGCTTGCATATCGCTGGAATTCGGTGACCGGCGGCGACAACGGCATCAACCTGCCGGCGCGACCCGCGTTCGGAATCCAGCTCGCCGACGAGGTCACCTACTTTTACGTGGTATTCGGCTTTTTTGTGCTGGCGCTCGCGGCGCTGTACCTGCTGGTCAAGTCGCCTTTCGGACGCAGTCTCGAGGGAATACGGGAGCGCGAGCTGCGGATGCGCATCCTCGGCTACAACACCTGGCTGCACAAGTACATCGCGTTCATCATCGCCGGTGCCTTCGGCGGGCTGGCAGGCGTGCTGTGGGCGCACCTGAGCGGGCACGTCAGCCCGCAGGACGTGATTCTCGCCATGTCGGTGGATGCGCTGCTGATGGTGGTGCTGGGCGGTCCCGGCACGCTGGTGGGAGGGGCCATCGGCGCCGGCGTGGTCGTTTTTCTGCGCGACTATCTGAGCACGGTCGTGCCGTGGTGGCAATACGCGCTGGGCGGGGTTTATGTGCTGACGATTCTTTATCTGCCGGGCGGGCTGATGGGCATACCGGAACGAATCCGCCGCCGGCGCAGGCCGGCGGCGACAATGAGGCAGGAATCCGCATCTCACTAAAGGAGGTTGTCATGACGCACAGACTCAAAAAAGGCTTGCGCTGGATGGCGGCGACGGGTTGCGTGGCGCTGGGACTTGCCGTGAACCCGATTCCGGCCGCGGCGCAGGAACTGCGCATCGGTTTCGTGGCTCCGCTCACCGGCGGTTTTGCCCAGATCGGGAAGGACATGAGCAACGGTTTCCAGATGTACCTCGACGAAGTCGGCGGCAGTTTTGCCGGCGCCAAGGTCAAGCTCATCGTCGAAGACAGCGAAGCGAAGCCTCCGGTCGCCGTCCGCAAGGCCGAGAAGCTGGTGTTGCAGGACAAGGTGCACATGCTGGTGGGCGGGCTGCTCGCCTCGACCGGTTACGCGCTGGCGCCGCTCAGCACGCGCCTGAAAACGGTTTATATCGCCTCCATTCCTTCCGCGGACGATCTCACGCAACGGCAGAGCGCCGAGTATCCGTTCGTGATCCGCAGCGGCTGGTCGAGCTCGCAGCCGAGTCATCCGCTCGGGGAATGGGCGTGCGAGCAGGGCTACAAGCGGATCGTGACGATAGGCGCCGATTTCGCTTTCGGCTACGAAGTGGTGGGCGGTTTTCAGAAGGCATTCGAAGACTGCGGCGGCAAAATCATTCAGAAAATCTGGCCGCCGCTGGGGACCAAGGATTTCGGCCCCTACATTCCGGCGATCAAGAAGGATGCCGATGCGATATTCACGCTCATGGCCGGGCCGATGTCGCTGCAGTTCCCGAAGCAGCTGGCTGACGCCGGCATCAAGAAGCCGGTTCTGGGCGGCGGCACGAGCTACGACGAATTCGTGCTGCCGTCGATGGGCGACGAGGTCATCGGCCACGTTTCGGCGCTCCAGTACAGCGCCGCGCTGGACAACGGCAAGAATGAGGCTTTCGTGAAAAAGTACCGCGAAAAATACGGCAAGGTGCCCTCTTATTACTCGGAGAGCAACTACACGACGGCCCAGATGATCCACGAGGTGTTCAAAAAAACGGGCGGAAAGTGGCCGGGGGCGCAGAAATTCATCGAACTGATGTCCCAGTTGCGGCTCGATGCGGTGCGCGGTCCGCTCCGCTGGGACGAGATGAGAAACCCGGTCCAGAACATCTACATCAAGAAGATCGAGAAAAGGAAAATGTTCGGCTACGACAAGGACGAGCTGTGGAACACGGTGATCAAGACGTACCCGGCGGTGAGCCAGTTCTGGAAATACGGCAAGGACGAGTTCCTGAAGCAGCCGGTCTACAGCCGCGATTATCCGCCCTGCAAATTCTGCGAATGACGAGCGGCGGTTGCGGGTGGCCGACGTGGCCCCGCGCCGCCCGTATCTGAAGGGGATTCGGCAGCAATGCAGCCGACAGACACCGACGGGGCGCGTCCCGTCCTCGAACTGAGGGGCCTGTCCAAGAGTTTTGGCGGTCTCGACGCCGTTCGGGGCGTGGATCTGAAGATATTTCCGGGCGACCGCAAGGCCATCATCGGTCCGAACGGCGCGGGGAAGACCACCCTTTTCAACCTGATCACCGGCGTTTTCCCCGTGACCGCGGGACAGGTTCTGCTGTTCGGCGAGGATGTCACCGGATGGCCGAGCCACCGGCGGACCGCGCTGGGCATGGCGCGGACTTTCCAGATCACCAGCCTGTTCCCGAAGCTGACGGTTCTGGACAATGTCCTGCTCGCCATCGCGGGCCTGCGGAAAACGAAATTCGTGATGTGGCGTCCGCTGGCGTCCTACGGCGACCTGTATGAAAAAGCGCGGCAGCTGCTGCAGCAGGCCGGCTACTGGGAACGGCGGGACGTGGAAGTGCGCAATCTTTCCCACGGCGAGCAGCGCCAGGTCGAGATCGTTGTGGGGCTCGCCAGCGATCCGAAGATCCTGCTCCTCGACGAACCGGCTGCGGGGCTCGCTTCAGGGGAATCGCGCGAGATGGCCGGGTTTCTCAAGCGGCTCAATCCCGCGCTTGCCATTCTCCTGATCGAGCACGATATGGATGTGGTGTTCGACGTCGTGGACCACATTTCGGTGCTGCATTTCGGGCAGGTGGTCGAAGACGGCGCGACGGCGAGCATCCGGCGCAGCGACAAGGTGCGGGAAATTTATCTGGGAACAGGCTGATCGATGGCGATTCTGGAAGTGCGGGACATCCATACCTATTATGGCGATGCCTATGTGCTGCAGGGGCTGTCGCTGAAGGTCGAGCAGGGGCAGATCCTGGGTTTGCTTGGTCGCAATGGCGTGGGCAAGACCACGCTGGTCAATTCGATCGTGGGTTTCACGCCGCCGCGGCGGGGAACCATCGTGTTCAAGGGCGTCGATGTTACCGGTCTGTCCTCGTTCGAAACGGTTCGGTGTGGCCTGGGCCTGGTGCCGCAGGGACGTCGCGTTTTTCCTTCGCTGAGCGTGGAGGAGAACCTGACGGTAGCCGGACGCGAAGCGGCGCGCCACGGCTGGAACCTGGAACGTGTCTATGCGCTTTTCCCGCGCCTGCAAGAAAGGCGCGCGCAGCGCGCCAAGACGCTTTCAGGGGGCGAGCAGCAAATGCTCGCCATCGGTCGCGCGCTCATGACCAACCCGGATTGCCTGATCATGGACGAGCCTTCGGAGGGGCTCGCGCCCATCGTCATCCAGGGCGTGTGGGAAGCCGTGGGAAAGCTCAAGGAGGAGGGGATGTCCATCCTGTTGGTCGAGCAGAATGCCTCGCTTGCCATCAGGCTGGTCGACTACGTGCACGTCATCAGCAAGGGCAGGGTGGTTTTTTCCGGCGAGCCGCAGGCGCTCTGGACCAACGAGACGGTCAAATCCGGCTACCTCGGCATCTGAACTGGCTTGCGCCCTTTGCCGGCAGCGCGCGGTCAGGCGCGCGTGCCGCGCTCTATGCTGACGCCGAGCCGCTTGACGTTCCTGAGCGGCGCGAGCTTGGTGACGCTCACCTTGACCCACGGCGACTTGAATTCGCCGAGGACGATCTGCGCGATATGTTCGGCCAGCGTTTCCAGCAGGGAGAAATGGTTCTCGGCGAGCGTCTGCTCGATGCGCGCCACCACCTTGGTGTAATCGATGGTGTCGCCGATGTCGTCGCTTTTGCCGGCACGGCTGTCCCGCATGGCGATTTCGAGGTCGAACTGTATGGTCTGCGGCACCTTGCGTTCCCATTCGTATACGCCGATCAGGGTGTCGAGCCTGAAATCGCTGATGAAAATGATGTCCATTCGTTAGCGGTGAAAAGTGGAAGGTGAAGAGAACCTCGGCACCGTGATTTCCCGTTTCGGTTAGAATTGGCGCACATTTTATGTGAAATCCCATGAGCACCATAGCTTTAGTATTGATCGCCTATCTGATTGGATCGGTTTCGTTTGCGGTGATCGTCAGCCGCGCTTGCGGGCTGCCCGATCCTCGCAGCTACGGGTCGGGAAACCCCGGTGCCACCAACGTATTGCGCACCGGGAGGAAAATCGCCGCGGCGATGACGCTGGCCGGCGATAGCGCCAAAGGCTGGCTGGCGGTGTTCGTGGCGCGGCATTTCGGGGAACCCGGAACGCTCGACGCGGCGCTGGCGGCAGCGGCGGTCGCCGTCGTGATCGGCCACATGTATCCGGTGTTTTTCCGCTTCCAGGGCGGCAAGGGCGTGTCGACCGCGTTCGGCGTGCTGATCGCGCTCAATTATTATCTCGCCGCAGGCACCGCGATAACGTGGATCATCATCGCCTTTTTTTTCCGCATTTCTTCTCTGGCGGCACTGATTTCCGCGGTGTTCGCGCCGGTTTTCTGTTTCATGCTCTACGGCATGCATTCATTTACGGTTGCGGTGCTGGCGGTTTCGGCGTTGCTGGTCTGGCGTCACCGGACCAACATCGAAAACCTGCTGGCAGGCAAGGAAAACCGCTTTGGCGGTCGCAGAACGGGCAGTTAAACCGGTTCCGGGACACCCAGGCTCGCGAGTTCCCAGCGCGGCCGCACCGTGAAAGCATGTGAGCGCAGGGACGCGGAGGACGGCGAAGCGGCTGGCACGGCGGCCAGGCGCAAGGCACCGGCGAACGCGATCATGGCGCCGTTGTCGGTGCAGAATTCGAGTTCGGGATAAAAGACATGGTAGCCATTGCGCCTGGCAGCGGCGCTGAGCTTTTCGCGCAACAGACGGTTGGCGCCGACCCCGCCCGCGACGACCAGTTGTCTCAACAGGGTCGCTTTCAGTGCCGCGAGCGATTTTGCGACCAGCACTTCGACGATGGCGGCCTGGAATTCGGCCGCGAGATCGGCGCGCGCCTGTTCGTCCAGCGGCTGCTGCCTGGCGAGCGTCAGCACCGCGGTTTTGAGCCCGCTGAAGCTGAAGTTGAAATCACCGCTGGCGAGCATGGGGCGCGGCAGCCTGAAGCGGCCGGCTTTGCCGCGCGCGGCGAGTTCGGCGAGCGCCGGACCGCCGGGGTAGCCGAGGCCCAGCAGTTTGGCGGTTTTGTCGAAAGCTTCTCCCGCCGCATCGTCCAGCGTCTCGCCCAGCAGCTCGTAGTCGCCGACGCCTGCGACCCGCATCAGTTGGCTGTGACCGCCCGAAACCAGCAGCGCCACGAAAGGGAAGGCGGGCGCGGGCCGGGACAGCAGAGGAGAGAGCAGGTGGCCTTCGAGGTGGTGTATGCCCAGCACCGGTTTGCCGAGAACGTAGCCCAGGCCGTGGGCGATGCTCGCGCCTACCAGTAACGCGCCGGCGAGCCCCGGCCCCTGGGTGTAGGCGATGGCGTCGATCGCGCCCAGCGTGCGCTTCACCTGTTCGAGCAGGTGCCGCGTGAGCGGCAGGACGCGCCGGATATGGTCGCGCGAGGCGAGTTCGGGCACCACGCCACCATAATCGGCGTGCATCGCGACCTGGGAGTGCAGCGCGTGAGCCAGCAGACCGCGCTCGCTGTCGTACAGCGCTATCCCCGTTTCGTCGCAAGAAGTTTCTATGCCCAAAACCAGCATTCCGGGGGACCTTGGAGGAGGTGTGGCCGGCCTTCAAAAAAGGCCGGCAGCTTGTGATATAATACAAGTTTTTCGCATCATCCAAAGAAGGATTGCTATGCCGACCGTCCGCGTCAAGGAAAACGAACCGTTCGAGGTGGCGATGCGCCGCTTCAAGCGCACTGTGGAAAAAACCGGTCTTTTGACCGAACTGCGTGCCCGCGAGTTCTACGAAAAGCCGACCGCCGAACGCAAGCGCAAACTCGCTGCTGCCGTCAAGCGCACGCACAAGCGCCTGCGCTCGCAGCTGCTCCCGCCGAAGCTTTACTGATATTCGTCGGGCGTGTGAGGGGCGGTCTCGCGCCTTTTGCTTTTTCGCCGCCTGCCCACCTGCCACATTCGCCGCCGTGTCTTTGAAAACCCGGATCAATGACGATCTCAAGGCCGCCATGCGCGGCGGCGAGGCGGCGCGCCGCGATGCGATTCGTCTGATACTCGCGGCGCTGAAACAGCGCGAGGTCGACGAGCGCAGGGAGCTGACCGATGCCGATATCGTCGCCATCATCGACAAGATGATCAAGCAGCGCCGTGAATCGATCGCCCAGTTCGATAAAGGCGGGCGCGCGGATCTGGCCGATCGGGAAAAATTCGAACTCGACGTTCTGCAAACGTATCTGCCGCAAGCCTTGTCCGAAGCCGAAATCGAGAGCGCGGTCGCTGCCGCGCTGCAGGAAAGCGGCGCCCAAGGGCCGTCCGACATGGGCAAAGTGATGGCGCTGCTGAAACCCAGGCTGGTGGGCCGCGCCGACATGGCCAAGGTTTCGGTGCTGGTCAAATCCAGACTGGCGGGGTGAGCGACTGCGGGTGCGGCCCGCCCACTCTACCCTGCCCGGAACCGGCCGAGTTGTGCCGCTTCGCCAACGAGGAGCTTCCTGGCGGTGGCGGAACCCTGATCGCGGCAGGGATCCGAAAGGTTTCTCGAGCCGGATTTGAAATATGTTAATATATTGATTATTAATGTATTTCCGTTATTCCTGGGGCGCTCCGAGTGTCTTATAATGGCTCCATGACCGGAGCCCTCCCCTTTCGGCGGCATTCCCTGTGCCGCTGATTTTCGTCGCCAGGCGAATTCTCCCCGCGCCATGATCCCGCAATCCTTCATCCAGGAATTGCTCAACCGCGTGGATATCGTCGACGTTGTGGATCGGCACGTGAAATTGAAACGCGCGGGCGCCAATTACAGCGCATGTTGTCCTTTCCACAGCGAAAAGACGCCGTCGTTCACGGTGAGCCCGTCCAAGCAGTTTTACCACTGTTTCGGCTGCGGCGCCCACGGCACGGCGATCGGCTTTCTCATGGAATACAGCGGCGCGGGTTTTGTCGAAGCAGTAAAGGAGCTTGCACGAAGCGTCGGCATGAAAGTGCCCGAAGTCGTGCGTTCCGGGCAGGATCAGCGCAAAGCCGCGGCGGACGAGGATGTCTACGGTGTCCTGCTGCGGGCGGCACAGTTCTACCGCGCCCGGCTCAAGGATGCGCCGCGCGCGATCGACTATCTCAAAGGACGCGGCTTATCGGGAGAGATCGCAAAGCGCTTCGGCATCGGCTATGCACCCGACGCCTGGCAGGGCCTCGCCGCGGCTTTCCCCGATTACAACGCGAGGACGTTGACGACGGCGGGCCTGGTCAAAAGCAGCGAGGAAGGCAGGCGCTACGACGTGTTTCGCGACCGGATCATGTTTCCCATCGTCGACGTGCGCGGCAATGTCATCGGTTTCGGCGGCCGGGTGGTGGGCGAAGGAGAACCCAAGTATCTGAATTCGCCGGAGACACCGGTATTTGAGAAGGGGCGCGAGCTCTATGGTCTGTATCAGGCGCGGCGCGCGATTCGCGACGCGGGCCGCGTCGTCGTGGTCGAAGGTTACATGGACGTGGTGGCGCTGGCGCAAGCGGGCATCGGCTACGCGGTGGCAACGCTCGGCACGGCCACCACTCCGGTGCACGTGCAGAAGCTGCTGCGCCAGGCCGACGAAATCGTGTTCTGTTTCGACGGCGACGAGGCCGGGCGGCGCGCGGCGTGGCGGGCGCTGGAAAACAGCCTTTCCCAGCTTGTCGACGGCAAGCAGGTGCGATTCCTGTTCCTGCCGCAGGGCGAAGACCCCGATACCTACGTGCGCAAGCAGGGCAAGGCGGCGTTCGAGGCTCTGTTCGAGGGGGCGATGCCGCTGTCGCAGTTTCTGCTCGAGGAGCTTGCTTCCCGCGTCGATCGCAACACTACCGAGGGTCGCGCCAGGCTGTTGCAGGAAGCAAAACCGCTGGTGAAGCAGGTGACCGCCCCTCTGTTGTCGTTGCTGTTGCGCAAGCAACTTGCCGAGCTGGCGGGCCTCACCCCGCAGGAACTTGACGGTCAATACCAGATCAAATCCCAGACGGCTGCTCGTGGAGGGCGGCGTGTGCCCGTGATGCAGCACTCCATTGCGCGCACGACGCTCGAGCTGCTGATGCTCGATCCCACGCTCGCCAGGCTTGTCCGGCGCGACGATCTTGTCCATGGCAAAGGCGTGGCGGGCATCGAGCAGCCGGAACTGGAGGCGCTCGACCGGTTGCTTGAAGTTCTCGATGGCGGACTCCATATTGTCAGCCTTAGTGAATATTTTCGGGGCACCGAGTACGAAGCGCTGTTGGGAACGATCGAAGCCGGCGTGTTGCGCTGGCAGGATCGCGGGCTGGACGCCCAGCAGATCGAAGCGGAATTTTTGGGTGCCTGGCGGCAGTTGCTCGACCGTATCAGACGCGCCCGCATCGGCGAACTTCTGGAAAAATCGCGCCGGCAGGGCTGGAGCCCGGAAGATCAGGCGCAATATCGTCTTTTGCAACAAGCAGTTAGCGTTTCTGCCGCAAAGTGAGGCGGAATTAGGGTATCATTATTGGTTTTTCAACGAAAATCTCTCGGCGGGATTCTGGACATGGTTAAGCTCAGGAAATTGGCTAAAGTAAAGAAGGGCCTGGCGGTAAAACGCGCTGCTTCGAAAGCTGGGGGCGCGGCCAAAACCAGGGCTGTGGCGCGGCTTGTCGCCAAGAAAAAGCCGGGAGCGAAAACGCGGACCATGCTGAAGGCAAAAGCCAAATCAAGCCTCAAAAAGCCGGCAAAATCGCCGGGCCGCACCAAAGTCAAGACCCAGGCCGCGTCCAGGGCGAAAGCTTTGCAGAAGGACAAGCGTCTGGCCAAAGTCAAGGCGGCTGCCAAAAAGGTCCTGCTCAAGCAACAACAGGTCGTGAGCGGCAAGCAGCCCGAACCCCACCAGATCAAGGCCAGCCGGCGCGACAAGCTGACCGCCAAGGAAAAAGCGCTGGTCAAGGAATTCGAGCGCAAGGAATTGTCTCCCGCCGATGCCGAGGCACGCCGCACGCGCTTGAAGAACCTGATCGTGCTCGGCAAGGAACGTGGCTATCTCACGTATGCCGAAATCAACGACCATCTGCCGGACGACATGCTGGATGCCGAGCAGATTGAGAACATCATCAGCATGATCAATGACATGGCGATCCAGGTCTATGACGAGGCCCCGGACGCCGAGACGCTGCTGATGTCGGATACGACACCGGCGGTCGCCGACGAGGACGCCGTGGAGGAAGCAGAGGCTGCGCTTTCCACTGTCGATTCCGAGTTTGGCCGCACCACCGATCCGGTTCGCATGTACATGCGTGAAATGGGCTCGGTCGAACTGCTGACGCGCGAAGGCGAGATCGAAATCGCCAAGCGTATCGAAGACGGGCTCAAGCACATGATCCAGGCGATTTCGGCCTGTCCGACGACGATTGCCGAGATCCTGGCGCTCGCCGACAAGATCGAGAAAGACGAAATTCGCGCCGACGAAGTCGTCGATGGCCTGATCGATCCCAACGCGAAGGAAGAAATCCTTGAGGAAGCGGCCGAGGCCGAAGCGGGAGTCGAAGAGGACATCGAAGAAGCAGGGGAAGAGGACGAAGAACGGGCAGCCGCTGCGCAAACCGCGGATCTGCTGCGGCTCAAGGAAGAGGCCCTCAAGCGATTCGCAGTGATCCGCACGCTCTACAACAAGATGACGCGGGCACTTGCCAAAGACGGTTCGCGTAGCCGTGCCTATCTCCAGGCGCGCGATGCGATTTCCGAAGAACTGATGAACATCCGTTTTTCGGCCAAACAGGTCGAGGCGCTGTGCGACAGTCTGCGCAAGCTGGTGGACGAGGTGCGCAGCCATGAGCGCGAGATCATGATGCTGTGCGTGGAAAAGGCTCGCATGCCGCGCGCCCATTTCATCAAAGAGTTTCCGGGCAAGGAAAGCAATCTGCGCTGGGTGGCCAATGAAGTTGCCGCCAAACGCCCGTGGAGCGAGACGCTGGCACGTTTCGAGCCGGCCATCGTCGAGCAGCAGCAGAAGTTGCTCGATTTGCAGGCCCGCGTCGGCATCCCGATCAAGGAGCTGAAGGAAATCAACCGCCAGATGTCCACCGGCGAAGCCAAGGCGCGCCGCGCCAAGCGCGAGATGACCGAGGCCAACCTGCGACTGGTGATCTCGATCGCCAAGAAGTACACCAATCGTGGTTTGCAGTTCCTCGATCTCATCCAGGAAGGCAATATTGGCCTGATGAAGGCGGTCGACAAATTCGAGTATCGTCGCGGCTACAAGTTTTCGACTTATGCCACGTGGTGGATACGGCAGGCAATCACGCGTTCGATCGCCGACCAGGCACGCACCATCCGCATTCCCGTGCACATGATCGAAACCATCAACAAGATGAACCGCATTTCGCGCCAGATACTGCAGGAGACCGGGCAGGAACCCGATCCGGCACTGTTGGCGGAAAAGATGGAAATGCCGGAAGAGAAGATCCGCAAGATCCTCAAGATTTCCAAGGAACCGATTTCCATGGAAACGCCGATCGGTGACGACGATGATTCGCATCTCGGCGATTTCATCGAGGATCAGTCGACCATGGCGCCGTCGGATTCCGCGGTCTACGCCAGCCTGCGCAACGTGACCAAGGATATCCTCGATACGCTCACCCCGCGCGAAGCCAAGGTATTGCGCATGCGTTTCGGTATCGAAATGAACACCGACCATACGCTGGAAGAGGTGGGCAAGCAGTTCGATGTCACACGCGAGCGCATTCGCCAGATAGAAGCGAAAGCGCTCAGGAAACTGCGTCACCCGTCGCGTTCCGAACGGCTGCGCAGCTTCCTCGACACGGAAAACTAGCCAGGAGTCGGTCAGACTCGCGTTCGGCAAATTCCTGAGGCAGTCTGTCGCCGAAGCATCAGGCTCAATGGCGATTCATCAGACCGGTCCTTTTGCCGTGAAATTTCCATCAGGCGTTTGCCGGGCATGGGTCCGGCAAACGCCTTGGGGGTCGTTAGCTCAGTCGGTTAGAGCAGGGGACTCATAATCCCTTGGTCGTTGGTTCGAGTCCAACACGACCCACCAATCAACGCAGGAATTTGCCCGCCTCTCCGGGCGGCAATGGGAGCAACGTGGCCAGGACGCGGACCGGATATCCCATGATAATCAGCCATTGGCCGATTTTTCTGTCGGCATGTCTGCTGTTTGCTACTGCGGCCCAAGCCCAGAAACCCGCGCCGGTCGAGGACCTCGCCGGGCGGGAAGGTGCAATGCTGCTGCAGGGCCAGCAGCGCGCCGGCATCGCGTAACAGGAACTGCGGCGGGCGCAGCACGAAAGGAAGCTTGCCGAGCAGGATTACCTGAATGCCGAAGACGCCTACCGTGCGGCACGGAAACGGGCCGAGGAGCTCGGGCGCGAGGCCGGGGCGGCGAAGAAAACGCTCGAGGTGGCGAAGGCAAAAGAAGCTGCGGCGCGCAAGGCGTACGAAAACGCGCTGGACGCAGTCAGTCCTCCGTCGCGCAAATCACAATAGTTCCCGGCGGAGCGGCCGCCTACTTGCGCCAGCTTGCGCCGCCGTCGACGGTCACCACGGTGCCACTCACGTAAGAGGCGCAGCCGGAAGACAAAAAAACAATTACGTTTGCGACTTCGTCCACAGTTGCGGGCCGTCCGAACGGGAAACCCCTGGTCAGCTCGCGCCAGCGTTCTGCATCTCCCAGCTCCTGTTCCGCCCGTTTGCGCCACAACATGACGCCGCGATCGGTCGCGGTCGCGCTGGGGTTGACACCGATCACGCGCACGCCATGCTGGGGACTTTCCGCGCCCAGCGCCCGCGACATCGTCATCAAGGCGGCATTGGCCATGCTGCCCGCGATGTAACCCGCGGACGGCCGCTCGCCCGCCGTACCGATCACGTTGATGATGACCCCGCGCCGCCGCTCGCACATCGAGCGGTAGATTTCGCGCGTCAGGTTGATGAAACCGAAGACTTTGAGATCCCAGGCCGCGCGCCAGGTCCGGTCGTCAAGCGCGGTGATCGCACCTTGCGGTATCGCGCCGGCATTGTTGACCAGGATATCGATATCGCCGCAGTCACGGGCAAGTTTGACCGCGTTGTCTGCGACAGACAGGTCAAGCGCGTGGCAAGTGATTTTCACCGGATGAGCCTCGATGATTTTTTTGCGCGCGTTATCGAGATCGGCCGTGGTGCGCGATGCCAGATGCAGATTGCAGCCCTCCGCCGCAAGCGCGCGGGCCACGCCCAGGCCGATACCGCGCGAGCCGCCGGTGATCAGCGCAGCACGTCCTTTGAGATCGAGTTCCATGTTTTTCCTTAAGTGTCGTCGTTTGGCGACGAACGCGCGTCTTTGGCGCGCACTCAATGCGGCATTCTACTGCAAGCGGTCAGCAGAGGAGTCAACCGCGCCAGACATGATGCGTTAAGGAGATCAACCGGAAAATATTTTTCGGCGAAACCAAACAGACCGGACAAAGGAGCATGCCATGAGCAAACTGTTATCCGCCATGATCGCCGCGGCTTTTGCCGCAACCACGCTGACCGCTGCTGCGCAGGGCGCCAAACCCGCACCGGCAACGCCGGCGACTCCGGCCCAACCGGCGACTCCGGCCAAGGGCGATGCTGCGAAAGCCACGCCGGCGACCCCGGCGCAACCCGCGACACCTGCCGCACCGGCGAAAGCCGATGCCGACAAGGCCAAGGGCAAAGCTAAAGCCAAAGGTGAAAGCAAAGGCGAAGCCAAAGCCAAAGCCAAAGGCGAAGGCAAGAAGTCAGGCCAGCAAAAAGACGCCAAGTAAGCGTTGGCCAGACTGAAAAAAAGGCGGGAGATCCCCCGCCTTTTTTATGAGTGTGTGATTCTATTCGGGAATTTGTCGGCTGCTGTCCCCGCCAAATTCCTCAGGCAACACCGTGTCTGCGGAACCATTCCTGCATTTTTTGCCAACCGTCTTCGGCCGCCTCTTTGCGGTAGTTCGGCCGGTAGTCGGCGTAGAACGCGTGCGGCGCCTCGGGATAGACGATGATTTCCGAGGTGGTGTTGCCCGCGGCCTGGAGCGCCGCACGCATCTGTTCGATGTGTGCGAGCGGGATGCTCACATCCTGACCGCCGTATAAGCCGAGCACCGGCACCTTGAGATAGGGCGCGAGTTCCACCGGATAGGCCGGCTGCAGCGGCGTTTTTTGCGACGCGACCAGTCTGCCGTACCAGGCGACACCTGCTTTCACCTTCGGGTTGTGTACGCAATAGGTCCAGGTGATGCGTCCTCCCCAGCAAAAACCGGTGATGCCGAGTTTCTCGGTATCCGCCTTGCCGGTCGATTCCGCATAAACCACGGCGGCGTCGAGATCGGACATCACCTGGCTGTCGGGCACATGGTTGACGACCTTGGCGAAGATTTCCTGATTGTCGGCCATTTTGGACACGTCGCCCTGGCGATAATAAAGCTCCACCGCGATGGCGAAATAGCCGAGCTTGGCGAGCCGGCGGCATACATCCCTGATGTGTTCGTGTACGCCGAAGATTTCTTGTATCACGAGCACCAGCGGATATTTGTCGTTTTTCTCGGGCAACGCGCGATAGGCAGGAATGGCGCCATCGCGGGTCTGCAACCTGACCTCGCCGGCGATGAGGCCCTTGCTGTCGGTGGCGATCGCGGTGGAAGCGACAGGCTGCGTGATTTTTGCAAATCCCCGCGGCAGAAGGGAAGTGACGATGTCACCCAGCCTGGTGGCGGTTTGCGGCGATTTGCTGCGCATCACGGCGTCGGTCATGGCGGACTCCCCCGGAAGTTCAGGTGGTGTAATTTTTAGAGAGGAAAATTATAGCACCGCGGTCCGCTGACCTGAGTCGATGGCATTCGGCGCAGCACTTGTTCTGTCGCATGCCTTTCGTGTTAGTCTGTCGGGCCAGTAGCCCGGCGGACGCGGGCTTTCGAGGGGTGTCCGCAAAAATGAAAATCACGAAAGTCGCGAGCTATACCGTACATCCCGGCTGGCGCAAGAACCTGATATTCGTCAAGGTCGAAACCGACGAGGGCATAACGGGTTGGGGCGAAGCCTATTCGCAGTATGACCGCGATCGCGCGGTGGTGGCCCAGCTGGAAGCGCTGGGCCCTTATGTCGTGGGCCGCAGCCCGTTCGACATCAAGCATTTCACCCAGTTTGCGTTCGATGATTACGCGGCACGCCGCGGCTCGGTCGAATTGTTCTGCGCCATCAGCGGAATCGAGCAGGCGCTATGGGATATTGTCGGCAAGGCGTGCAATCAGCCGGTCTACAACCTGCTCGGCGGCCGTTGTCGCGAGAGGATCCGGGTCTATGCCAATGGCTGGGCTTATGGATTGAAAGAACCCGCCGATTATGCGCGCGCTGCGGAGAAAGTGGTGGCACAGGGGTGGACTGCGCTCAAGTTCGATCCCCTGCCGGCGCCGTGGCGCACCTGGATACCCAAGGAACACGAGGAACGCGCGGTGCGGGTGGTGAGGGCGGTTCGCGATGCCGTCGGTCCCGATATCGATATCCTGATCGACCAGCATCGGCGGCTTGCCCCCATGCACGCGATCCGGCTCGACAGAAGGCTTGCCGAGTTTGGCTTGTACTGGATGGAGGAACCGTGCCAGGCCGAGTACCAGGACGAACTGGCGCAGATACGGCGCGAGACGGGGTTGCCGATCGTGATCGGTGAGGCCACCTATACCAAGACCGGTTTCCGGCCTTTGCTGGAGAAACGCGCCGCCGATATCATCAATCCCGACGTGGCCTGCGTCGGCGGCATACTGGAACTGAAAGAGATCGCGGCCATGGCCGAGCCGTTTCTGGTTGCGGTGTCGCCGCACAATTACAATTCCACGCTGGTGGCGCTCGCTTCCACCGTGCATGCCTCGGCGGTGATGCCCAATTTCATCATTACTGAGTATTTTCTTCCGTTCGCGGATTTTTGCGACGGCATATCACCCAATCAGCTGAAGCCCCGAAACGGCTATATCGATTTGCCGACCGCGCCCGGACTGGGCGTCGACGTGGATGAAAATGCGCTTGGAAAGTTCGCGGGCAGACCGTATGCCTTGCGCAAGCTGCGCCACCCCGCGGATGAAGGGCCTTGAGCGGCAAGGCATACGTTGCGCAAGACCGGACCGAAGAAAGCCGGGAGCGGCTGCTGACGCACGGTCGCTTCCTGTCCTCCGGTGCCGCGTTCATCGTACGCTCCCTCCCCACTGGCCAATGGTGTGGATCCGCGCTGCCTGCAGTTTTTCGTGCAGCCGTGCCGGCTCGGGGCCGTAGCAGCGAATGCCGGTTGCGGTTTCGGGAGCGACGGCCAGAATGCCGATCCGCGTTTCCCTGTCTTGCATCGCCGTGTCGAGAGCGGCGGCATCGGCCCACGCCAGTCTGCCTGATTCTATGCGCGCGTAAATGCGCCCGCTCGCACGGTCCGCGAAATTCACCACCGGGATCCGGCGTACGCACTGCGTCAGGAACTGGGTGTTGTTCTCCGCAGCCATGGCTTGCCGCCCCGGATAAACCGCCTGCGGCGTGGTGGCGTTGATGTCGATCTTGCGGTAGCGGTCGATGTCGAGCATGCACTTCACGTCCAGGATGTTCATTTCGCCATTCCATCCGAATGCCGCAGTCCGTGGGCGTTCCCCGCAAGGCACGCTGTTATCGAGGAACTCGTAATGCACCGATTTGTTGGCGCGAAGCGCCCAGGTGAAGAACAGCTCGGGCATTCCCGTATAGGCCTCGACATTGTGGGCAAGCAGGTCATCCACTGCTTTGTAACGCCCGACCTCCAGACCGCGCTTCCAGGCGCGTTCGACGGTGGCGTGAGGCGGCGTAATCATGAAGAACATGTAGATCAGGTAGCCGAAACGGGTCAGGAGATTGCTGCCCGCCTTGTCCGAGTCCGATGCGAAACTGTCGAAACGGAAACGGTCGATCAGCAGATGGGTCGTTTCTCCGCGTTCGGCTTTTTGCGCCATGTGGCGGTCGAGCTTGTGGTCGATGATTTCCAGTTCGACCCCGGCAAGAACCCCGGCGTACTTGTAGGCGTCGCCGAGCGAGCCGTAATCGAGGAGATATTTGCGCCAGATATCAGGGCTGATGAGAGCGAACTCGTCCCACTTGATGCCGATTTCCTCGATCAATTTTTTTTGCAGCGGCCGCATCGTGCTCTTGCCGGAAGCGGAGGCGCCTTTGGTATTCAGTACGACCGGACGCTCCTGCGGCGGCAGCAGAATGTAGCCTTCTGTCGCTGCGGCCTTCCTGACCAGCGGGTCGATCATGCGGCCAAGCGCTTCGCTGCCGTAATCGTTGCAGGCGAGGCCGGTGGCAAGCGAGGCAAGCAGCGTTTTTTCGGCCCACATGCGGCCATGCCTGATGCGGATCGCCGACACCGCCCTGGTCAGCGAGCGATACGCAGCTCTCAGCAATGGATCGGCGGCCGACCGTGATTTTGCGATCCATTCGCGCAGAATCCGTTCTTCTTTTTCACACTCGTCCTCGACCCGCGGATGGCGGTTTTCCTTTTGCCGGAAGCGGCGTGACAGGGCGAGCAGGCGCGCCTTGACGGTGCTGGCGGCCGGCGCCGAGGGAGCGTCATTTGCCGGCGCATAAAAGGTTGCCGAGAGTTCTGCAGCGATGAAGTCCGCAAGGGCTTTTTCGATCCTTGCGTATTCCGCCACGATTTCTGCCATGCGAGGCGCGACATGGTTGGTGAAAATCCTGTTTGCCATGTGACGAAAATTGATTCCCAGATCTTCGACCTTCGACCCCGAGGGCACCAGAAAATCGGCGGTGATGCGGATCAGCAATTCGTGTGTCACCAATCGCTCGGGGCGGAAGACCACGAGCTCCTCGAGCGCAAGTCCGGTGAAATCCCGCAACTCATGCGCGTGCGCGACGCTGGTGAAGACATTTTCAGGTCTGAAAATCGTCGAAAGCGGCAGCAGCTGCCGCGGCAGCCCGGAGCCGATGCCCGGATTCCATGGGCCGTATTCGTCCACGGCGCCAGCGGTTGCGGCAGACATCAGCGGTTCATGCATTGCAATTTGCGCTTTCGGACAAGTGGACGATGGGGACGGATCGAGCCATTCAACGCGGGACAGAGGCCGGAATCCGATTTGATGTCAGCAGGTCGGGAATGTCAATTCCGTGGAATCTCGCCGGCCCGCAACCCCTGCTAAAAAATCTTGACGCGTATCGAAGGAACGACTAGCTTTGCGTTAGTCCGAGTCATTGGAACTTGTCGCATCACCGCCGTTTCGAGGGGGAACCGATGTTCAAGCACATCCTGATACCGACCGATGGTTCCGAACAGTCGAGGCACGCCGTCCACACCGGCATAGAGCTTGCCAAGCTGCACCACTCAAAAATCACCGGCATCCATGTCATTCCCGACTATCATCTGCTGATCGCCTATGAAGGCGCTTTTGACCCGGTGACCGAGGAGCGCATAGAAGAAGAGGCCAAGGCCCGGGCCGAAAGCTATCTGGCATTCATCAGAAAAGCGGCTGAGGAGGCGGGAATCCCTTGCGATACGGTGTGCGAAACCAGTGATCACCCGTACGAGGCGATTCTCAGGACTGCGGATGCCAGGGGCTGCGATCTGATTCTGATGACGTCCCATGGACGCAAGGGTCTCGCCGCGGTATTGCTCGGCAGCGAAACGCGCAAAGTATTGACTCACGCCAAGGTGCCGGTGCTGGTCGTGCGTTGAATCATCGTGGTTTTCCCGGAAGCCCCGAATCGGGACGACCGCTCCCGCAAAGCGACATTTTATCCGATCGGACGTCATCGGGTTAGTTTTTCTACGCCGACGACTTATATAATTTTATTGCATAGCAGCAAAAAAAGCTTGCAAAAGGGGGCGGGGTTTTGACATAATCGTTACCGTGTTGGGTGCTCTTACGAGTATCGGCACATCCTCCAAAACCTCCTCCTTTGGTGGAACTTCAGCGCAACCTCACGAGGTTGCGCTTTTTTTTTGCTTTTTAGCCTTCCTCTTTTCTGCGCTTCCAGCGTTCGGGCCACGGTTTGCTCCCGGCGCGCGCCTTCCCGTTGCTGCATTGCAAAAAAATACCGGCGCGTAGTGCCGGAATGCAAAATCGCTTGCACATTCCTCGGAGAAACGATGGCACGAGGGGTGTTGGCCGCGGTTCGTGGTGCGGGACCATGTGACACTTGTTTGTTTCTGCTGGTGCGCTGCGCCACTGGCGCCGCTGCCGCGTCGCCTGCCCATATATCGATCCCGGCCACGATGAGCCCTGCTGTATACTTGTTTCGCAGACCAAACGCCCAACGCGACAATTTCCCGGAATTGTCGATTCGCGTCATGCCCAAAGCGGGTTTGCAGCGCCATTGCGGGAAAATTTCCTATTCTGCAGCTCGATTGCGGAATATTGACTCCGGTCAAGGCTCGCAAGTGAGTTGCTGTAATAGATTACGCGCAAGCTGCGTAGCCGATGTTGATGCGCAAGCCGGTGCATTTCCAGACAGGGCGATAATGAAAATCCACGAATATCAAGCTAAAGAGATACTGCGCAGGTACGGTGTTGCGACTCCGCGCGGCATACCATGCTTTACCGTCGATGAGGCCGTTGAGGCGGCGAAAAAACTGGGCGGAACGGTATGGGTGGTCAAGGCGCAGATTCATGCCGGCGGCCGCGGCAAGGGCGGCGGAGTCAAGGTTGCAAAATCACTGGACGAAGTGCGGCAATACGCCAGCCAGATTCTCGGCATGCAGTTGAAGACCCACCAGACCGGCCCCGAAGGCCAGAAGGTGCGCCGCCTGCTGGTCGAGGAGGGCGCCGACATCAAGAAGGAGCTTTATGTCGGCATGGTGGTGGACCGCGGTACGCAACGTGTAGTGCTGATGGCTTCCAGCGAAGGGGGGATGGATATCGAGGAAGTGGCCGCCAAGACTCCGGAAAAGATACACAAAGTCGTGATCGATCCGATGACGGGGCTGACCGACAGGGACGCCGAGGATATCGCGCGCAAAATCGGCATCCCGGATGAGGCGGTGCCGCAGGCCCGCGACATTTTCAAGGGGCTCTACAAGGCATTCGACGAAACCGACAGTTCGCTGGCGGAAATCAACCCGCTGATCGTCACCGGCGACGGCAAGGTGCTGGCGCTGGACGCCAAGATCAATTTCGACGACAACGCGCTCTTCCGACATCCCGACATCGTGGCGATGCGCGATCTGGACGAGGAGGATCCGGCGGAAGTCGAGGCTTCGAAATACGATCTGAATTACATTCAGCTCGACGGCGATATCGGCTGCCTGGTCAACGGCGCGGGGCTTGCCATGGCGACCATGGACATCATCAAGCTCTACGGCGGCAGCCCCGCCAACTTCCTCGATGTCGGCGGTGGCGCTTCCACTGAAAAAGTCACCGAAGCCTTCAAGATCATGTTGAAGAATCCCAAGCTCAAGGCGATTCTGGTCAACATCTTCGGCGGCATCATGAAATGCGATGTCATTGCGGAAGGCGTGGTGGCTGCGGCGCGCGAGGTCCAGCTCAAGGTGCCGCTGGTCGTGCGCCTCGAGGGCACCAATGTCGATATCGGCAAGAAAATTCTCGCGAAGTCGGGCTTGCCCATCATTTCCGCCAACAACATGGCGGACGCGGCCGAAAAGGTCGTGAAAGCAGCAAAGGGAGCGTAACCGTGTCGATTCTCATCAACAAAAACACGAAAGTCATTACGCAGGGCATTACCGGCAAGACCGGCCAATTCCATACCAAGATGGGTAAGGAATATGCGAATGGCAAGAACTGCTATGTTGCAGGCGTGACGCCCAAAAAAGGCGGGCAAAGCTATGAGGGCATTCCGATTTTCGAGACCGTGAAGGATGCCAAGGCGGCGACCGGTGCGACGGTGTCGGTGATTTACGTGCCGCCCCCTTTTGCCGCCGCCGCGATCGACGAAGCGGTGGAAGCCGGGCTCGATCTCGTGATCTGCATTACCGAGGGCATTCCGGTGCGCGACATGATCCGCACCAAATACAAGATGCAGGGAAAGAAAACCCTGCTGGTGGGCCCCAACTGCCCGGGCGTGATCACGCCTGACGAAATCAAGATCGGCATCATGCCCGGCCACATCCACAAGAAAGGTCCGGTCGGCGTGGTGTCGCGCTCCGGCACGTTGACCTACGAGGCGGTGGGGCAGCTCATGGAGCTCGGGCTGGGGCAGTCGACCTGCGTCGGCATTGGCGGCGATCCGGTAAACGGCCTCAAGCACATCGACGTGATGAAAATGTTCAATGACGACCCGCAGACCGAGGCGGTGATCATGGTGGGCGAGATCGGCGGTTCGGACGAGGAAGAATGTGCGCGCTGGGTCAGGGACAACATGAAAAAACCGGTGGTTGGCTTCATCGCCGGCGTCACCGCGCCCCCGGGCAAGCGTATGGGGCATGCCGGCGCGATCATTTCCGGCGGCAAGGGGACCGCGGCCGAAAAACTTGCCGTCATGGAAGAGTGCGGAATCAAGGTCACCAGAAACCCTGCCGAGATGGGCAAGCTGCTCAAGTCGGTACTGAAATAACTGAAGTAGTGATTTTCCCACTCCTGGCGTCACGATTTGAACGGCGAATCTCGCGGTTTTTCATGTTGATGGCCGGGGTCCGCTGCACACCGGTGTCCTGCTGTGGCAGGATGCGGTGCGGCAAAAGGCCTTGATTTGGAGGAATGGAAGTGGAAGGCGGTACACTCAAGCGCGACGAGACTGCGCGCGGCAGACCCAAAGGCCGCGTGGTCGATGCCGGCGCGGCTGCACAAGTGCAGACGCTGCTCGAAGAAAGACACCGGCAGACCGGCATCGAGCCGCGCCGGCGCGACCTGCTGATCGAAAATCTGCACGCGCTGCAGGATCGTTACGGACACATCACGGCGGCGCACATCGTGGCGCTGGCGCGCGAGATGAAGCTCGCGATGGCCGAGGTCTACGAAGTCGCGACTTTCTACCATCATTTTGACGTCGTGAAAGAGAACGAGACGCCGCCCCCGGCGCTGACCGTGCGCGTGTGCGATTCCCTGTCTTGCGAACTGTCGGGGGCCAACGAACTGATTGCCAGCCTCAAGCGTGCGCTCGGCGACGGCGTGCGCGTGCTGCCTGCGCCGTGTGTCGGCCGTTGCGAGCAGGCGCCGGTGGCAGTCGTTGGACAGAATCCGGTGGCGCAGGCGACGGTGGACAAGGTAAAACCGCTGGTCACGGCAGGAAAAACGAAATGTGCGGTCGGCAAGTACATCACGTATACCGAATACCGCAAGCGTGGTGGATACCGGATCGCCGCCGCATGCCTGGCGGGCGAACGCGATGCCGAGTCGATTCTCACGGCCATGGAGCATTCGGGGCTGCGCGGACTGGGAGGGGCGGGTTTTCCCGCGGGACGCAAGTGGCGGATCGTCAGGAACGAAAAAGCGCCGCGCCTGATGGCGGTCAACATCGATGAAGGCGAGCCCGGCACGTTCAAGGACCGTTACTATCTCGAGCGCGATCCGCATCGCTTTCTCGAGGGCATGATCATCGCGGCGTGGACGGCGCAGATATCCGAGGTCTACATCTATCTGCGCGACGAATACGCCGGCTGCCGGGAAATCCTGGAGCGCGAAATCAAGGCGTTGCAGACCGCCCCCCCCTGTCCGCTGCCACCGATCCATCTGCGGCGCGGCGCCGGCGCCTATATCTGCGGTGAAGAATCGGCAATGATCGAGTCGATCGAGGGTAAGCGCGGCATGCCGCGGCTGCGTCCGCCCTACGTGGCGCAAGTCGGCCTGTTCGGCTATCCCACCCTCGAACACAACATGGAGACCCTCTACTGGGTACGCGAGATTCTGGAAAAAGGCGGCGAGTGGTTTGCATCCCACGGCCGCCATGGCCGCAAGGGCTTGCGTTCGTTCTCGGTGTCGGGACGGGTCAGGAAGCCGGGCGTGCATCTTGCGCCTGCCGGGATCACCGTCAAGGAACTGATCGCCGAATACTGCGGGGGCATGCTGCCGGGCCACGAGTTTTATGCCTATCTGCCGGGCGGCGCTTCGGGTGGCATATTGCCGGCTTCGATGGGCGACATACCGCTCGATTTCGACACCTTGAACCAGTACGGCTGTTTCATCGGTTCGGCGGCGGTGATCATCCTGTCCGACAAGGACAAGGCTGCTGCTGCCGCGCGCAATATCATGAAGTTCTTTGCCGACGAGTCGTGCGGCCAGTGCACGCCGTGCCGCGTCGGCACCGCCAAGGCGCTCAGGCTGATGGAAAGGTCAAGTTGGGACCAGGGCTTGCTTGAGGAGCTTTCGGCGGCGATGGCCGATGCCTCGATATGCGGTCTGGGACAGGCGGCGCCCAATCCCATCCGTTGTGTGATGAAGTATTTCCCGAATGAAATCAAGTGAGGCGCAAGACATGAAGCGTGAGGCGATTCAGCGCAGTGGCGTGACGCCCGGTGCCTCTCGCCGTGCTTCTCACATCGCCGGAGGCGAGCGATGACTGCAACGAGCAAAGAGGAACTGGCTGCCATGCCGGTCGAGTTCAAGCTGAACGGCAAAGACGTCGTCGGCTACAGCAATGAAACCATTATTCAGACCGCCAAGCGTCACGGCGTGGAGATTCCGCACCTGTGCTACAAGGAAGGCATGCGGCCTGACGGTAACTGCCGCGCGTGCATGGTTGAAATCAAGGGCGAACGCGTGCTGGCGCCTTCGTGCTGCAGGAAACCTGCTGCCGGCATGGAAGTCGTCACCGACAGCGCGCGCGCCGTCGCTTCCCAGAAAATGGTGCTGGAACTCCTGCTTTCGGACATACCCGAGGAGCGCCACACCCTCGATTCCGAACTCGATCACTGGGCCGGCAAGCTCAAGGTCGGCAAGCCGCGCTTCGAGCCGCGTCACCAGCCGCGAGCCGATCTTTCCCATTACGGCATCGCGGTCAATCTCGATTCCTGCATCCAGTGCACACGCTGCGTGCGCGCCTGCCGCGAGGAGCAGGTGAACGATGTCATTGGCTATGCCTACCGCGGCGGGCACTCGAAAATCGTGTTCGATCTCGATGACCCGATGGGCACTTCGACGTGTGTCGCCTGTGGCGAGTGCGTGCAGGCGTGCCCGACCGGAGCGCTGATGCCGGCGCGCGGTGTCGGGCTGCTCAAGCCCGACAAACAGGTGCATTCGGTGTGCCCCTATTGCGGGGTTGGCTGCCAGCTCACATACAACATCAAGGACAACAGGATTCTTTACATCGACGGCCGCGATGGCCCGTCCAATCATGGACGGCTGTGTGTCAAGGGCCGTTATGGTTTCGACTATGTGCATCACAAACAGCGCCTGACCAAGCCGCTGATCCGCAAGCCTGGCGTGCCGAAGAATGCCGATTTCGCAATGGACCCGGCCAATCCGCTCGAATACTTCCGCGAGGCGAGCTGGGAAGAGGCGCTCGATCTCGCCGCGGGCCGGTTGAAGGAGATTCGCGACACGCACGGCAAGCATGCACTGTGCGGCTTCGGCTCGGCCAAAGGTACCAACGAAGAGGCTTATCTATTCCAGAAACTGGTGCGCGTGGGCTTCGGCAGCAACAACGTCGATCATTGCACGCGGCTGTGCCATGCTTCGAGCGTCGCAGCGCTGATGGAAGGCGTCAATTCGGGCGCGGTATCGAATCAGGTCAACGACGTCATGCGTGCCGAAGTCATTTTCCTGATCGGCGCCAATCCGACTTCCAATCACCCGGTGGCGGCGACCTGGATCAAGAACGCGGTGAAAAACGGCGCCAAGCTGATCTATGCCGATCCACGGCGCGGCGATCTCGCGCGTCACGCCACCTATTATCTGCAGTTCAAACCCGATACCGATGTCGCGTTGCTCAATGCCATGATGCATACCATCGTTCATGAAGGACTGGTGAACGAGGATTTCATCAAGAGCCGCACTCTCGGCTACGATGAGCTCAGGAAGAACGTCGAAGGCTACAGTCCCGAGGCGATGGCGCCGGTCTGTGGCATTGCCGCCGAAACCATCAAGGAGGTGGCGCGGCTTTACGCGAAATCGAAAGGCTCGATGATCCTGTGGGGAATGGGGGTTTCGCAGCACATCCACGGCACCGACAACGCGCGCTGCCTGATCGCATTGTGCATGATGACCGGCCAGATCGGCCGCCCCGGCTGCGGCCTGCACCCGCTGCGCGGACAGAACAACGTGCAGGGCGCGTCCGACTCGGGGCTGATTCCGATGGTATTCCCGGATTACCAGCGCGTCGACAACGCCGAGGCGCGCGCGCGTTTCGAGAAGCTGTGGGGGGCGACGCTCGATCCCCAGCCCGGACTGACCGTGGTGGAAATCATGGACGCGGTGCACGAAGGAAAAATCCGCGGCATGTACATCATGGGCGAGAACCCGGCGATGTCGGATCCCGACGCGCACCACGCGCGCGCAGCGCTCGCCAAACTCGACTGGCTGGTGGTGCAGGAAATTTTCCTGACCGAAACCTGCTATCACGCCGACGTCATTCTGCCGGCGACGGCGTGGCCGGAGAAGGAAGGCACGGCCACCAATACCGACCGCATGGTGCAGATCGGCCGCAAGGCGCTCGATGCGCCGGGCGAGGCCAGGCCCGATCTGTGGATCATCCAGCAGATCGCGCGCCGTCTCGGGCTCGACTGGAATTATGCGGATGCCCGCGACGTGTTCAACGAAATGCGGCGCGCCATGCCGTCCATCGCCGGCATCACCTGGGAGCGGCTGGAGCGGGAGAGCTGCGTCACCTATCCTTGCGAAAAAGAAGGGGATCCTGGACAACCTGTTGTTTTTATTGATAAATTTCCCACGGTTACGGGGCGGGCCAAGCTGGTGCCGGTGGACATCATCCCGGCTGCCGAAAGGCCGGACCCCGAGTTCCCGTTCGTGCTCATCACCGGGCGCCAGCTCGAGCACTGGCATACCGGCGCCATGACGCGCCGCGCGGCAGTGCTCGATGCGATCGAGCCCGAACCGACGGCGCAGATCCATCCGCTCGATCTCGATGCGATCGGCGCCAGGCCGGGGGAAGTGATCAGCATCGCATCGCGACGCGGCATCGTCTCGCTCTACGCCCGTGCCGATGACGGCACGCCGCGCGGCGCGGTATTCATCCCGTTCTGCTATTACGAAGCCGCAGCCAATTTGCTGACCAACCCGGTGCTCGATCCTTACGGCAAGATTCCCGAGTTCAAATACTGCGCGGTCAAGGTCATGAAGGGCGGCGAACTCACGCCGCGTTCGAGCTACGGCGGCGGCCAGGCGCTCGCGGAACTGGAGAAAGCATAAAAGCGCGGACCGCTACAGCGGCAGAGGAAAGCGCGGCGCAACGGGTTTCCCAAGCGCGGTTGCGCCCTCGATGCCCGCTGCGGTGCGGGAAGATTCAAGGTTCAAAGTTCATCGCGCCTGGCGCGATTCCCATTCACACTTAGGAGAGAAAGAAATGGCGTTGTCCGAT
Source organism: Burkholderiales bacterium (assembly GCA_046313915.1). Classification (GTDB taxonomy): domain Bacteria; phylum Pseudomonadota; class Gammaproteobacteria; order Burkholderiales; family SG8-41; genus CAKKQX01. Next base: position 5,910 of record JBKBXX010000011.1, on the reverse strand, counting down.
ATCGAAATTGCCCAGCAAGCGAAAATGCAGCGTGTCACCAAGATCGCCGAGAAGCTCGGCATTCCCGACGAACACCTCGTGCCCTATGGTCATTACAAGGCCAAGGTGTCGCTCGATTTCGTCGACAGCCTCAAGAACAAGAAGGATGGCAAGCTGATCCTGGTCACTGCGATCAGCCCGACGCCCGCGGGCGAGGGCAAAACGACCACCACCGTCGGTCTGGGCGATGCGCTCAACAAGATCGGAAAAAAAGCCATGATCTGCCTGCGCGAGCCTTCGCTGGGGCCCGTGTTCGGCATGAAAGGCGGTGCTGCCGGCGGCGGCTACGCCCAGGTGGTGCCGATGGAGGACATCAATCTGCATTTCACCGGCGACTTCAACGCCATTGCGCTCGCCAACAACCTGCTGGCCGCCGCGCTCGACAACCACATCCACCACGGCAACGAGCTCGGCATCGACGTGCGTCGCATTGCCTGGAAGCGCGTGATGGACATGAACGACCGCTCGCTGCGCGATATCGTGGTGTCGCTGGGCGGGCCGGGCAACGGCTATCCGCGTCAGGATGGTTTCGACATCGTGGTCGCGTCCGAAGTGATGGCGATTTTCTGTCTGGCGACCTCACTCAAGGATCTCAAGAACCGGCTCGGCAACATCGTCGTCGGCTATACCCGCGACCAGAAACCGGTGCGTGCCAGGGATCTCAAGGTGCACGGTGCGATGACGGTGCTGCTCAAGGACGCGCTCGCGCCCAACCTGGTGCAAACACTCGAGAACAACCCGGCGTTCATTCACGGTGGTCCGTTCGCCAACATCGCCCACGGTTGCAACACCGTGATCGCCACCCAGACGGCGCTCAAGCTCGTCGATTACGTGGTGACCGAAGCCGGTTTCGGCGCCGACCTGGGTGCCGAGAAATTCATCGACATCAAATGCCGCAAGGCCGGACTCAAGCCTGACGCGGTGGTGATCGTGGCCACCATCCGCGCGCTCAAGTATCACGGCGGTGTCGATGTCAAGGAACTCAACAAGGAAAACCTCGCGGCACTGGAAAAAGGCATCGCCAACCTCGAGCGCCACGTCAACAACGTGCGCAACCACTACGGACTGCCGTGCGTGGTGTCGATCAACCGTTTCACTTTCGACACCGATGCCGAAATCGAGCTGCTGAAAAAGAAAATGGCGCATCACGAGGCCCCGGTCATCCTTGCGACGCACTGGGCCGACGGCGGCGCCGGCGCGGCCGAGGTGGCGCGGACCGTCGTCGACCTGATCGAAAAGGTTCCGGCCAACTTCAAATACGTTTACGAAGACGCGTTGCCGCTGTGGGACAAGATCAAGACCATCGCCACTAGGATTTACGGTGCAGCCGATGTCACCGCGGATGCCAAGGTGCGCGCCCAGATCAGAAAACTCCAGGAGGATGGCTATGGCCATTACCCGGTGTGCGTGGCCAAGACGCAGTATTCGTTTTCCACCGATCCGCAGTTGCGCGGCGCGCCGTCCGGCCACATCATCAACATCCGGGAAGTGCGGCTTGCCGCCGGCGCCGAGTTCATCGTCATGGTATGCGGCGACATCATGACCATGCCGGGACTGCCGAAAGTGCCGTCAGCGGAAAAAATCGACCTGACCGACGACGGCAAGGTGGTCGGCCTGTTCTGATCGGGGCGATGCGGGATGGCCGGCAGGCGGGTGCTCCGGTATGATAGGCGTCTGCCGGACATTTGGGATCGGTGGAAGTTCCGACAACTTCATCTAGAAGGAAAGCGATTCGATGGCTGAAGTAATGACACCCCAGTTCTGGACGGGCCTGCTGACCATCATCTGGGTCAATATCATTCTGTCGGGCGACAACGCGGTGGTCATCGCGCTCGCCGCCCGCTCGCTGCCCCCCCATCAGCAGAAGCAGGCGGTGTTCTGGGGCGCCGGTGCGGCGGTGGTCATGCGGATTATCCTGACCATCGTCGCGGTCGAACTGCTCAAGCTGCCGTTTCTCAAGCTGGTCGGCGGTGCGCTGTTGCTGTGGATTGCCGTCAATCTGCTGATCCCCGAGGACGACGACGAGGACGGCATCGAATCGAGCTCCAACCTGTGGGCGGCGATCAAGACCATACTCATCGCCGACCTCGTGATGAGCCTCGACAATGTGATCGCGGTGGCCGCCGCTGCAAAAGGCAGCATTGTTCTGCTGGTTCTGGGGCTCGCGATCAGCATTCCGCTGGTGATTTTCGGCGCCACCATGCTGATGAAGCTGATGGAACGCTATCCCATCATCATCACCATTGGCGCAGGCATCCTGGGCTGGGTGGCCGGTGAAATGATGACCACCGATCCCGTCATCCGTGAATGGGTAAACGAGCACGCAGCCTGGCTGCACTGGGTGGCGCCCGCGGTGGGCGCGGTATTCGTGGTCGCCCTGGGCAAGTGGCTGGCTGCGCGCGCGGCGCGGGAGGAAAAGGGCGTGGTCGATCTCGCCGGCGAGGAGCCCCACAAGCCATGAAAGCGGACGCGATTATTGAGAATGGAGTGATCAGATGCTGAAACTGTTGGTGCCCGTCGATGGCTCGGAGCATTCGAACCGCACTGTCGATCATTTGCTGAAAAACCTCGATTGGTACAAGGACGGCGTCGAAATACACCTGCTCAACGTGCAGCGTCCCGTCCCTTACGGCAGCCGGGTGGCCTCGGTAGTCGGTCAGGACACCATCAACCAGTATCATCACGATGAAGGAATGGCGGCGCTGAAGACGGCGATGCAGAAACTCGACGCCGCGAATGTCAAATACCACTACCACATCGGCGTCGGCGACGAAGCCGAGACCATAGTCAGGTACGCAAAAGAAAAAGGCTGCGACCAGATTTACATGGGCACTCGCGGCATGGGGTCGGTGTCCAGCCTGCTGCTGGGGTCGGTGGCAACCAAGGTGATCCATCTTGCGGAAATTCCCGTCGTTCTCGTGAAATAACCTGCATGGAAGGCGACAACCGCTTGTTTTGGCAGATGTTGGGCAACAGGGAGGCAAGAGGATTTTTTCGGGGGAATTGATTCCGGTCAATTCCTTTTGCCGCCGAATTGCGGATGATTGGAGGCTCTGAGTCGGAGCGTGCCCCCGCTGGCTGCAAAGCTGGTCTGTAAGGTGTTAAGGTAAGAGCGTTACGTTACCAACAAACAGGAGGAGTGAAATGCATATTCAGCATGTATTCGCGCGCGGTGTCATGCCGCTGCTCGCCGTGTTCGGACTGTCTTGCGCGGCACCCGCGGCGGCGTGGGAACCTACCAAGCCCGTCGAGTTCGTGATCCCCGCCGGTACCGGCGGCGGCGCCGATCAGATGGCGCGCCTGATCCAGGGTATCGTCGTCAAACACAACCTGATGAAGCAGTCGCTGATCCCGCTCAACAAGTCGGGCGGCGCCGGTGCCGAAGGCTTTCTCGATGTCAAGGGATCCAAAGGCGATCCCCACAAGATCATCATCACGCTTTCCAACACCTTTACCACGCCGCTCGCCACCGGCGTGCCTTTCAGCTGGAGGGATCTGACGCCGGTCGCCATGCTGGCGCTCGACCAGTTCGTGCTGTGGGTCAATGCCGAGACGCCGTACAAAACCGCCAAGCAGTACTTCGATGCGGTCAAGGCTGCCGGCCCCAACAAGTTCAAGATGGGCGGCACCGGGTCGAAGCAGGAAGACCAGATCATCACCGTCGCGATCGAGAAGGCGCTGGGACTGAAGTTCACCTACGTGCCGTTCAAGGGCGGTGGCGAAGTGGCCACACAGCTGGTGGGCAAGCACCTCGATTCCACCGTCAACAATCCGATCGAGGCGGTCGCCCAGTGGCGTGCCGGCAAGCTGCGCGCACTGTGCGTGTTCGATGACCAGCGCATGCCGTACAAGACCAAGGTCACCGATACCATGTCGTGGAGCGACATTCCCACCTGCAAGGAGTCGGGAGTGCCGGTCGACTATGTGATGCTGCGCGGCATTTTCACGACACCGGGAGTGAGCAAGGACGTCGTCGATTTCTACGTCAACCTGTTCAAGAAGGTGCGCGAAACGCCGGAATGGAAGAAGTTCATGGAAGATGGCGCATTCAATCAATCCTTCATGACCGGCGCGGAATACGTCAAGTGGCTGGAAAAGGCCGAAGCCCTGCATCGTGATTTGATGAAAGAGGCCGGGTTCCTCGCCAAGCCCTGATCGTTGCGGTGAGGGCGCGTTTTGCGCCCTCACCGTGTTGCAGTTCTCCCTCCGGGTCCAATCCCGGCAATTTTTGGCCATTTCTTATGGAAGAAAAAAACGAGACAGGAAGCGTTACGGGCGCGGGCATATCGAGCCGCGCTGTCGAAATCGCAGTCGCTTTGCTGACGTTGCTGATCGGCTGTGTGGTGGCGTTTGACAGCTACCGGATCGGCGCGAGATGGGGCACGGATGGTCCGCAGGCCGGCTACTTTCCCTTCTATATCGGTATTCTCATCATTGTGGCGAGTGCGGTGACGCTGGCGCAATCGCTGTTCGGCAAGGCCGGCCGCAGCGGCAAGATTTTCGTGGAGTGGGGTGCCCTCAGGCAAGTGCTGTCGGTATTGCTGCCGGCTGCGGTGTATGTGATCGGCATCCAGTTGCTCGGGCTGTATCTCGCTTCTGCGGTCTATATCGCCATATTCATGATCTGGCTCGGCAACTATGGCTGGCTCAAAAGCATCGCGTTGGGAGTGGCGGTTAGCGGCGCGGGTTTCCTGATGTTCGAGGTGTGGTTTCAGGTGCCGCTTTACAAAGGCATGTTCAATCCGCTCGGCTTCCTCGGGTACTAGCCGCCGTCAGTCTGTCCGCATGAGAGAGGAGTTGCAAAGTGCTTGAAGACATCAACGCCCTGTTCCATGGTTTTGCGGTGGCGCTGACCCCGTTCAACCTGCTGCTGATGTTCATCGGCGTCACCCTGGGTGTAATTATCGGCGTTTTGCCGGGGCTCGGCGGCGCCAACGGCATCGCGATTCTGCTGCCGCTGACATTCACGATGCCGCCGACTTCGGCGATCATCATGCTGTCGTGCATCTACTGGGGGGCGTTGTTCGGCGGCGCAATCACCTCGATCTTGTTCAATATTCCGGGAGAGCCGTGGTCGGTGGCAACCACCTTCGACGGCTATCCGATGGCACAGCAGGGACGGGCCGGCGAGGCATTGACCGGCGCCTTCACGTCGTCCTTTGTCGGCGCTTTCTTTGCGGTGTTGTTGATCACCTTCCTCGCGCCGCTGGTCGCGCGTTTCGCGTTGCAGTTCGGCCCGCCCGAATTTTTTTCGGTCTACTTCCTGACTTTTTGCAGCTTCATCGGCATGGGCAAGGAGCCGCCGTTCAAGATCATGGTGGCCATGATGCTGGGATTCGCGCTGGCGGCTGTCGGCATCGATACGGTGACCGGGCAATTGCGCCTGATTTTCGGGTGGCACGAACTGATGCGCGGCTTCGACTTCCTGATCGCGGTCATCGGCCTGTTCGGCATAGGCGAAATTCTACTGTCGATGGAGGAGGGGCTGTCGTTCTCGGGCAAGAGCGCAAAGATCGATCCGCGGATCGTGTTCCAGACCTGGAAGAAGTTGCCGCAGTACTGGGGCACCTCGTTGAGGAGCTGTGCAATCGGCTGCTGGCTCGGCATCACCCCGGGGGGCGCAACGCCCGCCTCGTTCATGAGCTATGGCGTGGCCAAACGCATGTCCAAGGACGGCGCCAAGTTCGGCGCCGGCCAGCTCGAGGGCGTGGTGGCGCCGGAGACGGCGGCGCATGCTGCCGGAACGAGCGCGCTGCTGCCGATGCTCTCGCTGGGCATTCCCGGCTCGCCGACCGCGGCGGTGCTGCTCGGCGGGTTGCTGATCTGGGGGCTGCAGCCGGGGCCGCTGCTGTTCGTCGAGCAGAAGGATTT